>WJJT01000007.1 GCA_014729555.1 Candidatus Woesearchaeota archaeon
AGCCTATACATATTATCCTTTACATTATCTGCAAAAGGAACATAACCATACTCCCTGCCATAATGGGTAAAATCAGAACTGGCAATAAAAACCGCTTTTTTATCTGACTGCTTCAGGGATTTCAGAATGGCGCCTGCAGCCTGCTTGTAGTCTTCTGAAACAATAACAGGCACAAACTTGAAATCCTCAAAAACAAACTGCAAAAAAGGAAGCTGGACCTCAATAGAGTGCTCATTAGCATGAGCCTGCTCATCCTGGGGAATGCCATTCTCAACAAGCAGGCCTGCAAAATCCTTGTCAACTTCTGCAATTCCAAGAGGAGTTTTCCAGTCCTCAAGGCTCAGGCAGCTGCCAAAACCAGCATGAGAAGGGCCAAGCAGGATAAACAAGTCAGGCCCTGCAGACTCTGCAACAACTTTGTATGCAAAAGCAGCGCAAGAACCGGAAAAAGCATACCCTGCATGAGGAACAATCACACCTTCAAGTTCTTTACTGCCTTTTTCAGGCAGTTTTCCAGGACCAAAACCAGACAAAAAACAGGCCTTAATCTGTTTTTTAAGACTTTCTTTATCAGCAGGATAAAACACGCCTGAAACAACAGGATTTCTCATACTTCTGCAGTTTATTTCAAAATATATAAACCTTTTCTAAGGGCAAAGTATTTAAATAGGATATGTTTCTAAATACAATTATGGGGAGCAAAAAAGAATTTGACCAAGAGCTATCTGAATATCTTTCAGTCAAAAAAAAGAAAAAAATAGACGTAATTGGAATGATAAAAGGATTCATGCCAAAACCAACCCCGCCCCCAGTAAAAATGCCTCCTGAAGTGCAAACATATGGAGAGCCAAACGAGAAAAAACCAGAACCAGAGAAAACAGAAAAACCAAAAGCAGAGACCCTGGAGGAAGAGGTCACTGGCGAGAAAAAATCAATATGGCAAAGCCTGCTGGAGCGGCTCAGATTCAAGCCATACAAAAAAGAAATAGAGCAAAAAGACAAAATGCTGGAAGATGAAGAAGAAGGAAGAATAAAAGAAATGGTTGCAAAAGAACTCATGCTGAAAGACATGCGCGACATGGCAAAAATCACACTCTATGTCATAAAACAACTTCCTCCAGAGAGACTCAAGGAATTCAAGCAAGGCAGTGACTGGACAGACCTAAAAGAACTTCTAAAGAAATACAAATTCATCAAATAAGCCCGGGCAGGTAACCTGCCACATGTTCTGCAATAGCACCAGCAGTCCTGCCGTACTTTTCCTCAACCTTCTCAACAACAGCCTGCTTTTGAGACTCATAATACTTATTAGCGTAATCCTTAAGATACTCACGAACATCCATTTTATAGACAAAAGGCAGATGAATAGATTCAGTAACTGCAACATCCCCAATAACAGCAATATTAACAGGCTGGTCGCTTGTTGCCAATCCAAGGACAAGAGAAAGTGCTGGAGCCCAGCGGATGCTCTTGCTAAAAGGAATAATAGTATAATTTCCTGCAGGAACAACATTTTCAGGAATGCTGCCAACAGAAAGCACCTGCTGAGTAGGCTCGAAAATAATGCGGTAATCAATCTTTTCCACAGTAACATCAATCAAACAAGGATTATACAATTCAATAGAGCCGTCAAAAGCAAAACCCTGCATGCTGAACTCAGTAAGCTCATTCAGGTGAACATCTGTAACCTGCAGCTGTGAAAGTGCGTAAAAATAATACCCATAATAACCTGTGACTGCAAGCAGGAGTATAACAATGATTACAACAGGAGTAATCCACTTCTTTTTTTTCTTCATTATCCTGGTTTTTATATATTGCAGTATTTAAATGTTAAGGTTAAATAGAGCGCAGAAGACCAAATTTAGAGCCAGGATATCTTTTTTCCAGGTCATCAAGCATCTTTCCAAGCCTTGTTTTGGCCTTTTGCGTGCCCTTGATTTTCTTTATTTTGGCAAAAAAAGCAATCTCTTCATCAGAGATATTGATTAAAAACTTGATGTGCCTTTTTTTAGGCACTTTTTTAGCATTGAACAAGGCATCAAGAAACTGCACAACTTCATCATCCATGTTCCAGGGAATAAGCACTTTATCATAGCCTTTTGAGAGCCTGGCAGCTGACTTGATTAAGCCTTTTTTAAAACAGATATTAAATGGCTGATTCTTAAATATTGCATTAATCAAATGAATGCCTGCTTTTGACTGCAGTGTTCCATCGTCTATATAAATGATTCTGTCTGCAGGCTTTAGCCATTTATTGTCCCTAAGACTCTTTCTGACACGCTTTTCAATGACCTCTGCAAAGCAGGAGGGACACAGGCTGCCTCCAAGGTGCTTAAGGCCTATTTTCGCTGTTTTAGAGCATTTAATACACTTCATAATAAGGAGAAAAAGGCCGGTCTTTATAAATATATTTTATGACCACTTTAAAGTGCTCCTAAAACCGAAAGCTTTATATATAATTAATACTATACAAGAGTAGTGACAGATGGGTTAAAGGGAGGTTTTGCGCTTAAAGCTTATAATCAACCTTTTATAATCACCTCTTTTTCCCGAGCAGATCTCTTCGGAGGTCTGCGAGGGTTTTTATACTAACAATCAATTTGGAATTGCCAGCAATTCCAAAAGCTTGCAAAATGCAAGCATTTTGCAATCAATTTGGAATTTTCAAAAATTCTAAAAAATTATAAAATACTAGTATTTTATAATCACCTCTTTTTCCCTCGCAAACGTTTCTTCGGAGACGTTTGCAGGGTTTTATGCTCCTTTTTAGTTGACCACATCAAAAGAATTCCTGCAAACAATCCAAGAAAGAAAACAAGCAGCATCTTTCTGTCCACTTTCTTTAAGATGTCCCATACAGTCCTTTTTTTAGGAAAGTATATATCAAGATTAGCAAATTCAAGAGCATACTCTGTGAATAACAATGCAGAATACTTGTCTTTTTCCTTAAGAGAATTCGCGTATTCATAATAAGAGTAGCTGATTATAGGAAATATCCCCTCCTGCTCTGCCTTAATCAAATTCTTTCTTACAATATCCAGCTTAAGATCAATCAGTTCATCCAGCTCTTTATTCTCAATCCCAATAATGCCAAGAACCACGTCAATCTCAGACTTTAACTTAATTGCCTGATACAAGCAGTCAACATACTGCTTTTTGTCAAGATCCTCATAAGCCTTATCCATCTCTTTACGAGAAACAAGCTTCAGGCTAGGAATGATAGAACGGATGTAATTATACCTCTCCTCTGCCTCGTTAATCTTGCTCCGGCAGGTCTGCTTCAGGTGCTTTTGATCAAGCTTAAACTCATTCCTGTCGCCATTAAAAAACTTGCCCCAGGTCTTTGCAGAATAAAACCGCTCTTCTGCATAAGCCATCATATCAGCAGACTTATTCAGCTTGTCTGCCTCAAGAGCAGATGTCACAGAATCACGCGCCTCCTGAAGACGCTCTTTCACAGCCATCATTGTCTGAAGAGCAGTAATAGTATTCATCTTTGTATTGTTAATTTTTTTATTGAATTCATCAATCTCTTCCTCAATAATCCTTGCCTTGTTTTCAAAATCCCCTTTTGTCAAATTAGACAGCCTGAAAATATCCTGTTTCAGGCTAACACTAGACCTAAAGCAATAAGAAGCAGCGCTATAGTATTCGCCAACATCAAAAGACTCCCTGCTTTTTTCAGAATAATTAATAGCAGAAACCTCTTTTTCAGAAGCATTAATTCCGCGGTTTTCACGCAATTGCTGCAACTGATTTGTAATATTGCTGTTTCTGGAGCACAAATCAACAGCAACAGACTTCATGGTTCTCTTGTATCCTGGATCAATCACAAACTCACCAGAAGGCTCTTTGATTTTATAACCAGTAAAAATCTTTAGAGCCTCTGCCAGAGTAGCAACCTCAGTGACGTCAACAGAAAGATTATGCCCATACTCAACAAGGTCCAGCTTATTTGACTGGTTAATCCCAAAAGTCTCGTTTGATTGATTCTGGCTTGTCTGATTCTCTTCCAGCTCTTCTTCAATTTTTACTATCTCAACCTCATCCTCAACATACATCCTTGTTCCCTTAGGAATCAACACGTGCTTTATTCCGTTCTCAGAAGCAGCCTTTATCTTTCCCTTTATGCCGCCAACAGCACCAATAGTGCCCCCTGAATTAATAGTGCCTGTAATAGCAGTATCTTTTTTCATCTCCTGGCCAAGAAGCAGGGCAGCAGTCAAGACAGAAGCAGAAGCACCTGCACTAGGCCCTCCAACAACACCAGGAAGAGACTTGATTGTATAAAAAAAATCATAATCAGAGCAATCAACATCAATCTGGTCACAGGCAATCTGCTGAGCAAAACGCATGCTAACCTGCGTAGTCACCTGAGTAAGAGGAAAAGTCTCAAGAAAAACACGGTTCTTGCCAGACTGAATATCAAGATCAAGAGTTGCAGAGGCACCATACTGCTTGCCCTGCTTGTTCAATAAAGCAAGCAGTTTTGTACTGCCATGCATCTCCTGAGCAGAACACACACAAGGCGCCAGAGCTATTATAAATAATAATACAAAAAAAACCGCATTCTTCTTCATCACAGAAGACAGACTGAAACATACTATATATATTTTATGATTTTTGCTTAAGCCATTTCCTGACAAAAGCAAGCTCTTTTTTCATAAGTTCAGCATTATTTCCCCAGTTAGACTCAATAACGATTGGGCAGTCAAGCTTTTTTATTGGCTCACAACTTTTTAAATATTCTTCAGGGGCCTTGTGAAACAATTTGTGTCCTGCTGAATCAGGAATCTCGCCACCGCCAAGATGAACAGCATAAATCTTGTTCTTTAGTTTCTTGACATACTCCCCAATCTCGCCAGACTCAGAAGCATGATTAACATCAAGAACCATCTTAAAACGCCTGTTCTTCTTGAGAAATTCCTGCATATCCTTGACAAGATAGCCGTGCCTTGAGCCGCCATTCTCAATAACAATATTCCATCTAGTGCCCCTAAACAAGCTTGCATCCTTTATCCAGTGCATATGCAAATTTGCATAATCTGCCTTTAGCAATCTGTATAAACAATAGCATTTTCTGATGATTTCACTTGTTTTATCATTTCTCTGATATTTTATTCCAGGCAGGTGCATCCCAACAATCCTGAACTTCTGCAGAAGGTTTCTGACTTCATTGCTGAAAAAGCCCTCAAGAAGAGCAGGGTCTGCAAAAGTTATCTCAACACCATCAACATTAAGCTGCCGTATTTTTTTTATTGCCTCAACATTATCCAAAGGATTTTTTCCGTCCCAAAAACTGCCTGTTGAAACAAGAATAGGATTTTTCATTTAGATTTTTTGGCCTTCTTTTTTTTAGATTTTTTCTTCTTTGCTTTTTTCTTCACAGGCTTTTTTTCACTGCCATTCGCATCAAGACTCTCTGTATACCTGCACTTAGGGTATTTATTGCAAGCCATAAACGCACCATAAACAGACTTTCTCAAGACAAGCTCGCCCTTGCCGCACTTAGGGCACTTCCTGCCCTCCTCAACCTTAACCTCAACTTTTTTTGAGGGACACTCTGGATTAATGCAAACCTCCTGCGGTTTCTTGCCTTTTCTAATAGCCTGAACAACAGGGTGGCCGCAGTGCTCACAAGTCTTTTCAGTAACCTTAATCAAGGCATTTGAAGGAAGCTTAAATGTAACCTCACACTCAGGATACCTGTCACACGCAACAAAAAAACCAAACTTTCCCTTCTTAATCACAAGTGTGCCCTCGCACTTAGGGCAGTCTCCGACTGTCTGAAGAGCAGCACGAGTCTCAGTAAAAGTCTTCTTAAGACCCTCGCCAATATCCTTTTCTTTTTTCCTGAACTCTGTGCAGATATCTGTAACAACCTCTTTAGCTTCTTTAAGCACAACATCTTTCTTAAGCTTTTTCTCGCGAATCTTGTCCATGTCCTCTTCAAAATGTCTTGTCAAGGCCTCATCAACAATCTTAGGAACATACTTGTCAAGAATAGCAATAATATGAATACCCAAGTCAGTGGCTTCAATCCTGTCGCCTTTAATGTAATTCCTGGAATAAAGCCTCTCAACAATATCTGCCCTTGTTGCCTTTGTGCCAAGACCCCTTTTCTCAAGCTCCTTGATAATAGAAGACTGCGTGAACCTCTTAGGAGGCTGAGTCTCCTTGTCATGCATGGTAATTGTTGTTATATCAACAGAATCGCCCTTGTCCAGCTTAGGAAGCTCAACCTCCTCCAGCTTGACATAAGGGGCATAAAACTCATGCCAGTTCTTCTCAACAGTCCTTGTTCCTTTTGCAATAAAAGGCTCATCCTTGACAAGAATCTCTGCAGTCATTGTCTCACGCTTGGCAGGCTCTGCAAAAGTAGCAAAAAACCTCTTGACAACCAAGTCATAAATTTTCATGTCTTTTCCTTCTAATTTTCCAGAAACCCCTGTAGGATAAATAGCAGGGTGAGCAGGATCTGTCTTTTTGCCGTTATTAGGAGTTAATGTCTTTACTGAAAGCAGCTTATTTGACAATTCCTTGTACTTTTTCTGCTTTGCCAGTGCTTTTAATATTTTTGAATAACCAATTGCCGCAGGCAGTTGCTGAGAACTTGTTCTTGGATATGAAATCAATCCAGTAGTGTACAGGTTTTGAGCAATAGACAGAGTTTCCTTAGGCCTTATGCCAAAACAACGATACGCCTCTGTCTGCAGAGAGGTCAGGTCAAAAGGTGTTGGCGGAGCCTGCTTAAACTCCCTCTTATTAACAGAACCAACAGTTCCTTTTTTCTCTCCCCTTACCTTTTGCATCACTTCATCTGCTTTTTTCTTTTCCCAAAACTTATCCTCTTTATGCCAGGCATCAATAGGCTTGCTTTTTGAACTGCCATTAAGCTCAATCTGCCAAAAAGGAACAGGCTTGAAAGCCTGAATTTCCTTTTCCCTGTCAACAACAATCTTTAAAGCAGGCCCCTGAACACGGCCTGTACTCAAAATCTTGAACATGCCAGCAGACTTAATCGCAGAAGTCAGAGCCCTTGAAAGATTAATACCATAATAATAATCAAGAAAATGCCTTGTCTCTCCAGCCTCTGCCTGGCCCCAGTCAAGATGAGAAGAGGCATTCTCATAAGCCTTAATTACATCAGGCTTTGTCAGGGTGCTGAACTTCATACGCCTTGCCTCATTCCTGTTGCAAATAAACCTCACAATATTAAGGCCAATAACCTCGCCTTCAACATCATAGTCACAGGCAACTGTAAAAGAACCTGCATCTTTTGCAAGCTTTTTCAGGACGTTATAATACTTCTTTGAAAAATCAGCAGATTTGGAAACCTCAAAAGAAGGAACCCACTCAATATCAAAAACAGGATACTTGAAACCAGCTTTTTCTTTCTCAGCCAGGCCAAACAAGTGGCCAACTGCACAGCCAATAACCAAGTCATTTCCCTTATGAGTTACCTTGTAGTATGGAACTCCCTTGATATTCTCCTTAATCGGCTTTCCTTCTGCAAGAGCTTCTGCAATCCTCTTGCTTGCATTCGGCTTTTCTGTTATTATCAGTTCATACATAAGTTTATAAAAAACCAAGACTTATTTAAAAAGTTTTGTAATAATACACAAAGTATATATATCAGAAACAACTTTAAAATACACAAAAAAGAGGAAAAAATGAAGAACACATCACTCAAAAGGGCTTCTAAAGTAGTCAATGTTCTTGCAAAACAAGGGCTTGGGTATTTTATACAGGAATTCGGCCTAAAGTGGCATCTTCCATTCCACAAAAGAATCAAGCCATACAAAAAAGCAGAATCCATCCCCATACGACTCAGGAAATCAATGGAAGAATTAGGAGGGGCGTATGTAAAATTAGGGCAGCTGTTAAGCTTAAGGCCTGATTTAGTGCCCCAGGAATACTGCAATGAATTCAGCAAACTGCTGGACAGGATGCCTTCATTTTCCTATGAAAAAGCCAAGAACATAATAGAAAAAGAAACAGGAAAACCCCTTAATTCTATGTTCAAGCAGTTTGACAAAAAACCAATAGGAAGCGCATCAATAGCACAAGTACACAAAGCAGTACTGAAAAACGGGCAAAAGGTCGTTGTAAAAATACAAAGGCCAAATGTAAAACAGCAGTTTGAATCAGACATAGAAATAATGTATTACCTTGCACACAAGGTTGACAAATACTTCAGAAAAACCACCGTCTCCCCAGCAGAGATAGTGCAGGAGTTTGAGAGCTACACAAAAGACGAGCTGAACTTCCTGATAGAGGCAGACAGCATAGAGGAATTCTATGAAGTATTCAAAAGCTTGAAAAAAGTAACAGTCCCCAAAATCCACACTCAATACACAACAAGCAAACTAATAATAATGGATTACATACACGGAACAAAACTTGCAGAAATAAAAGACAAGCTATCCCTGAAAATACGAAAAGAACTGATACAGGCAATTGCAGATGCAATGTTCAAACAGGTGCTTGACAAAGGAGTGTTTCACGCAGACCTGCACCCAGGAAACATACTCATACTTCCAGGAAGAAAAATAGCAATGCTGGACTTTGGCATAATAGGAAGGCTGGACAAGCAACTAAAAGAATATACAATAGACATGCTGGTGGCATTAGTCAACAGGAACTCAAAAGAAGTGACAAGGCTCCTGCTGAAAATAGGAATGCCAACAGACCAGACAAACATAGAGAGATTTGAACTGGATGTTGATGACATCATAAGGCACTGGCACCCGGCAGGCAATGTAAAAGCAACACAGATACTTCACAGGCTGTTCAATACCTGCATAAAAAACCACATAAGAATGCCTGCAGACCTGATACTGCTGGCAAAAGCAATGGTGACATCAGAAGGAACATGCGTGGAACTGGACAGAGACTTTAATTTTGTTGAGTATGCCAAGCCAAAAATCGCAGCATACCTGAAGAAACAAAACAAGCCGTCAAAACTAATCAAGAGATTCTTGTCCGCATCAATTGAAACAGGAGAAGCACTGTCAGAAATACCAGAAAAAACACTTGACCTGCTGGAAAAATTCCAGAGAGAACCGCTAAGACTTGACATAAATGACACAGACATAAGCCACCTGGGCAGGTCAATAGGATTTGGAAGCAACAAACTGGCATACTCCATACTCGCAGCAGCACTGCTGCTGTCAGGCTCAATGCTTATAGACATAGAACCAAGATTATTCGGGTATTCCATCTTTTCAATATTTGCCCTGTCCTTTGCAATAATGCTGTTATTAATACTCACAGGATCAGTGATAAAGGAAAAATTCATGCCCTACGGCTTGACAAGAAGGAAAGAATAACTTTAAATTGAGGTGAAAAAAAATGAGCAAAAGAGACAAAATAAAAAAACTGGCAAAAGTGCCTGCAAAAGTAGCAAAATACGCAAAAGCAGAAACACAGAAAGAAATGAAAAAAATGATACAAGGCAGCGACCACAAAGAAGTCAAAAAAGTAGCAAAACAAATGCTTGACGAGACAAAGAAATACACAAAAGCAATGAGCAGAATCATGCTTAAAGAAATGAAAAAAGCAACAGAAGCAGCAGAAAAAAGAGTAAAGAAAAAACCAAAAAAGAAAAAAACAAAGAAAAGCAAAGCAAAGAGAAAAGTCAAGAAGAAAAGATAGTTTTATCTTTTTTTTACCTTACTATTTATTAAGATTTCTGACTATTTAAAGTTTTGTGTAAATTCAAAAGTGAGCAATAATCCTCAGGAGTTAACTTTAAATACTTTTATCAATATACACAAACCAGTATGATCAAGAACAAATTCAAGGAACAATTCGTGGGAAAGGACCCATTCACAGAGATTATTGGACAGAATATTACCAAAGAACAGATAAAATCCGCTTTGCTGATGGACAGGCACATACTTATAATCGGGCCGCCAGGAGTTGGAAAGACAACAATAGCAAAAAATGTTGCTGCACTTCTTCCAGAAATAGAAGTAAACGCCTGCCAATATAACTGCGACCCAAAAGAACCACTATGCCCAACCTGCCTCTCAAAAAAACCAAAAACAAAGAAAATAAAAGGAACAGAGAGGCTTGTGAGACTGCAGGGAAGCCCAGACATCACAGTAGAAGACATAATAGGAGACATAGACCCAATAAAAGCACTAAAATTCGGGCCAACAAGCCTTGAAGCATTTACACCAGGAAAAATATTCAAGGCAAACAACGGCATACTATTCTTTGATGAAGTAAACAGGTGCCCTGAAAAACTGCAGAATGCGCTGCTGCAGGTATTGCAGGAAGGCAGGGCGACAATAGGCTCATACACAGTAGACCTTCCAGCAAACTTAATATTCATAGGAACCATGAACCCAGAAGAGACAGCAGCAACAGAAAAACTATCAGACGTTTTCCTTGACAGGTTTGACGCAGTACACATGACATACCCAGAAAACATCAAAACAGAACAAGAAATTGTCATAGAAAAAGGAAAGAAAACAGAAATTCAGTTTCCCAAAGAACTGCTTTCACTGGCAATCAATTTTGTAAGGCTATTAAGAGAGCACAAAGACCTGCAAAAAAAACCAAGTGTCAGGGCCTCAATAGGGCTTTATGAAAGAGCACAGGCAAATGCACTGCTTGCTGGAAGAAAGACAGTAAATGCAGAAGACATATCAAAAGCAGTAATCTCTGTATTATCACACAGAACAGAATTAAAGCCGTCTGTCAAGTATCTACAGACAGCAGAGGAATTCCTTGGAAAGGAATTCAAGTCCTTCTGCTCTGAGCACAAGGAAATGGAAGAAAGCGGTGGTTGTCTTTAGCACAGAGCAGGAAGTTAAAGAATTCTCAAAAGCAGAACAATCTGAAGGCAGCCTGCAGATGCAGCTGGTTGAAGACAAGCTCATGCACTCTGTGCTGCAGCATGACCAAGAGACAATTGATGACGGCAAGGTCATAGAGGAGGCAGTAAACCAGAACATAAGCGCATTCACGCCAAACATGCTGTTTGACAAACTTGTGAAGAATTACTCATTAGCCAAACAACTGTATGGAGAGAGATTATTGCGGTTATTGACAGGCTATGAGCCAGACTATCTAGAGAAAAACCTGGGCATACCAGAATTCCAGAAAGAACTCAAGAAAAAAATCGAGGCAAACCTTGACAGGCTGAAAAACAAAGACCTGCTGGGAGCAAGAGGAGACATAACAGACAAAGGAATAGAGCTTGCCTCCCTTATACTATATATAGAAGAACTAGACAAAATCATCCCAAAAGGAATGACAGGAGAAAAAATACACAAAAAAACAAGCCAGTACGGAGAAAAAGCAGACTACAAGGCATTCAAAAAAGGCGACAGGTACAGGGACATAGTAGTAAGAAAATCACTCAAGACAGCAATCAAGAGGAAACACCGGACAATAAAAGCAGAAGACCTGAAAACAGCAACAAGACAGAGCAAAGGAGCAGTGAACATAATCTATGGATTGGACAGTTCTGCATCAATGAAAGGAGACAAGATAGCAACATGCAAAAAAGCAGGAGTAGCACTGGCTTACAAGGCAATAAATGACAAAGACAAGGTAGGACTGATAGTTTTTGGAACAGAAGTAAAAGACTTTGTAGCGCCAACAGACGATTTTGGATTCTTGCTTAATAAAATAACCAGGGTCAAGGCATCAAAACAAACAGACTTTGTAGAAATGATAAAAAAATCAACAGAACTCTTTCCAAGAGGAGACATGACAAATCATTTGGTGATATTAACAGACGCGCTTCCAACAGTAGGCAAGAAACCAGAAGAAGAAACCAGACAAGCAGTATCAGCAGCAAGAGCAGCAGGAATAACAGTATCTGTAATCGGCATTAAATTAGATGAAAAAGGCGAGAAATTAGCAAAACAGATTGCTGATTTAGGAGAGGGAAGATTTTATATAGTCAGGGACCTGAAAAGACTGGATAAATTAGTTTTAGAGGATTATTACAGTGTGAGATAAAAAATGAATCAGGAAGAAATCGACAAAGCAGCAAAAAAACTTTGGGATTACCACCACATGAACCACAAGCTTGAGAAGGCAGACTGTATATTAGTCCTGGGAAGCCATGATACTAGAATTGCAGAGCGCGGTGCGCAATTATTACTTGAGGGCTGGGCACCATTACTTATTTATTCTGGCGGAGTCGGCAGGCTAACCGAAGGATTGTGGAACAAACCAGAAGCAGAGGTTTTCGCAGATATTGCAATAAAACTGGGTGTGCCTAAAGAAAAAATAATTATTGAGAACAAATCAACTAATACTGGCGAGAATATAATCTTTACAATGAAGATTCTAGAGGCAAAAAAGCTGAGCCCAGACAGTTTTATAGTAGTGCAAAAACCATACATGGAACGCAGAGCATTTGCAACATTCAAAAAACACCTTCCTGACAAGAAAATATTAGTCACTTCCCCACAAATCAGCTTTGAGGATTATCCAAACGGCAAAATCAGCAAGGATGATATGATTAACATAATGGCAGGAGACCTGCAAAGAATTGAGATTTATCCAGAAAAAGGATTCCAAATCCCACAAGAGATACCAGAAGATGTCTGGAAAGCATATGAAACCCTGGTTAAAGCAGGATATGACCAACATCTGATCAAAGAGTAATACTCAGAAACATTTAAATAATAAAATACACAGAATACACAAAAAAGAGGTTAAAATGGTATTAGAGCAGCTGTATCCCATAGAGTTCTTGAAAACACACCCTAAATACTCATTCATACTGAGCTTTGCACTAACTATCTTTGGCATGTTCTTTGCAATGCTGGTGTTTCCCCAAGACCCGGCACTGGTGATTGTGGCAGTCACTTCAACACTGCTAGTGCCATCATTATATCAATTCACATCTTTCCAGGAAGAAATACACGGAAGATTTGAGAGCCTGATAAACTTAAAAGAATGGATAAGAGCAAATAAACAGCTGTATAAAGTATACATGTACATGTTCTTTGGCTCATTCTTTGTATTTGCAATCTTTGCAATGATACTCCCAACACTTGCAACAAACGAGATATTCAAGCAGCAACTTGCAGTATTGACAGGAGGAGCAACATTCTCTATGGGGTTATTCTGGGAATTATTCACGCACAACATGCAGGTATTGATGTTGTGCTTTTTTGTGTCAGTAATAGCAGGAAACGGCTCAATCTACCTTATAATCTGGAATGCATCTGTATGGGGAACAATATTCGGCAACCTTGCAAAAACAACAGCAGTAAACCTAAGCGCAAACACAGCAATAATATTTCTATTGATTATGCTGAGTGTATTCCCGCACGTACTGCTTGAGATGTCAAGCTATGTAATTGCGGTGATGTCAGGAACAGTAATATCCAACGCTCTTGCAAAAGAAAAAATAATATCCAACAAATTCGGGAGAATACTGTTATTGAACCTAGGAGTGCTCCTGATTGCAATACTGGTATTATTTGTAGCAATGCTTGTAGAGACATATGTACTGAATAATTTCACAACATATCAAACAATCATACAGCTAAGCTTTGGGGGCTAGCTCTATGAAAATTCTGGCATTTGTAGATCTTCATTCAAAACAAGGCAGCCCGGAATACGTGGATTTCTACACCAGCCTAAAATACATCAAGAAATTAAGAAAACTTGCAAAAAAGGAAAAACCAGACGTTATTTTATTTGCAGGAGACGCCTCTTTATTTGAAAACCACCTGGAAGAGCTCATGGCAGAAATAAGCAAGATAGGCAAAAAAATACTGGTAATACCTGGAAACCATGAGACAGCAGCCATGATGAAAAAACTCTGCTCATTTTACAACAGCCTGCTATTCATACATAAAAAAGCAGTAAAAATAGGGGACTATTTCTTTGTTGGATTCTCAGGAGAAGGATTCTTAAGAACAGACAAAGAGATGGAAAAATTCATAAAAAAAATAAAACCAAAAATAAAAGGGAAAAAAACTGTGCTGATAACACACGCCCCACCCCACAAAACAAAACTTGACAAAATAGGCAAGGAATACTGCGGAAACAAGACAATAACAAAATTCATACAATCAAACAAGAACATTATCCTGGCTGTGTGCGGGCACATACACGAAAATGCAGGAAAAAAAGACAAAATCAATAATGCGACAATAATCAATCCAGGCCCAAAAGGAGAAATAATCAAAATATGAAGCTTACACAAAACCAAAAACTGCTCATAAAAGAAGGAATCCTCTGGACAATATACTATAATCTCACGAGCATGTTCTTAATAGCATTTGCACTTGCCCTGGGAGCATCAAACACAATAATAGGAATAGCAGGAGCGCTTCCCTACCTGGCAGCAATACTCTCCCAGATACCAGGGGCAAAACTCACAGAGCTTTACTCAAGAATACACATAAACATAGTAATAAACACAGTATCCAGACTGTTATGGATGCCAATCGTGCTGATACCTATTTTCTTTAAATCACACCCGCTCTTGACACTATTAATATACTATTTTCTGTCACAATTCGCAGAATGGCTCTCAGTGCCTGCATGGACAAGCCTTGCAGGGGATTTTGTAACAGCAAAATACAGAGGAAGATATTTTGCCAGACGAAACATGCTGATGGGAATATTCGGCATGACAGCAAGTGTCCTGGGCGCAGCATACCTTGACCTTTTTCCTAAGACAGACTATACAGGCTTCTCAACAGTATTTTTAGTAGGGATATTATTCGGTTTATGGTCAGCTTACCTGTATTCCAGAATGAAAGAGCCAGAATACAAAGAAACAAAACAATACGGACTATCAGATTTCTTCAAGATAAAAGGAGAGTTCAGGAAATTCGTCCTGGTCATGATATTCTTTAATTTTTCATACATGCTTGCATCGCCCTTCTTCACAGTATACATGCTAAAAGACATAGAAATAAGCTACACACTACTAATGCTTTCATTTGCAGTGGCAGGAGTATCCAAAATACTTGCACACCCGCACTGGGGAAGGGTATCTGACAAAATAGGCGACAAGCCAGTGGCAATCTGCAGCATATTCGGCACAGCACTAGTGCCTTTCTTATTCCTTTTTGTGACAAAAAACAATATCTGGCTAATATTTGTGACACAAATGATAAGCGGAATAGTGTGGGCAGGAGTGCTGCTAAGTTCATTTAATCTTCTTCTGGACCTATCACCGCACCACAGGGTAATAAAAGCAGCAAAATACCAAATGCTGGCATCACTTCCACTGATAATAGCACCTGTAGTGGGAGGATACATAGCAGACAACTGGGTATTCTTATTATCAGGAATACCGCTGATATTCGGGGTATCATTCATGCTAAGGGCAACAAGTGCAGTATTGATGTTTTCAATCAAAGAACCAAGAATAAAGAAAAAACACCAACTTCGGGAGATAATGCACGAGATATTCTCAATACACCCAATACACAAAACACTGTACCACAGAGCAACAGAAATAAAACAATTATTCAAAACTTAAAAGCCTGTCTTTATTATCTTTCTGCATCAATAAAACAACCCTGCTTTCAGGCTTTTCATCAATCACTTTCCAGCCAGCAGATTCTGCAATTTGTTTTGCAAATTCAACAATCTCTGAATGCAAAGGCATGTTATTATGCTCAAGCCTTTCTCTTGAATGCCCAACCCACATATACGCCTTTACTTCAACAAAAGAAGGGTCTGCTTTCTTGATTATTTCTGCATAGGCTTCTGGATTAAGCATATTAACACCCTTTACAAGAGTCAAACGCAGGCAGCACCGCTTGAACCCCTTAATCAAAGCAAGAGACTTGTTAATTTTGTCCCAGCTGGATTCATCAAGCGGATTGCAGGTCTTAAGATAAGTCTCTTTATCAGGAGCAGGCAGAGTCATATACAACTGAGTAGGCTGATGATTAACAAGTTTTTCCAGCATCTCTGGAACAGTGCCGTTAGTAACAATAAAAGTGGTCATGCCTCTGGAATGAATCTCATCAACAAGCGCAGGAAGTCTTGGATACAAACAAGGCTCTCCTGTCAAGGAAATCGCAAAATGTAATGGCGTTAATGCTTCTTTGTATTTTTCTTTATCACTTTTCTCATTGCCGCCAAAACCCTGCAGGATTTTTGTGTGCGCCTTGATGCAGCCGTCAACAATGTCTTTTGGCTCATCAATTTCCTTTGGAACAAGATTCTCA
>WJJT01000054.1 GCA_014729555.1 Candidatus Woesearchaeota archaeon
AACAAATCCCCTTCTTTTTCTGCTGCATGCTCCACTACATCAATAAGGGCGTTACCATACTCTCCGAGCTCAGCAGAACCAACTTTGCCGCGATTTTTATATGCATCAAGCTGCATTCCATAACAAATACCAAGATAAGGAACACCTTCAGGAAGATTCTGAGGAGCGCCTTCATCTGTGACAGAACACTTTCCACCAGAACCAATAATACCTGCAAGACCCATCTCATCAATATCTTCCTGCGCGGTTTTATGTGACAATAAAACAGCATTAACTCCAAGATTAAGAATTCTCTTTCTGATTAAATTAGTGTACTGTCCACCATTATCAATAATGCCAATCTGAGGCTTTATACCGCCATCAGGCAAAAGTTCTTCTCCCGCACCCATAAAATGCAAAAACCGGTGTTTAATTAAAAGTATTTCTATGCTGGAAAAGCGATTTTAGAAAACCCAATGCCAATACATTTATATACCTGTATTTCCAAACAAAAAACCATGACAGATTATTATTTAAAATCTGAAAAAGAGGTATTACAGGAATTACAGACTTCTGAAAAAGGGCTGTCACAATCAGAGGCAGAGGAAAGGCTGGAGAAATACGGGCCAAACAAGATAGAGGAAGCAGACAAGATACATCCACTGCAGATACTTGCAAGGCAGTTCAAGAGCCCACTAGTGTGGATACTAATAATAGCAATGGTAATCTCATTCTTTGTGAAAGAATACACAGACTTCTATGTCATACTCGCAATAGTAATACTAAACGCAATACTCGGGTTTGTGCAGGAATACAGGGCAGAGACAGCAATAGCAGCACTAAAGAAAATGATATCACAAAAAGCAATAGTGATACGAAGCGGAGTGCAGAAAGAGATAGATGCAACAGAAATCGTTCCAGGAGACATACTAATACTTGAAACAGGAGAAAAAGTGCCAGCAGACGCAAGACTCACAGCCACAACAAACCTTGAGACACAGGAAGCAGCACTGACAGGGGAATCAGTTCCTGTGAAAAAAGAGGCAATAGCACTCAGAAGCACAACACCAGTGGCAGACAGAAAAAACATGGTCTTCAATGGAACAGTAATCACAAAAGGAAGAGGAAAAGCAATTGTAGTTGCAACAGGAATGACTACAGAAATAGGAAAAATAGCAAAACTGATCAAAGAAGCACAGCCAGAGCCAACACCATTACAGAAAAAACTCAAGCATCTCAGCCAATTCCTTGGCATAGCAGTAATCGCAATAGCACTAATAGTATTCGGCGCAGGAATGCTCTACGGCAATGAACTCTTTGCAATGTTCCTTGCAGCAGTAGCACTTGCAGTAGCAGCAATACCAGAAGGACTGCCGGCAGTGGTGACAGTCGCGCTTGCAATGGGAGTCAAGAAAATGGCAAAACGCAATGCCCTTGTGAGAAAACTCCCAAGCGTAGAAACACTCGGGGCGTGCACAGTCATCTGCTCTGACAAGACAGGAACACTCACGCACAACCAAATGACTGTCAAGAAAATATATGCGAATGATGAAGTTGTTGATGTCAGCGGCTCAGGATATGACCCAGAAGGAAAATTCACAAAAAACACAAACAGGTTTGAAAAACTTCTTTTAGCAGGGGTTCTGAACAACAACTCAAGCCTGAACAAGGAAAACAGCACCTGGCACGTGGTAGGAGACCCAACAGAAGCAGCACTGCTAGTGAGCGCTGAAAAAGCAGGACTGGACATATCAAGCCTCAAAGACAAATGCAAAAGAATAGAGGAAATAGAATTCACAGCAGAAAGAAAAAGAATGACAACAGTAAACAAGGTAGGGCAGGAACACCTTGCATTCACAAAAGGAGCGCCAGAAGTCATACTAAAACTCTGCAACAGGATGCAGGTAAACGGAAAAACAGTCAGGCTCTCAAAAAAAGACAAGGACAAGATACTTGAAATGAACGAGAAATTCGCAGGAAACGCACTAAGAGTGCTCGGCTTCGCATACAAAGAAGTCTCAGGAAAAGTGTCAAGAAAAGAGCTTGAAGAAAACATGATATTCCTCGGCCTTCAGGGAATGATAGACCCTCCAAGGCCAGAGGTAAAAGAGGCAATAGCAAAATGCAGGACAGCAGGAATAAAAGTAATAATGGTAACAGGAGACCACAATGCAACAGCAATGGCAATAGCAAAACAGATAGGAATGCCAGGAAAAGCCCTGACAGGAGAAGAACTGGAAAACACAGAAAACCTTGAAGACCAGGTTGAAGACATTGCAGTGTTTGCAAGAGTAAACCCTTCACACAAAATAAAGATAATAGAGGCGCTCAAGAAAAAAGACCACATAGTTGCAATGACAGGAGACGGGGTGAATGACGCTCCTGCCCTTAAAAAAGCAGACCTTGGCATAGCAATGGGAATAACAGGAACAGACGTGAGCAAGGAAGCAAGCGACATGATACTGGCAGATGACAACTTTGCATCAATAGTGAGCGCAGTAGAGGAGGGAAGAAACATATTTGACAACATTAAAAAATTTGTAGAATACCTGTTATCAAGCAACATGGGAGAGGTCCTGACAATCTTCATAGGAATACTCCTGAAAATGCCACTGCCGCTGATGGCGATACAAATCCTGTGGATAAATTTAGTTACAGACGGCGCCCCTGCACTGGCGCTAAGCGCAGAACCGCCAGAACCAGGAATAATGAAAAGAAAACCAAGAAAAGCACAGGAAAAAATAGTAAACAAAAAAAGAGGAATAATGATATTCCTGATAGGCATAATAATGATGCTCGGCACCCTTGGAATATTCCAGTGGTATAATCCTGAAGTAAACCTTACATATGCACAAACAATCGCATTCACAACACTGATGATGTACCAGATGTTCAACGTGCTAAACATGAGATCAGAGGATTATTCCATATTCAGTTTAGGATTGTTTACAAACAAATGGCTAATAGGAGCAATACTGTTATCTGTCGGACTGCAGGTTGCAGTAGTTCATCTACCATTCATGAACCCAATATTCGGGACAACAGCACTAACAGCCCTGGACTGGGTATACGCAGTCCTGATAAGCTCATCAGTGCTGATATTTGGAGAGATAGTAAAACTATTCACAAAAGTGTAAAATGGTATTTGCAAACATAATGGAAATGGGCCAGTCATTTGGCCACAATTACCCTGTCATATTCTACTCTATAGCCTGTGTTCTCAGCCTGATAATTGTATTGAAAGCATCTGATTTGGCAATCTACGGCATTTCCAATTATGCAAAAAAGCTGGGGATAAGCCATTACTTGATTGGATTTTTAGTGGTTGCAGTAGGAACCTCTCTTCCAGAATTAGTAGCATCCATAACAGGAGCATTAGCAGGGCAGACAAGCATGATATTCGGCACAGTAGTGGGCTCAAATATCAGCGACCTGACATTGGTTTTAGGAATAATGGTAATAGTCGGCAGAACAATAAAAATGGAACACCCAATAGTTGGAAAAACATTTTTCCAGACACTTGCATTGGCTGCCTTGCCTGTAATTCTTGTCAGTGACGGAGCCTTGACAAGACCAGACGGAGTGATATTATTAGCCGGCTTTGGGGCATACATTGCAAGCCTCTGGCTCAAAGAAGGAAAACTCGGCAAGATGAAAAAAGACGTCAAGCTAAAGACATTATGGAAAGACGGATTTGTATTTGCAGGATGCATAGTTGCGCTGTTATTGGGTGCAAGGTGGCTGATTTATTCTGCATCACAGATAGCAGCAATAGCAGGAATACCACCATATGTTGTTGGTTTAACAATCATTGCACTCGGCACTTCTTTACCAGAAGTAATGGTAGAGGTAAAATCAATACTAAAAGGAATAAGCTCATTAGCATTTGGGGACTTACTAGGCTCAGTAATAGCAAACTCAACAATGGTGCTTGGAGTAATAGCACTAATACACCCAATAGAAATCGCATTTAATTCTATAATATTTGCCTGCGCAATAATGATAGCAACAGTGCTGTTAGGCCTGTATTTCATGACAAAAAAACAGATAACCTGGAAACACGGCATTGTACTGGTTTCAATCTATGTTGTATTCTTTGTGATGCAGTTCTTTTTAATGTAATTACCTTTTAGCGGTGTTTACACACAAACTTTATAAAGGGCGGCTTTCTTTATTTTACATAACACAAAATATGGGGGACAATACAAAAATGGTATTCAAAAGAATAAAATCAGGATTAATTACACTAGCAGCATTAGCAGCACTACTGGCACCAGGATGCTCAGAAAAAACCAACACAGAATACATTTATCCAGAAAACACGCAGCAAATACCGACAGCTGCGCTTAAGGCAGTATCTGATGACGGAGAGTATGCAGCACTAAGCATGAAAGACAAGACAGACCTGGAAGCCATGCTATTCAGTGCAGGCACAGGAACCACAAAAAACATGTCAAATTCCCCGCTTGCAAGTGATTTTGCAAGAACCTTTGCAGGGCACAACCTTGTGACAACAACAAGAGACGAAAAGAACAATGCGCAAATAAAAATATACAATACAGCAGGAGACACAATCTTTACATCAGACAAATTCAACTGGGTAAATGACGTCATTTCATATCCAGACAACACAAAAATTATATTCAACGGAACAGACTATGACCACTACAGCCATGTGCATTCACACACAATAGGAAGCCAGAGTGCAGAAAAACTATTCCCTGATGCAAAAGCAAGCTATGTAGAGGTAAAATCACAGGATGATTCTGTCATCTTCATGTATGCATTCAGCCCTTCAAACGGAGACACATTATACATGCTAAAGACAGCAGACGACACAATAACACCAATAGTAAACCTGCCAGCAAACCAGGTCTTTGAAATCTCAAAAAACAACGCAACAGCCATACTTTACGATTGGAACAACCAAAGAATAAAAACAGTGGATACAGCCACTGCAGACGTACAAGCAGCAGACATACCTGCTGGCAAGCAGTTTCAAAATGTAGACAGGCTCTCTGAAACCGGGCTTGGAGCAATGCTGCAGTTTGGAGACACTGCAACTGGAAAAACAGAGTTCTGGCACTTTAACACACAAAACAGAACACTAGATTTTGTAACAGAGAGAGCCACAGGAACAGCACACAGGTATCCAATGCAAATCTCTCCAGACGGAAAAACAACTGTGTTCAGCAAGCATGACTCTTCAACAGGAGACGGCGTACTAATTCATAATGCAGACACTTCTGATCTCTATAATCCAATAGGAACAGCAACAACCTGGGCAGACTGCAGAGGATTCAGCTCAGACGGAAAAGCAATAATCCAGTATGATGACAGCGCCACAGGCGATAACAAGGCAGTTCTGCATGACACTGAAACAAAAACAAACACAGCCCTGGGAGATGCTGCAAATTACAGGCTTCACTGGTGCAATGACCCAACACCTGCCAGGAATCACCTGCCAATAAACGCAGCAGACCTGTCAACAGGATGGAATGTAGTGCTGCTTGAAGACTTGGCAAACAGCGGAAGAAAAGTCATCAGCCAGGCAGGGATAGACCTTGAATACATGGGGGCATCACCAGACAGCAAGTACATACTGCTAAAAGGGAAAAACAATTCATCTCAAGAGAACCCAGCAAACCTGTTCGTGTATAATATTGAAGATGAAGAACTGACACAAGCCACACACAATACAGACCCAAGGCTTGACTGGATATACTTATCAATGCACTCAAAAGACGGCAGCAATGCATACTTTGAGGAAAAGTTTGACAACGGAACAAGCCTGGTGAAAGAGCTGGATTATGAAACACTTGAAGTGAAAGAAGTGGCTTATCAGTAGATTTTTTATTTTTAATATTATTCTTTCCTAAACAAATCTTCTAAAACAATCCTATCATTATCAGAAATCTTCAGGCTTTTCAATTCATCAAAAGAAAAAAGACTCAAATCCCTGCCTTCTTCCTACTGTTTTCTCAAGAAATCAATAGAATACCCTAATGGCGCGGTGTAAACAAATTTCTCAAACAAGCCAGGCTTTTCCTGCGCCTCATAGCTCTTAAAAAATTTAAAGTCTTTAAGCTCAATGCCAAGCTCTTCCCCAGCCTCTCTTACCACTGCCTGCTCTGGAGTTTCGCCTTCTTCAATGCCGCCACCAAAAAAAGCCCAGTAATCAGGCAAAAGCTTTGCAGATTCAGACCTATGCTGAAGAAGAACCTTATCTTCTGCGTCTCTCAAAACAAACAATGCAACTCTTCTTGCGTACATGCAATAAAATAACAGAACAAAGTTTATAAAACTTATCTCTTAATCCTAAAAAATATCCATATTACCGGCAGGAAAACAAATGCAGAAGCAAATATTGTCAGTCTTGCCCCAAATACATCAACCAAGGGGCCTGCAATCAAAGTAGAAACAGCACCGCCTATTGCAAGGACCATTGACTGCATTGATGTTATTGTTGCACGCATTCTTGATGGGATTTTTTTCTGGATAAATGGGTTAAGTATCGGGTATGTGAAGCTGCCAATCTCAAATAATGCTATCAGAAGCAGTAATCCCACAATCGGTCCTGCTACAAAGATTATGCTCAGCGTCATAATGCAATTAAGAATAAAACTGAACCTCAAAATCTTGATATCCTTGTATCTGCGCAATGCAGGCTTTGCCAGAAATGGAAGCAGGATCCCAAAAACAGCTGCAAGGCTTCTCATCCACCCAAAATCCTTTAATTCAAAACCAAGCTCTATAAGCATCGGCTGATATGCAAAGCCAAGTATTCCTCCAATAAGACCAAACAATAACATAGAAATAAACACAAGGAGCAATACAGTGTGATGCCTGATGTAAGAAGCACCTTTTCTAGAGTAATGCAAGACACCCAGTAGTTGCAGATGTATTTTCTTCTTCTTTCTCTTAAAATCCTCTTTTGTGAACAGCAACAAAACCAAAAGCGCAAAAGATATGCCTGCAGCCTGGAAAAACCAAACAAAATCAGCGCCAAAAAACACGTGATTAAACAGAACATAAGTCTCATCTGCATCAAACACCATCAATATCCCTGTCAGCAAGACCCCTGCAAGCAGGATGCCTGCAGATGCCAGGCTGCGATATTTAACATAAAAATCAGGTATGTACTCTTTCTTGTTCTGCTTCTTGAGATAATCAATGACCCAAGCCTCTTCTGCACCAGACCTGAATGTGATGGCAATGCCCATCATCGTGAACAGTAGTATAAGAACCAAAAAGCTCTGTATAAACGGCGCGAGAACTGCAAACAATATCATGAGAAGAAAGCCGATGGCAACACTGGTTTTCCTGCCAAAAATATCAGCAACAGCCCCTGTAGGGACTTCGAAAAGAAAAGTGGCTACAATCAAAATACTCATGCCAACACCAACTTCTGTAAATGAAAACCCCTTCTGCACAAAATAAACAGTCCATATCAAGGAGCCAATCCCAAAAATGTGCTCAATAAATAAGAATAAGTAAAACGGCCAAAGCAGTCTTAATTCCTCTTTTTTGAACATAACCCAGAATCAGAAAGATGTATTTAAAATCTTTTCTATCAATACTCCTCAGCTTCCCAGAACCGTCCGTTAGTAATCCTTTCCCACTCTTTGATCACTGTTTCCTGAATCTCTCCAATCTGCTCCTCAGTTAAATGCTTAAAGCGTCCTTGAATCTTTAAAGCTTCTTTGACAGGAATCATCTCAGGCTTGTGATTGATTGTTATTTTCTTTTTCTCAATCTCATAGAGAGGCCACATGCCAGACTCAACCATAAGTTTACCAGATTTTATAGTCTCATGCGGCTTGACAAGCCAGCCAGGCTCGCAAGGAGACAACAAATCAATAAAAACAGAACCCTCAACCTTGGCAGCCTTTCTTAACTTCCTGATAAAATCAAAAGGAAAAGAGACACAAGCAGTAGCACAATAATCAGCACCACCCATAGCCATCATCTTAGCCATGTTCTTCCTGGGCAAAGGATTGCCAATAGGAGGCGGTGTAGTAGTAGTCCTGGCATACTTCTCAGTAGCAGAAGTGCACTGATGCCCTGTATTGGCAAACTGGCAGTTATTATAACAAATGTAAATAATCTTTTCCCTCCTGTGAATCATTCCACTTAAAGACTGTAAACCAATATCATAAGTAGCGCCATCACCAGCATAAACAACAACATGAGTATCCTTGTCTTTCTTAAGAGCCTTCAAGCCCATCAAGATACCAGCAGCAACAGAGCCGCCATTCTCAATAGCACCATGAACCCAGGGAATCCTGTAAGGAGTAAAAGGCCAGGTAGCAGTAAGAGTCATGCAGCCAGAAGAATTAACCATAATAACATTCCTGCCCAAAGCAATAAGAGTCAATCTAATACCCAAGACAGGATTACAGCCAGCACAAGCAAAAGTGCCTCCAGTAAGCAAGTGCGGTTTCTTCATCTCCTCTTTTATGTTAAAATCTACATCTGCCATTTTCTATCATCTGCCTTAGCTTTTAAAACATCATTCAGGATATCAACATAATCATCTTCTGAAACAAAATTTCCTCCTAAACCCTGAATATAATTACAAACAACATTTTTACAACCAGACAAGGCCATCTTGACCTCTGGATAAAGAATACCACCCATGCCAGGACAGATATTCTGGTCAATAACAGCAATATTATCAATCTTTTCAAGAGCCTTTCTTAACTGCTTTTCAGGAAAAGGCCTGAACAACCTAATCCTTAACAAACCAACCTTTTTTCCTTTTTTCCGCATTTTATCAACAGCAGAACGGGCAATAGTTGAGTTAGCACCAATCATCACAATCACAGCCTTTGCATCCTTTGTCTTATACTCATCCAAAAACTCATACTTCCTGCCAGTCACTTTAGCCCAGGCTTTCTGAACATTGTCAACAACATCAAAAGAATCAAGCATAGCCTTATGCAATTGCTGCCTATACCTCATGTAATCAAGGCCCATTGCAGGAATACCCAGAGTCATAGGCTTCTTGACATCCAGCCTGACCTCTAATTCAGGATGAGACAGGAACTTGTCAACAAGCTTTTGCTCAGGAACATCAACCTCTGTCCTTGTGTAAGAATGCACAAAACCATCCATGTTAACAATAACAGGAAGCAAAATCTTAGGATTCTCAGAAATCCTGTAAGCCATAATCACACTATCCAAGACCTCCTGATTAGTCTCGCAAATCAGCATAATCCAGCCAGCATCACGCATGGCCAAGGTATCATTGTGATCAGGCCACAAACCGATAGGAGCAGACAAGCACCTTGAGACTGTTGTAAGCACCATAGGAGTCCTGCAGCCAGAAATAATAGGAAGCATCTCATGCATCAACAACAAGCCCTGAGACGAAGTTGCTGAAAAAGTCCTTGCACCAGTCATAGAAGCACCCAAGCAAGCGCTTGCAGCACTATGCTCTGACTCCAACACAACAAACTCTCCAGGAAATTTTCCATCAGCCTTCCAGGCAGCAATAGTCTCAATAATCTCAGTAGTGGGAGTGATAGGAAAAACAGGAACACACTGCACCTTAGCCCTACGAGCACCCCATGCAGCACAAGCATTACCATCAAGTATGTCAATCATTTTTTATGCAGCTTACCCCTCTCTTGCTCAACTGAAATACACTTAACAGGACAAACCTCAACACAAAGCAGGCAGCCCTTGCAGACCTTTGAATTACACACAGGAAAACCCTCTTTGTTAAAATCATAAGCAGCATCTGGGCAATGCAACCAGCACATACCGCACTTAATGCATTTGTCATAATCAATAACAGGCTTGAAAGTGCGCCAATTAGCACGCTCAATCAACTGCTGCTTTTCAACAGCATGAGGAATGCCTTTCTTGCCCAAATTCTTAATGTCCTTTTCCTTGATAATCTTGCTCAACATACCACCTTGTCATAACAGATCTCAGCAGCCTGCAAATTCTTCTTTACAGCCTCTGGATGCTTTTTCCCTAATTCAATCTCAACAGCCTTTGCCAAATGATCCATGTCAATCTCCTTGAAAATCTTGACAAAAGCACCCAACAAAGCAATATTAGGAATATTCCTGCCAATAACCTGCACAGCAACACCAGTAGCATCAACCTTGCAGTACTCAACATCCAGCTTCAGGTCCCTTGCAGTGTTAATCAGCTCTTTAGTCGTCTTTTTCCTGCCCTTCAGGTGACAGGAAAGCTCTAAAGTATCATCCAGAACAATAATAAAATCAGGATTCCAGACATAACCCCTTGTGCCGATAGGCTTTTTATCAAGCCTCACAAAACTAGTGACAGGAGCCCCCCTTCTCTCTGCGCCATACAAGGCAAAATCCTGAGTAAAATAGCCTGCAAGATACGCAGCCCTGGCTAAAATCTGTGCAGCCTTCTTTACACCCTGGCCGCCTCTTCCATGCAGTCTTATTGAAATCATCTTTTCCTGTATTTTTTTAGCCATGGCTCCATCCTCTTCAGGGCCTTTTGAATCAATTTATAATCAGTAGCAAAAGAAAACCTGGCATGGCCTTCCCCTACAGTACCAAAATCAATGCCAGGAACAGCAGCAACCTTTGCCTCCTTAATCATCTTATTGCAAAACCTCTTGCTATTATCATCAAACTGTCTTATATTACCAAAAGCATAAAACGCACCCTTAGGCATTGGACAGCTGATGCCCATCTCATTCAAGGCAGGAACAATCAAATTCCTTCTCCTGTCATACTCCTTAACCATCTGTTTTGCATGCCTGTCACCCATCTTCAGGGCTTTCAGGCCAATCAACTGAGAAATGCTCGGAGCACAAATAGTGGACAGTATATGAGTCTTCTTTATAGCCTCTGCCAAATCCTCATTACAAACAACATAACCAAGCCTGTGCCCGCACATTGCATAACTCTTTGAAAAAGTCTGAAAAGTAACTGCATAATCCTCCATGCCATTAAAAGATGCAATAGAATAATGCTTTGCACCATCATAAAGAATATGCTCATACGCCTCATCAGAAAAAATATACAAGTCATGCTCAACAGCAATATCTGCAAGCTCTTCCAATATCTTTTTACTGAGAACATTTCCAGTAGGGTTTGCAGGAGAATTAATCAGCAAAACCTTTGTTTTTTTCCTGTTAACCGCCTTTTTAACAGCATCAGGATTAACAGCATAATCATCCTCTTCCTTAAGCTCAACAAAACGCGGATTTGCATTAAACAACTCAAAAGTCGGGAGAAAGCCCATAAAGCCAGGATCAGGAAGAATAATCTGCTCAGAAACATCCAGGCAGCAGGCAGTTGCAAGCATCAAGGCCTCTTGCGAACCGCAGGTCACAACAACATTATCAGGAGAAACCTTAATCTTATTCCCTTTTTTCAGCTTTTTACAAATCTCCTCCCTTAACTCCTTGAACCCGCCAGGAGGGGCATAATGATTCACCTTGTGCGCAAGTCTTTTTGTGTGAGCAACAAGACTTGGATGCAGTTCAAAATCCGGCTCACCAGGACCTAAAGAGATTATCTCGGGATGCTCAACAGCAATCTCCAACAGCTTGTCAATCTCCAGGTCAGGAAGCTCCTGCTCCCTCTCAGACAACTCAACCATAGTACACCTTTTTTTTAATGTTTAATCCTCTATTTTTCAATGCTTTATATAAAATTTGCGGAGGAACATCAAACTCATGCTTTAAAGCCCCTTTTTTCTTTATATCACCGCGAACAATCATCTCTGCAATCACGCCGGCAGGAAAGCCAGTGCACCGTGTCATAGCAGTCAGGCCGCCTTTTTCCTTGTCAACAAGAGTGTAGACAACCTTTTTCTTTGTGCCCTCAACAATAACCTTTAGCAACACAAGATCCTTGTCCTTGTAAGACAGCTTTTCCTTGAACAAATCCTCAAGCAGTTCTCTGGGCGGAAACTTGCAGCCCTCCACCTCCCTGGGCTTGCTTGAAGTCAGGCCAAGATACATCATGCATCTTACCTTCTCTGCATGGCCAGGGTAACGAATAGTCTTGTAATTCAATTCCTTTATTTTGCCCTTATAACTCTGGGGCATTGTGGATGTTCCGCCAGAGGTATTAAATGCCTCCATCTTTCCAAAACCAGGAAAATTCAACTCCTCAACATCCTGCATAGGCTCAACAGTCTTGAGCTTGTAATTATCAATAACCAAAACAGGCTCAATATACTCATTAATCAGGCCATGAACAGAAAAAACAATCATATACTTCAACGGGCCCTTTGGGTGCTGAGGCAGGCCTCCAACCCTGAGCTTGACAGACTTTACTTTATTGCCCTTAAAATCCTTTTGAACAGCCAGTGCAGCCAGGTTGCTCACAAGACCAGGAGCAAGACCGCAGTCAGGAATAATAGCAACATTATTCTTCTTAGCCTGCTTGCTTAATGAAAACTCTTTCTTCACAATATCAACATTACCCCCTAAATCAATAAAATTACACCCTGCTTTTACAGCAGCCCTTGCCAAATCATAATTATACTGATAAGGAACAGCACTCACAGCACAATCAAACTTCTTCATAAGCTTCACAGTCTCGTTAAAATTCTTAGCATTAAGCTTCACAGGACAAATCTTGTCACTCTTAAGCATCTTCTTGATCTTCTTGGGCTTGTCAAGATGCCGTGAAGCAACACAAACCTCATCAATATCCTTCTGCCTGACAAACTCATAAGCAATAGCCTGAGCCTGCTTGCCAGCACCAACAATCAACATCTTATAACTCATCTTATACAACCTCTTTTAATGAATACACACTTTAGGAGGATTTTTCAACAAAGCCTCAAGGAGTTTTATGCAATCAAGTATATCCTTAAGGCTTGCTATACCCACAGTAGTGTGCATGTTTCTTATAGCAACACCAACAACAGCAGTAGGAATCCCGCCTTTTTCAAAAGAAATGCTCAAGGCATCAGTAGTACCAAAATCACTAACATCCAACTGGATCCTGATTTTCTCTTTTTTTGCAACCTTCTTGAGCCAGTCACTAATGCAAAGGTTAGAAATCATCTCAGCATCCTTGACAAGAATCACAGGACCTCCTCCCAAGCGTTTTGTGACAACATGGCCGTGCTCAATAGCATCATCTGCATTAGTGACATCAATAACAATAGCCCAGTCAGGATCAATACTGGCAATAGAGGTCTTTGAGCCGTACAATCCAAGCTCTTCCTGAGTCGTGAAAACATAATAAATATCTGCACTGGATTTTTTAAGCCTTTTTGCAAGCTCAATCAAAGCATAGCAGCCAATCCTGTCATCAAGCGCCTTGCCAGAAATAACATCCCTGCAGCCGAGGCAGTCAACCGGCTGAACAAGCTCAAGAAAAGAACCAGCACCAATGCCCAGCTTTTTTAATTCTTTCTTGTCAAGACCTGTATCAACAAACAAATCCTCTATTGAGAATTTTTCTTCCGGCTCTTCACCATCACTAATTTCTGCAAAAGTGACAATGCCGTGAATCTTGGGGCCCTGCTTTGTCTTAATGCTGACCTTCTCCCCAACCAAGGAAACATACTCAACACCGCCAATAGGAGAGACATAAATATTTCCATTAGCAGAAATACTTTTAATCATCAAACCAACCTCATCCATGTGAGCAGCAAGCATTACCTTTGCGCCCTTTCCCTTTTTATGAGCGATGATGTTCCCGAACTTATCAACAATTACATCCTTAACATGCTTTTTGATCTCTTTTAGTATCAAGCTTCTCACTTTTTCTTCATTGCCGCTGACACCCTGGACCTCTAACAACTTCTTTAACATCTACTTTTCACCCCATTCAATATCCTGAGCCTTCTGTAGCCTGCCAGAATAATCAACATAAACAGTCTTGGTCTCAGAAAACTCATCAATACCCTCCATGCCTGCCTCTCTAGTGCCATTGCCAGTCTGCTTGACACCGCCAAAAGGCAGGTGAACCTCTGCACCTGTTGTGCTGGAATTAATGTAAGTGATTCCTGCCTCTATCTTTTGAATGGCCTTGAAAGCATTATCAATACTCCTGGTGAAGATGCTTGAACTCAGGCCGTAATCAACACTGTTAATCACATCAATAGCCTCTCTGAAGTTCTTCACAGGAATAATCGTGACAACAGGACCAAAAATCTCCTCCTGCGCAACAGTCATGCCTTTTTTTGCATCAGAAAAAACAGTAGGCTCAAAAAACAAGCCCTTTAGTTTTTTCCCGCCGCAAAGCAGCCCAGCACCTTCTTTTTTTCCAATACCAACATACTTCTGCACCTTTTCAACAGCACTCTCATTAACCAAAGGGCCAACATCCACCTTGGAGTCAAGACCAGAACCAAGCCTTAACTTCTTGATTCTTGCAATAAATTTTTTCTCAAAATCTTTCTGCACTTTCTTGTGAACAATAACCCTTGAAGCAGCAGTGCACCTCTGGCCGGTTGTCCCAAAACCACCCCAGACAGCACCATCAACAGCCAAATCCAAATCAGCATCATCCATAACAATGATTCCATTCTTTCCGCCAAGCTCCAGGCCAACCTTTTTCAGGCCGGCATTCTCTGCAATGAATTTTCCGGTATTTCTTGAGCCTGTAAAAGATATTCCTCTAATATTTTCATGCCTGATTATCGGGGTCCCAACATCCTTTCCACTGCCTGTAACGAGATTAACAACACCAGCAGGAACACCTGCTTTCACAAGAAGCTCAACAAACCTTATGCCGCACAAAGGAGTATCAGAACTGGGCTTGAAAACAACAGTATTTCCACAGATTAAAGCAGGAGCAATCTTCCACGCAGGCAATGCAAAAGGAAAATTCCACGGCGTTATCACACCAAAAACACCAACAGGAACACGAAGGGTCATGCAGAACTTGTCAGGCAGTTCAGAAGGAGTAGTATGACCAAATAATCTCCTCCCTTCTCCAGCCATATACTCAAAAACATCAATAGCCTCCTGCACATCACCCTCTGACTCAGCCAAGACCTTGCCCATCTCCATAGTGATGCATTTAGCCAGCTCTTTCTTGTTCTGCTTTAACAAATCTCTTACCGTGAAAAGAATCTCTGCACGCTCAGGAGCAGGAGTCTGCGACCAGCCAGGGTATGCCTTCCAGGCAGCTCTCACAGCATTATCAACATCACTCTTGTTTCCCTGCGGAAATTTTCCAAGAGACCTGCCATTAGCAGGATTAAAACTCTCAAAAGTCTTTCCAGAGCTGGAATTAACCCATTTGCCGCCAATAAAAATTTTATTAGTCCTCATTTGAGATTCAGAGCCTTCTTAATCTTGTCAACATCATAGCCAACAATAATCTTTCCGCCAATATCCAAGACAGGAACACCCATCTGATCTGACTTCTTGATCATCTCCTCCCTGGCCTGTTCATCAACAGAGACATCATGATCCTTGAAAGAAATCTTTTTCTCCTTCAGAAACTCCTTTGTCTTCCTGCACCAAGGGCAGGTATGTGTGGAATAAACAATCACTTTAGGCTTTTTCTTAGAAGACTTTTTTTTAGCTTTTTTTGCCTTTTTCTTGGCTTTCTTTTTAGCTTTTTTCTTAGCCATTTTCCTTTAAACACCTCTTTTTTGCTTATTGGATATTGTGAACAGAACGCTATATTAAAGTTTGTTATCATCTATGGATAGTTAACGACGCTTGTGCCCGATATGACCTTTTTTCTTTTTCTTTCCTGCAGAATCAACCTGCAATTCCCTTAATGAAACACCTGCCCAGACAAGATTCAATATCAAAAAAGGCCAGGCACGCAGAATGTAAGAATAATACGCCATCAACAAAGCACCAACAAGATTAGTTATGTCATACACAATAGAATCACTCTTCCACTTATGAACCTGATTCATGAAAAAAGCAAGCAAAATAAGAAAAGCGCCAATCAAACCAATAATCATCAGAGTCATAGCTGCACAAGAGATATTCGCACTTATAAACTTTGCGATAGAAAAGTATATAAAACAATGCATAAACCCTTTTTCTTACAATGATAGACAAAAAAGAACACGCAGACCTGGAAGGCATGCGGTTTCACAAGAACGCTTGCATGCTGACAGGCACAAAACTATATGCACCAAGCCACGCAGCAATGAGCGGGCTATGCGCAAACTGCATAATGTGCGGACTGTGCGAAGTAGGGGCAAAAGCAAAATCAGGAAGAACACTTTTTCCACAGCCATTCGGCACAACACAATTCGGTGCAGAAAAAAGAATACCAAACATGGAAGACCTCCAGATAATGCCAGAATTATACGGAGAGGGATTATTCTTCACAAAAACAAGTTCTGAGGGAGAATTAGGAGGATTCAAGTGCACTGTCCCTCTAGTAATCGCAGGAATGGGCTCAACAAAAGTAGCATCAGACAAGAATGATGAACTCACAATCGGAGCTGCAAAAGCAGGAATAGCAAGAGTATTAGGAGAAAATTACCTCATAACATTTGGAGAGGAAAAACTAAAGCACACAATAGACATCTACAAGAAAAACCAGAAAAAAGGCTATGGAGCAATCGTGATACAGGTAAATGCAAACGAGCACAAGCTGGGACTTGCAAAAATGGCAGCAGACCTCGGAGCAGATGCAATAGAAATGAAACTCGGACAGGGAGCAAAACAAGGACTAGGCGGAGAGATACAGTTTGAAGGAGAAGAAAAAGCAGAAAAATTCAAGAAAGCAGGATACCTAGTCATAGACAAAGGCAATGGCAAATATGAAAGACACGCATTCCCAGGAACACTTACTTCAGAATCATTAAGAGAGACACTAAAAGAATATGCAAGCCATGGCAAACCGCTCTGGGTAAAGACAGGAATGGGCATAGGAATAATAAAACTAATAGAAGAGCTGGACAAAATCAAGAAAGAAGAAGACCTTCCAATTGAAATACTGACAGTAGACGGATTCGGCGGAGGGACAGGAATGAGCCCATGGCTGGTCATGAATGAAATGAACATGCCGTCAGGAGCTTTGTTTTCTGTATTGAAAAAGAGACCAAGCTTTGACATAATATTAGCAGGCGGGTATAGCACTGGCTTTGATGTGGCAAAAGCAATGATGCTCGGAGCAGACGGCGTTGCAATGGGAAGGCCGTTCTTGATAGCAGCAAGGCAGGAAAACGGAATAGAAAACTTTTGTGCTGCAATAAGCGAAGAACTAAAAATGACAGCAGTAACACAGAAAGTTGACACAATCTCAAAAATAGTAGGCAAAAGAAAATCACTGTTTGCCTTATCAAAAGAAGCAAAAAACATGTTTGGCATAACAACAGAGCCAAAGGATGTTTTATAAAATGAACAAATACACAAAATACGGACTAATATATGGAATATTGTTTGTTGCAGTATTATGGCTGGCATATTACATCAACTATGGAATAGGGTATGTAATGGGATATTCAATGGCAATGCTTGGACTGCCTGAAATGCCTTTTGCATCACTGATAATATCCTATGCAATAGTAGTGCTAATATTCCTGCTGGCCGGATACCTGATAGGCAGAAGCAAATCAAAAAGTTAATAAACTCTTTTTCTTTTTTCTTCATTAAGATGGGGGCAAGATATTTAATATTATTCATATGCTTAGCAGCAGTACTGGCAGGATGCACTGCCAAAGAACAGCAAGAGAGCGAATATGAAGGGATTAAAGAAGCAATTTTCGCCTGCAACTCTGCTTTTAATACTTGGGATGGCAAGACACACACAATATGCTATGATTCTGCAGGGGAAAAATTATTTGATGAGCCTTATGATGTTCTAAATGAATTGGGCTTTTCTAAAAAAGAAACAGAAAAACTTGAAAAAGAATTTAAGCAAGGATGCTTTAATGAAGTATTGTTCAAAGACCTGCCGCCAAGCATCATAACAGAAGCGATTCTTAATACAGGACTGTTCAAAGACAAAAAAATCTGCGGAAATATAGACAAAAACACATACTTTTGGAAACATATCAACCACACATACACATATTCTATAAAGCATACTGGAGCAGGAGGCAATTTCAGAGGATATATTTGGTCACTGGAAGTGGAGCCATACACAACTGAAGGAATTGCTGTTGAAAAGTACCCTTTCCTGGCTTGCGACTCATTCTCTGCACACAAAATGCATGCCTGGACCCTTGATATTAAAAAAGAAGGCAACATGCTAAAAATAACTGCAGACAACATAAGCCCAAAAGAGCCAGAAGACCTTGATTCAGAAGGAATGAACAGGATTGCAAAAAACTTCACAAACTGCAGCATCAAATATGATTATTACAGGATTTCTGAAGAAAATACATACAATTAAATCAAAACCGCAAATAAAGCTATTTCTTCAAAAAATCTTTCTGCTCTTTGGAAGATATTGCGGTTTTTCCTTGTAAATATATGTAAAGAATAGAATCAAGAAAAAAAGTAATCTAACTGGGATGACACCCAGCTGAAGACTAAATAACATTCACCCGGTATAATACTCAAGACATTTTGCATATAAAAATGTTTTGGTTTGGCAAAGCCAGAGTAGTCTAACTAGGTATGACGCCTAGCTGAAGACTAGGTGACATTCACCCGAATGTCTTGCGGGTTCAAATGTCATGGTGGGAACTGAAATTCCCGCCTCTGGCGCCAAATACCTTATTCAATCAAAACCTTAATATAATCCTTATTCTTATTTCTTCTTAAAATGGGTGACAAGAAGCCAGTACTAGGCATTGTATCATTCACATGCGACCAAGGATGCCAGTTCACAATACTATTCATTGAAAAACTAATGGACATTCTAAAGAAATTTGACGTGCAATACTTTCATTTGCTGAAAGAAAAGAACAGAAAAGCAAAATTCGACCTCTGCTTTGTAGAAGGAGCGATAACAACAAAAAAAGAAGCAGAAAAACTCAAAGAAATCAGAAAAAAAAGCAAAGTACTTGTGGCGCTGGGAGCATGCGCATGCCACGGCGGAGTTCCTGCAATGCGAAACTTCATAGAAAATAAAGAACTTGAGAAATACGTCTACAACCAAAAGCTTCCAAAAGACGCACTGTCAGCAGCAGGAATAGGAGAATACGTGAAAGTAGACTATTACATGTATGGCTGCCCAATAATAAAAGAAGAATTCATGAATTTTTTAAATCAATTCCTGAAAGGAAAAATAATGAAAGAATTTGAGGGGCCTGTGTGCGCAGAGTGCCCAAGACAAGGCAAGCAAGACTGCTTTTTAAGACAGAAAAAAATCTGCCTGGGGCCGCTGACACACGGCGGATGCTCAGCAGTCTGCACAAAAGCAAACTTTGAGTGCATGGGATGCAGAGGACCAAGACCAAAAGCAGACTACAAGGCAGAAATAGAGCTTTTCAAGTCCTGGGGATTATCAGAAAAAGAGGTAATGCAAAGACTAAACATGTTCAAGAACATAGAAAACACATAAAATCATAAGATTTTAAGTGTACAAAAAATTCAGGAGGAATTTTTCAGGTATGCCAAAAAAAATAAACCTAAACCAAATAACAAAAATAGAAGGACACGCTAAACTCCACATAAAGATAGACAAAGGAGAGATAAAAAAAGTAAACCTGAAAATCTATGAAGGCTCAAGATACTTTGAAGGCATACTAAAAGACAAGAAATTTAACGACGTCAACCACATTGCCTCAAGAATATGCGGGATATGCAGCCCTGTGCACGGCCTTACATCTGTCAAAGCAACTGAAAAAGCCCTGGGAGTGCAGGTATCTGAACAAACAGAACTATTAAGAGAGATACTGAACATCGGGGGAACAATACAGAGCCATGTCCTGCATTTATATTTCTTAACACTGCCAGACTACACAGGCTTTCCAAACGCAGTGCAGATGGCGCAAAAACACCCAGAAAAAGTAAAATCAGCGCTAAAGATAAAACAAATAGGAAATGACCTTGTCAGAGTGATTGGAGGCAGGGACATCCACCCCTTTACCTTAACACCAGGCGGGTTTGTCAGAATACCAAAACCAGAACAATTCAAGGCATTATTAAAAAGCGCAAAAGCCTGCCTGCCAGAAACAGAAAAAGCAGCACATTTATTCTGCGGACTGGACTACCCAGACTTTAAGCGCGAGACAAAACATTATGCACTAAAAGCCAAAAAAGGGTGCTTTTTCTGCCCAGAAGACAAGATAACCTGCACAGGAGGAAAACAGTGCATAGCAGTCACAGACTATGAAGATTATTTCAAGGAGTTTTTCAAGCAGGGCTCAACAGCAGAATTTGCAAAAGCAAATGAATCAAGCTACATGGTAGGAGCATGGTCAAGAATACTTAACAATTATGACCAATTAAGCAAAGAAGGGAAAAAACTAACAAGCTGCATACTGCCAAGAAAATTCTCACCATTCATGAATAATCCTGCCCAAGCAGTAGAGATGTGGGAAGGGCTCAAAAGAGTTGTTGATGTTCTTGAAAGCACTGACTTCAAGCCAGAAAAACCAGTTGAAATCAAGACAAAAGCAGGAACAGGCATAGGAGCAAATGAGGCACCAAGAGGAATTGTATTCCATAAATACAAGTATGACAACAAAGGATACACAAAACTGGTCAACATAACAACACCAACAACACAAAACCTGCAAAACCTTGAAGACGACATCAAGCACTTCCTTCCAACACTATTAGACAAGCCCAAGGAAGAAATACAATTAGAAATAGAGAAACTGATAAGAGCATATGATCCCTGCATTAGCTGTGCAGCACACTTTCTGGAAATTGTGTGGGAATAGTCATAAGTCCTCACAAATTCTGAGATTCAGATTTAATTGGGAATAAAAGAAAACACTATAAAAGCATTAATGTCCGAAGTCTAAACTTCAACAAGACAGGTAATCCGAAGATCAAACGCTCGTATCAGCCTAAATTCTCCCATCAATGCTTTTAGAGAATCACTATGCAACTGCCAAACGCAGTATGTTTTAAAATATTTTGTCACTATTCTAAAGTAGATTACTTGATTTCCTTAAACATCTCCTTAGGAGCACTGCAAACAGGACATATATCTGGAATCTCATCGCCCACAATCGTGTAACCGCAGCACTCACAGACATGATAATTAGTTGGTTCTAAATCTTTTTTCTCTTTAATCGCCTTTAGGGCCTTTTCATACTCTCTCTCGTGAATCTTTTCAGCAGCAATAGCCCACCTGAAAGACCTCACTGCATCATTGTCATTAGCCTCTTCAGCCTCCTTGATAAATCTCGGATACAGCTTCTCTGCCTCATACTTCTCACCCTCAAAAGCATCAACAATGTTCTCCTCAGTGGTCTTTATTCCGTTCAAGACATTCAGGTGGTTCCTTGCATGAGCAGTCTCAGAAGCAGCAGCAGCCCTGAACAGCCTGGCAATCTGCTTCCTGCCCTCTATCTCAGCCTTGTCTGCAAAAAACAAATATTTCCTGTTAGCCTGGCTCTCTCCTGCAAAAGCCTCCTGAAGATTTTCTTTAGTTGTCATGATAAATCACCCCAAACTAACTTTTTCTTAACTCATTTATAAGCTTTATTATTCCCTGCTTTATAGTTTCCTTGTTGCCATGCATTGGAATGCCGATGATTGTTACGTTATTTATCTTGCCGATTGATTTTCTTAGTTTCAACTCAGTACCCAAGTCAAAATCATGCATTGTAACAGGATGAAAATCCTTGACCTTATCAAGAGGAATCAATCGAACATCTTTCAAGCCTTTTACAACATCAAGAACAACAACATCGCCATTGATGCTGTCCAGAGAATCACACTTGATGAACTCAACACCTGCTATCTTTAATTCATCAGCCAATTCTTTTGCAAGAGAATCATCTTCAATATATTCATTGCCAAAACAGAGGACTTTCATGAACGTGCAAAATCAAAAAGTATTTATATTCTTTATTGTTCTGCAAGCACATGATAAAGAAGGGGCATGCATTTGTTCTACTGACAGCATTAATTAGCGGAGTGTCCATCTTTGTTAATAAATTTGGGGTAGAGGGAATAAACCCATACCTATTCACATGGTCAAAGAACATATTAGTGGTTTTACTCCTGTTCTCATTACTGATATTATTCAAAGACCTGAAAACATTCAAGACACTGAATAATAAACAATGGCTAAAGCTTGTAGCAATAGGATTTTTCGGGGGCTCAATACCATTTTTACTGTTCTTTAAAGGATTATCAATGAGCCCAAGCTCAACAGCAGCACTACTTCATAAATCAATGTTCATCTTTGTGAGTGCCTTGGCAGTATTATTCCTAAAAGAGAAGATGAACAAAGGATTCATTGTGGCTGCAATACTGCTATTTGCAGGAAATCTGTTCTTGCTAAAATTAACAAACTTAAGCTTTGGAATACCTGAATTACTGATATTAATCGCAGTATTATTCTGGTCAACAGAGACAATCATCTCAAAAAACACACTAAAAGAACTGCCATCCAATGTTGTGGCATTCGGCAGAATGTTCTTTGGAGCAATATTTATTCTAATATTCCTGCTTGCAACAGGAAACATGGGACAATTCCTTGAATTAACTCTTCCACAACTAGGATGGATTGCCTTAACATCTGCATTCTTATTGTTGTATGTCACAACATGGTATGCAGGACTAAAATACACACCAGCATCAGTGGCAGCAAGCATACTAGTATTAGGAAGTGCAATCACAACAATACTGTCAATTGCATATGCTGGAAGCTTCAGCATTGTGGAAATCTTAGGAATTGGTTTAATCAGTGCAGGAGTAATAACTGCAATCTGCACATCTAGAGTGAAAATATTACTTCCTTCAAAGAACTAAACTTTTTCTACTGCATAACCATAGTGAATCATTGCAGAATCTCCTGCTTTAGCAGTTGGATATAATGCATGCACATATCTTATATCACCATCGCCCAAATCTGCCCTAAAGACATCACCAATCTGTTTTACGAGTTTGCCTTTTTTAACAACACACAACCTCTTAATCATAGGAGGCAGGTCCTTGCTAATAGCCTCTTCATGCCTGTTCCAGAAGTATTCTCTAATTGTTTCTACAGTCCATGGATCTGGATTGATTTTCATGATTCTCTGAATTGCCACAGGAAAAATCCGCTCAAGATAAGCCCTATCCAGCGGAGTGTCTGTCTCAGCTGCCTGCTTTAATTTTTCCCACTCTTTTTCTGTGATAGTCTTTCTCACATCAACCAAGACCCTTGCACAGGGAAAAGAATATCTCAAGAAATAAACCTCAGGCAGCATTTTCCCACTCCTTCAAGCTTGCCAGAGCCTCTTCTTCTGATAATTTCTGGACAATAATCTGCGCAGAGACAAAAACATAGTCACCGATACTGAATTCTCCTTCAACAATCTTTGCAGTCCTTTGCTCACCAGGATATTCTATAGTTGCCTCATCATCCTCAATCTTAATTATTTTGCCAGGAATAGCCATGCACATTATTCAACCACCACATCTTTTAGAACGATTTCCTCTCCTTCAATGATCTTAAAAGGAACTTTCTTGCATTTAGGGCACTCAAACAAAGTAAGATCATGCGCTTTCTCAAGAATTTTCGGCTCTCCCCTGTAGCCGCACCTGCACTCAACAAGGCCAGGAATTCTTATTACCTCGACTTCCCAATCCACTCTTTTTTCCAGGGCATCTTTTAGCTCATCCGCAGGCAGGTGCGCAAGATCACCTACCTCTATAGTGACTTTTTTCACATTTCCCTGCTCTTTTGCCTTGTCAATCAGTTCCTTGGCAATAAACCCCTCGTGCATAATCTCATAAATACAAAATAGTATATAAGATTTTCTAGTAAGATTTTTATATTAGCGCACCAAAATAAGTCACATGAAAAAAGAGGTTGTTATAGTGGGTGCAGGCCCAGGCGGACTGAGTGCAGCAGAAACACTAGCAAATGCAGGAAAAGAAGTTCTTGTCCTTGAACAAAATAAAATAATAGGAAATAAAGTTTGCGCAGGAGGACTGACAAGAAATGCAATGAAACTAGGCATACCAAAATCACTTTACCAGAGAACCTTCAAAAAAATACTCCTGCACGACACAACAGAAACAGCGGAAATCGAATTAACCAAGCCAGTGATTGCAACAATAGACAGGAAAGACCTCGGCAGGTGGATGGCAAAAAAGGCCAAAAAAGCAGGAGCAGAGATACAAACAGAAACAAGCGTAAAAAACATCGGCAAGAATTACATTGAAACAGATGACCAAAAAATCCAGTTCAAGTACTTAATAGGGGCAGACGGGGCAAACAGCATTGTAAGAAAACACCTCGGCCTTGAAAGCAAAAAAGTGCTGGAAGCATTCCAGTACATAGTCTCAAAAAGATTCAAGGATTTAGAGATGTTTGTAGACCCAGACAGGTTCGGGCCAGTGTATGCCTGGATATTCCCATACTCAAAAACAACATCCATAGGCACAGGAGCAGACCTGGACTACAAAGGAATAAAACCAAGCACAGTAAAAAACAATTTTGACAAATGGTGCATGCAGAGAGGATACAGCATCAAAAACTCAGAATTCCAGGCACACACAATAAACTATGACTACAGCGGGTATGAATTTAAAAGAAAATTCCTTGTAGGGGATGCAGGCGGTTTTGCATCAGGCCTGACAGGAGGAGGAATGTACCAGGCAATTATCTCAGGAAAAGACACTGCAAAAAAAATAATTGATTCAAAATACGGCTGCCCAAACATCCACCGCATACTGCAAACAAAAGCAATAGAAGAGGCAGCACTAGGCGTGCTGGAAATAAACAAAACAGCATCAAAAATAGGATATGGCCTGCTCACAAAAATGTGCAAAACACAGCTGCTTGGCAAATTCTTTGTTGAGCACATGGCCTAACGAATAGAAACATTTTTAAATAAGAACTTTATAATCAATTAAAAAAGGGGGTGTAATAGTAATGGCTAAGAAAAAGAGAAAAAAATCTAAAAAATCAAAACCAAAATTAAAGTTCAAGTCAAAACCAGCAGCATACAAGGTTGAGTCAACAACCTGTGCTCCTGAGATAAAACTGGCAATCTGGGGAATAATAGCACTTGTTGTGGTGGTAGTGCTGGTCATGTATTTCACTGGAATGTTATAAACATGGCTAAAAAAGAAGACATTTTTCTTATTATTATACTTTTAATCATAATAGTCGTGCTCGCGTGGGTAATAGCAAACCTTGACCTTCTCTTTCCCACGCCAGGAGCGCAAGCACTGATAGAGTCAGTAGCATGAAAGAGACTGCAATACTAAAACAAGCTCTCAGAACAGCATACACAAACAAAAAATTGTTTTTGCTAAGCATAATTTTTGATGTATTATTCCTGTTTGTGTACGGCTTTGCAACAGCGCCGACATACCTAAAATTAATGGAAAACGTGAACGTCATAGGAGCGCATGCAGGAGAAGTAGTAAAAACAGCAACAAGAGAGAGCCAGAGCATGCTCTCTGCATTATCATCAGAAACAGTTGCACCATACTTTAACAACATAATCTGGTTATTATTGATACTTGCAGCCACAGTATACTTAATTTACTGCATTTTCCAGGCCCTGAACTGGAAAATAGCACTGCAGTTAACTGGAAAGAAAATAAACTACCTTGACTACCTGAAAAAATTCCTGCTTTTGAACATACTCTGGTTTATCCTATTCATGCTTTACTATGCGCTGGGATTTGTTGTAGACATAAGAAAAGTACTCATAAGCACACTAACACAAACAGAACCCTCGCACGTACTGAATATTGTGCTGGCATTTTACCTAATATTTATAGCATACTTTGCAGTAATTTCATATGTAAAACAAAATCTTGGAAAAAGCATAAAAACAGGCGCAGGAAAGATAAAGCAATTACTGCCCTCAATACTGCTTATTGCTGTTTATTTGCTTGCACTAAACATTGTGATAAAATTACTGGCTTCTTTAAACCCAATAATTGCGGTCATTACTGGATTTATTTTACTGCTTCCTGCAGCAACAATAGCAAGGATTTATATATCACTGATAATACAAAAAGCATAAAATGTGGGTACACAACCTAAATCCTGTAATATTCTCACTAGGGCCTCTTGAAGTAAGATGGTACGGCCTGATGTATGTTCTAAGCTTTATTGTAATTTACTTATATGCACGGGCAGCTGTAAAGCAAAACAAGCTAAAAATTTCCATGAAAGAACTGGATGACTTAATGATAATGCTAGTGGCAGCCTTGATAATAGGGGCAAGGCTTGGAGAGGTATTGTTCTACAATCCTTCATATTACATTGCCAATCCTTCTGAAATCATAGCAATATGGCACGGCGGGCTGAGCTTTCACGGCGGATTAATAGGAGTACTTATTATCGGATATGTATTTGCAAGAAAGAAAAAAATAAGTTTTCTTCAATTATGTGATGTGTTTGTAGTTCCATTAGCACTAGCACAAGTATTTGGCAGAATCGGAAATTTCATCAATGGAGAATTGTATGGAAGAGTGACTACATTACCCTGGGGAATAAAGTTTCCCTCTGCAGAGGGATTCAGGCACCCATCACAGCTCTATGAAGCAGCGTATGATTTATTGATATTCGGATTCTTGTTCTTCCAACGCAACCTCAAAAGAAAACCAGGATACTTACTGGGCTGGTTCTTGGTATTGTATTCTGTATTCAGATTCTTCACAGAATATGTCAGAGAGCCAGACTTTATGGTAGGGCCATTGACAATAGGACAAGTATTGAATATTCCTATGTTCATAGCAGGAGCTTATTTGCTTTATAGGATTAGAAAGAAAAGCTAAAGTAATCTCTCCAGAACAGGCCAGACAGCCTCAAAAATCAACTTATGACCTTCTGTATTTGGGTGAAGACCGTCTATCAAATGCTTTTTGTCCATGCCAAAAATATCCACAAAAACCACTTGATTCTCTTTACAGACCTCTTTTGCAATCTCATTATATTGCTTTGCAAACTCGTTTTTGTAAGAACACTCCTGCAACCAAGGAACAGGATCTACTCTGGACTCATCAACACCTGCAGAACCAACAAAAAGCATCTTTGCCTTGAAAGTTTTAGCAATCTTGAATAGTTCCTGCAGATTTTTATTGTACTCTTCTGGAGAAACCCAGTGCTCTTTTTTCTTGTTGTTAAACAAAGAATCATTATCCCCTATAGAAAATACGAAAATAGTATCTCCGCCATACACAATCCTTGGCTTTGTCTCTGACTCAAAACGCTTAAGCAAACCTTTAGAAGTATCACCATCAACACCAAGAGGATGCGCAAGCCAAGAAAAATCAGGATCTTCTAAAAACTTTTGGTGTATCTCTTGTTTAATCCTGTCTGCCCAGCCGCCTTTTGCATCCCATGCACCATAAACAATACTGTCTCCGAAAATAAGTATTTGTGACATTTTTTAAAACTCCTCAATCTCAATCTTATCTGTATCTGTGTCCCAGATTGCAAAGCTTGGCTTGCCTAATCTACCCATTATCTCTCCAGGATTAACAAATAATGTTTTGCCAATCTTCTTTATATTGCTTTTGTGTTCATGGCCATAGAAAACAATGTCAAACCTGCCAGACTTTGCCAATTCCTCTGCTTTTGCAGGCATATGACAGATGGCAATCTTTTTTCCTGCTAATTCGAATTCTGCAATATCGCCATACAACGTAACGTTTTCTGCTTCATCAGCCAATTGCTTAGTTGCTTCCCTGTCATCAATATTGCCATAAACACAGTGAACAGGCTTACCAAACTTAGCCAAGTAATCCTTGATGATAAAAGGGGCGCATAAATCACCGCAGTGAAACAAGGCAGCAACATTCTTCTCCTTAAGGATATTTAGTGCCTTTTCAAGGTTCCAGATATTATCATGACTGTCGCTTATAACTCCAATTATCATGACATATCTGAATAGGGCGTTCTATAAAAGATTTTCGCCGAAAAATTAATTTTTCGGTGAATTTGGAAATGCAAAGCATTTCCAATTTTCGCAGAAAAGTTTAAATAAACCACTGCCAAACCACAAAGCATGAAAACAATACAGTTACTAACAATAACAAGCCTATTGCTTATATTGACAGCATGTGTTCCGCCTGCAGAAGAGCTTGCAGGCATTAATGATACAGAGAGCAAAACAGTGCCAAAAGAACCAGAAGTCGAGGTAAAACAGGAGATAACAATAGTGCCAGAAGTGCCTGAAGAAAACAAAACTGTTATTAAAAACATCACAAACACAACACAAAACACAACAGTGCCGCCAATAACAACAGCAGCACAAACACAGCCGCCGCAGATAGCAGGCAAAACAATTGTTTACCAAGGCGGAGCAATAGAGATGGGAGAAGGAGAATCAGCCAGAATCATAATAAAATAAAAAGGGTGATATGATGGTAGTCTATGACACAATAATCGTAGGAGCAGGGCCTGCAGGGCTCTCAGCCGCAATATATGCAGCAAGACAAAAAATGAAATTCCTTGTTCTCACAAAAGACATAGGAGGCCAGACACTCTGGAGCACAGAAGTAGGCAATTATCTCGGATTCCACTTATTGACAGGAGAGGAGCTTGTAAAAAAATTCGAAGAACACCTGGAAGACTATGACATACAAGTAAAAGAGCAAGAGCCTGTCAAAGAAATCAAGAAAAGCAAGAAAAAATTCAAGGTAAAGACAGACAAGAAAACATACGAGACAAAGACAGCCATAATAGCATCAGGAAAACACCCAAGATACCTTAAAGTGCCAGGAGAAAAAGAATATTACGGCAAAGGCGTGGCATACTGCGCAACCTGCGACGCCCCGCTATACAAAGACAAGACAGTGGCAGTAGTAGGAGGGGGCAACTCAGCAATAGAGGCAGCAATGATACTTGAAAAATACGCCAAAAAAATATACCTGCTGGTGAGAGGAGACAAATTACAGGGAGAGCCAGTGCTAATGGACAAAATAGACAAGATGAAAAAACTGACAATGATAACAAATGCAGACACAAAAGAAATAAAAGGCAACAAATTTGTCACAGAGCTTGTCTATGACCAAAAAGGAAAAGAAAAAAGCATCAAAACAGAAGGAGTATTTGTGGAAATAGGACTCATACCAAACTCAGACATGATAGACTTTGTCAAGAAAAACAAAAAAGGAGAGATAAAAGTAGACAAGGAAATGCACACATCAGAAGAAGGCGTATTTGCAGCAGGAGATGTAAACGACGGCACAGAAAAACAGATAATAGTGGCAGCAGGAGAGGGCTGTGTTGCGTTATTAGAAGCAGTAAGATACCTTCAAAAACAGGAATGATTAAGGATTTTAGAAAGATATATAAATAAGCTCATTTTTAAACAAGACACCAAAGACCAAAAAGGGGGATCTTTTAATTATGGCTGTAAAACGAGCTACAACTATTCCTAAAGCACCGCTTGCAAGAATAATGATGCAGTCAGGAGCACAAAGAATAAGCTCAGATGCACTGGACGTTCTTGTAGAGGTATTAGAAGACAAAGCACTAGAGATAGCAAACCAGGCAGTAAAGATATCAAAACACGCAGGAAGAAAAACAGTGAATGACGGAGACATCAGGCTGGCAGCAAAAAAATAACTATTTTCTCTTCATGTAAATTATTTCATCCCTGTCAAACAACCTTGCAAAAAAATTATACAGCTCTGCCCTCTTCAGAGGCCAGGGAGCTTTTTTCCTTGTAATCTTCTTAAAACCAAACTTTTCATAATACTGCTCAAGATGAGGAAGGCAAATCAAGTAAAGCCTGCTGTATTTCTTAAGAACATTATTCAGAAGCTTAGCCATGTAGCCGCGCCTCCTGAAAGGCTTTGTTGTTATGACAATACCCAACTCCTTAACCCTGCCAAAATTCTTGATACAGCAGATAGAAATAAGCTTATTCTTGTCAAAAAGCATGTACACCTTTGCATTCATGAATATAGCAAGAGTATCCATCCATTCAGTGATTATAAGCCAAATAACCCTGGGCTGGCACAGTATCCTGCTTTCAACTATCTTCATAATCAAGCATAAAAGCAGAGGTTTTATATAAAAATTAGGTATTTTCACCAGCAATGGGCTGGTAGTTCAACCTGGTAGAATGCTCCGCTGGCAGCGGAGAGGCTGCGGGTTCAAAAGCGAGAGACTGCACTCTACGCGTACTGGCGTACGGTTGGGCATTCCTACAGAAGCCCAACAGGACTCTGGAATATGTGATCTCTTGTTGAAGGTCCCGCCCAGTCCATACTTTATATCGATACCTTTTTAAAGGATAAGTAATCCTTTAGTTGCTGGGGGAAAAATGGCAAAAGCAGTATTATTTGATTTTTGGGGGACATTAGTAGAAAACGGGACCTATTCTCCTCTAAGGCAGACTTATAATATACTTAGAGTAAGAATGAAATTCTCAGATTTTGTGATAAAAACAGAAGAAGTTCTAATGACAAAACCCTATGAAGACCAAAAAACAGCATTCACAGAGGTCTGCAAGGCATTCAACATAGAGCCAAAACCATTCATAATAGACAAACTCATAGGAGTATGGAACAAAAACAAACTATTAGCAAAACTATACCCAGAGACAATAGACGTGCTGGAAGACCTTAAAAAGAAAAAATACAAGCTTGCAATAATATCAAACTGCCCAAACAACTCAGTAGAGCCTGTAATCGAAAAATTCGGGCTGGGAAAATACTTTGATGCAGTAATGCTGAGCTGGCAGACAGGCCACCTGAAAACAGACACAGAATTATTTGAAGAAACACTCAAAAAACTAAAAGCCAAGAAAGAAGACACACTAATGGTCGGAGACAGCATACCAACAGACATAGAGGGGGCAAAAAAGGCAGGAGTAAACGCAATACTCGTCGACAGAAAAGGAAAAAAAGAGTGGCCTGAAAAGATAAAAGACCTGACAGAAGTAAAGAATGTTCTACCATGAAAAAAGAAATAAGCTTCAAGAACAACAAAGGACAGACACTAATGGGATACCTTTATGTTCCTGAAGAAAAATACAAATCAAAATATCCTGCAGTTATTGTTTGTCATGGTTTAGGCGGAAACAAGGATGCGCAGAACAAAGTTGAGCTTTCTGAAGCGCTGTATAAACAAGGATTTGTTGCCCTGAGATTTGACTACAGCGGACACGGAAAAAGCGAAGGAAACTATGAAGACACCACAGTAACACAAATAATAAAAGACATACAATCAGCAATAGAGGCGCTGTATTCTCTTGAAAAAGTAGACAGAAAAAGACTGGGCTTAGTTGGGCACAGCATAGGCGCAGTTGCAGCAATAATAGAGGCAGCAAAAGACAGCAGAATAAAATCAGCAGCAGCAATAGGAGCATTCTGCGAGCCAATGAAACCACTAAAAGCCTGCATAAAAAACAAAAAAGAATGCGAGGCATGGGCAGGCAAAGGAATAATAGAAGTAGAAGGCGGCCAGCTGAAATACGATTTCCTAAAAGACTTTAAAAAATATAACCTACTGAATTTAGCCAAGAAAATAAAGATACCCTTTCTGCTTGTTCACGGAGCAAATGACCACATAGTAGCGCAAAAACAAGCACAAACAATAGCAAAAACAGCAAAACTGCCAATCAAAATCGTGGAAGAAACACACATATTTGACAAAAAAGCAATAGAACAAGCAGTTGAATGGTTCAAAAAAACACTGAGGTGATTTCTATGGACTGCGTATTTTGTAAAATTGTAAAAGGAGATATTCCTTGCCAGAAATTGTATGAGAATGACAAAATACTTGCGTTTCTTGACATAAGCCCAATACACAAAGGGCACACACTAATTATTCCTAAAGAGCACCATGAAAACATACTAGACATGCCAGATGAAACACTCGCAGAACTGGCAAAAACAACCAAAAAAATCTCAAAAGCAGTCAAAGAAGCAACAAATGCAGACGGGTTCAATGTAACACAGAACAACGGAGCAGCAGCAGGACAGGCAGTATTCCACTTCCACACACACATAATCCCCAGATTTGATGGAGACGGGCTAAAAACCTGGCCACACAAAGACATTCCAGAAGAGGAAATGAAGCGAATACAGGAAGATATAGCAAGTTTTTTAAAAGATTAATATATTTTCTCCAATTAGTGGCGGCGTAGCTTAGCCTGGTATAGTACTGCGCTCATGAATGTTTTTCTTGAGCTATGAGGTTTTTAACCAATGATTACAAGAAAGCAGTGCAACGCAGGGGTCCCGAGAGGTATATACAAATATCCGGGAATTCAAATCTCGGCGCCGCCATTTTTAATATCATACAGGTTTATTTTTCCATCTAAGATTAAATTCTTTTGTTCGTAATTTAAATTAGCTGGGCAGAATCCAAATTTCTTCCAAATCCTATATTTCAGAAGGTGTTTTTCATTTCTTAAACCAATTATTTTCAAATATCTTTCAACATTTTTGACTCCGTTAAGCGATAAAACCCATGTTTTGTTAGGGCGAGCTTTGCTTTCTTTTTCTTCGTTAAAAGATGCATTCAATTGAAATTTTTCCAATAGTTTCGCAACTTGTTGAATAAGTGGTTTAGATTTAGATGTCAAACGAAGTTCTGGATAAGAATGATATTTTCCTTTAAAGGGTTTTCTAAATTTTAAGTAACCATCTGTATCGAACAATCCTCTGATACACGCTATTGTGAATTTTTTATCAGATAAAACCCATGCAGGAATTTGCATATCTGTCTTTGGACCTAAAGGCAATCCCATTCTTTTCTTGAATAAAATCAAAGACTTGCGATGATATTTCATTTCAACAGTATTTTTCCTAATGTGTATATGAGAGGGAAAAATATTATACAGTTTTTTGATTAATTCTTTTACAAATTCGCTATATGCCACATCATTTATCGCATCTGCAGAGTATGAAAAAGTATTATTGTTATATTTAGGATAAATATTCATGAAGCCATCTCCAATATGAATTCCTGTTTCTTCTGCCAGTTCTTCACTATATTCTGTCGGTAATTTTAATTTGTATTTTACCATGTCAAATAGTTTAGAATTACGTCTTTAAATAGTCTACGAGAACCTGTCCAGTGACCTGTGATTATTTGGGAAAAAATCGAAAAATTTTCGGAAAATTAAGTAACTTTTAAAAACACCCATATGTTTTCTTACTTCTATGCCGTGGCACAACCGTGGCAAACTTTTAAAAAAAAAGTTTGATCAAAACTCTTCAAGCAGGATCTGCGATCCCGCGATATGCGGATTGTGCTACGCAATAGCTATGCCGGCGTGGTACAACCTGGTACTGCGCGAGACTGGAAAATTGGAACCCGTTCCAAATTCTTGGAAAAAGGGGTTTCCAAGAAATCACGTTTCCTTCGGGATACCCAAAAAAAATCGCCTCCAATGCCGCAGTCGCATAACCTGGTATTGCGCAGGACTGGAAATCCTGTTTCCTTCGGGATATCCCGGTTCAAATCCGGGCTGCGGCGTTTATATCCATAAAATTTTTATATTTTAATCAATTAAACACTAATAAGGAGGTTTTAAAATGTACGAAATTAATTCACCATTACGAAGAGGGGGATCTATCAGTAAAGCAGATCCTGAATTCATTGCTCGCGCAACTCATTTAATGGGACAGTCTGCTCAACTAGCAGTTGACGCATTAGGAGATCTTGCTGCATTGGATTCTTTAGTTCAAGGAAGTTTTATGAAACAATTAAATAACGCTGCAGGCGCATTGACAGGAAAAACAGATATTACAGACTCCAATAAAAAAATAGAAGCAGCATTTGCTAAAAGTGAAATTACTGCCAATGCATTTCTTGGAAGAGCATTTGGACAGATGAGAGGTATTTGCGATTATATTGAAGATTGTAATTATTTATTAGGAAACAGGTGTAAATCAGTCATTAGAGAAGCAATACACTCTTCTCCCAAGACCATCAGCGGAGTTGCTGGAACATTAGGAGTTAGTCAAGGCTATTTAGAGATTGCTCTCTTGAGATGTGCATATGGTACCTGAAAATTTTGATTTTATTTTAAAACAAGCAATGGATATTTTATATGCCAAGCTTGATGATGCATGGAGTTGTGCCCAAGCATGGGAACAAAGCCGAAAAAAGACTTCAGGAGTTAGAGGAATATTTAATTTGGTCACAAATCCTGATGATTATTTTGAGAATAAACCCCGAGTCAAACAGTTAGAAACTCAAAAAGAATATCTTACTGGTCAAATGGCCGGCGCATCAAATGCTATTATAGATTTTATTGAAGACAATCTGCCCCCTGCTCTTGCTGAACAAGTTATTACTGCAGCAAGAGGCAGTGTTGAATCATATCTTAGACAAAATAAGAGCAAGATAAAAAGATTTAGTGATGATTCAACCACTGTAATAAATGAGTTAGGAAGTTCTATTGAAACTGCAATGCATGATGCTGCTCAAAGATATTATAGTAATCAATAAAAGTAAAATACAACAACTCCAAAGAGTTTCTTGATCAATCTGCTCAATTAAAGCAGAAAAGGCTGGTTTTAGTTATAGAATGAAGTTTTATGCTTCTTATGATGGACTAAAAAGGGCGATCAATAAGATGGCCAGGAATAATGAGCCTTTGCCTATATTGTTGTATTTGATTCAATAAAAGGTTTCTGAGTAGCTTATACCCACAAAACCCTGGGAGGAAAAAAGAATTATTGAAAAAGTATTGCATGCTGCGCAGCATGCCACGCTATACAAAGACAAAACAGCGATGATGGCAGGTGCAGGCACATTATTATTAAAAAAAACAACATTTATATATCTGTATACTTTTTTGAATATTAAACGGGTGCTGATACATTGACGAGGAAACTAATTAAGAGACTCACCACAATAAAAGATATAAACACGTCTAAAACAAAAAAATCAAAAACTTCTACTGCAAACACGATTGCTGCAGACTTTAAGAAAGACGCTTCTGAGATAGAAACTGCAGCAAGAAAAGATGCTTCTAAGACAGAAATCGCAGCAATGAAAGAATCCTACGGCCCAGATGATACAAGAGAGGAAGCAACCAGATTCATAGAAAACAAGCAGATAAGTCCTGACAATCTCGCAGAGACATACGATGACTACAACTGCCTATACAAAGGGGTGTCAAGCATAGAAGAACTTATAATAAAGCAAGACGGTGGAATTGGAGGCTACAACTGCCTGCGAGAACTAGGAAGAGGCGGGCTCGCAGTTGTCTACCTTGCAGAAGACAAGGTAGGGCTGAGGAATATCCCAGAACAGGTCGCGATGAAAGTGCCTGTAGCACCTGGAAAAATACCAAAAGGACAATTAGAAAATGAGATAGAGATCTGCCTAAAAGCACAGAAAGCCATGAAGAACCTGGACAAAATAGGGTGGACAAGAAGACCAAACATAATCAGAATATATGACCACAACAAAGGGGACATAACCTATGCAGTGCTTGAACTGCTCGGACAGGAACTGAAAAGAAAAAGACCTGAAAAAACCGGAAAAGTAACCAAATGCGCAGCAGACATGATCTGGGGCGAGAGCATAGGGCAACAGCCAGTCAAGGTAGCTGTGTTCATATATGATATACTTCACGCAATAACATTCCTTCATGAAACAGGCATTGTACACAGGGACATAAAACCCTCAAACTGCATGTCAGGAGAGACCTGCCTGCGCGCAAAACTATTTGACTTTGGGGGAGCACTAGACCTTGAAAATGAGGAAAAAATAGGAAATGCAAGCATGGTGATGTCACCACCATACATATCAAGACACATCGCAAGAATAATGTCAAGATACCATTTTACAACTGACGGACTCTTCGGGCGCTGCAACTACACAAGACTCTCAACAATACTAAGGACAGCAGACATACACGCAGCAGCACATGCAACAGCAGAGCTGCTCACAGGCATAAGCCCTTATGCATTTACAGACAAGGAACCTGAAATTGAAATGACAACCGGAGAACCCAGATACCCCAACCTATTGGACGGCTGCAGGACAGTGTCAGAGGCAGTGAGAAGGATAAGAAATTACAAAGGAGACCCGCTGCACCTGAAAAAAGTGAGTGCACTTCCAATGGGAGAGATATTCGTTGATGTAATACAAAAACTAATGCATCCAGAGATAACAAAACCAGGAGGGCTGGAGGAAGTCTACGCAACGCTCAAAGAGGCAACAAAACAGCCTGCAATGTTTCCAGCCTATAAAAAAAGCGAGGCAAATCTTTAAATAACCCCAAGCACAGCTTATTCTCATGAAACTAGGAGCATTATTCTCAGGAGGAAAAGACAGCACATATGCCTTGTATAAAGCAAGCAAAGAGCATGAAGTAGTCTGCTTGATAGCAATTAAGTCATTTAATCCTGAGTCATACATGTTTCACGTGCCTGCATTTGAACATATTGAAAAACAGGCAGAGGCATTAGGAATACCATTAATTCTTGCAGAGACAAAAGGAGAAAAAGAAAAAGAACTAAAAGATCTGCAAAAAGCAATTGAAGATGCTAAAGAAAAATACAAAATAGAAGGAATCGTGACAGGGGCAGTAGCATCAACATACCAGGCATCAAGAATACAAAAAATCTGCAGTGCACTAGAGCTATGGCAATTCAATCCACTATGGCAGATAAAACAAATGGAACTGCTGAAAGACTTGATAAAAGATAATTTTGAAGTGATAATAACAGGAATCGCAGCATATCCCCTGGATGAATCCTGGCTTGGAAGAAAATTAGACGAGAAAATGCTTAAAGAGCTTGAAAAACTAGAAAAAGAATACAAGATAAATGTAGCAGGAGAAGGAGGGGAATTTGAGACACTTGTTGTTGATTCTCCAATACACAATAAAAAAATACAATTAGCAGAGACAGAGAAAGAATATTCAGACCACCACGGAACATTAATAATCAAAAAAATGGAGCTAAAATGATATTAGTAATAAACACATGCAAACATAAACTGCATTCTGCAGAGTTTGTAAAGCCAATAATAGACCTGCTGGATGATTTTAAAGTAAAACACTTCACAGAATTAAAAAAACAAGACATTGAAAAAGCAGATAAAATAATAATCTCAGGAACAGCATTAAAAGACAATGAGGCAAGAAAACACCTGAAAAAATTCGCGTGGATAAAAGACCTTGACAAGCCGTTGCTTGGCATATGCATGGGAATGCAATTGATAGGCCTGATACATGAAGCAGAAATCTATGAATGCAACGAGATAGGGCCGACAAAGATAACCATAACTGAAAAGACACAATTGATAGATAAAACAGAACTTGAGGCATATGAACTGCATGATTTTGCAACAAAGCTCCCAAAAGGATTCAAGGAAATGGCAAAAAGCGAAAAATGCCTTCAGATAATGCAGAAAGGAAAAATATGCGGCATGATGTTCCACCCAGAAGTCATGAACAAAGAAATAATTCTTAAATTTGATAGAAAAGATTAAATACTGCAGATTCCCCTTTCTTTTATCATGGCAGTAGCCGACTCAGAACAAGAAGCAAAAATAATAGGAATCACCAGCAGGGCATACCAGGAAGCCTGGAGCGAAATAATAAGCCTTATTGCAAGACTGGAAGATTACCTTGAAACAAAATACAACACAGGCATTGATGACCTAGAGCAGGGCAAGGTATATGCTGCTCCAGAAACAGGAGGAGTGTGGGTAGCAGACAAAGTCAGAATACCCCTGAACACAATAGATTTTCAAATCCTTGACTTTCTAAAAAAATCCAGAGTACTGTTTGCAGACCTTGCGAACCTGGGAGCTCTTGTTAAAAAACTGCCTGCAAGCGCAACAGAAATACTAAACAATATATCCCCACTACAAGCAAGAGCAAATGCACTGCTTAGGACTAGCGAGGCAGAGCTGGAAGGCTTTAAAGACAAGACAAGAAATGAAACTGCAATACTAAGGATAACAACAGACCTGGCAACAATACAAAAATACGCACACACACTCATGGAGCTGTCCTTAAGCAAAAAAGCAGCAGCTGCATAATTCTAAAACGATAGCTATAAATATGACTAAAAAACTAGCAGGTTTCATGGCAAAAAAGAAAAAAGGCAGAGCAATAAACACAATAGGAAAAACACTGGTATTCACAAGCACAGCAGTAATGTACATGTTCAAAGGACTCTACACATTCTTAGACGGCATAGGCTCTGCAATACTGTTCACAAGCAAAAAAGTAAAAGAAAAAAGAACAGAAAAACCAGGCAATAAAAAAGAAAAAGCAAAAAACAGGCCTAAAACATCTGCAAAATACACAGTACTAAAAGACATAAAGCCAATAAAAGGAAAATCAACGTCATTTGAAAACTTCTTTCATAAATCAGACAGCACAATCGGGATAATACTAGGAGCAAGAGGCACAGGAAAAAGCGCAATAGGGCTAAAGCTGTTAGAAAACGCGCATGCAAAGGCAGGAAAACAAGTCTATGCAATAGGTTTCAATGCAAAAGACCTGCCAGGCTGGATAAAAACAGCAAAAACACCAGAAGAGGTGGAAAACAACTCCCTGGTCCTGATTGACGAGAGCGGAATAAGCTTTAGCTCAAGAAAATCAATGTCAAACTCAAACCAGTTATTATCATCCTTGTTAATGGTAGCAAGGCACAAGAACATAAGTGTTTTATTTATTACACAAAACAGCTCAAACCTTGAAGTAAATGCATTAAGACAGGCAGACTTCTTAGTAATGAAGCCAAGCTCATTAATGCAGAAAGACTTTGAAAGAAAGAAAATAAAAGAAGTCTATGAAGCAATGGAACCAGGCTTTGAAGAATTAAAAGAAACAACAGGTTTAACTTATATTCATTCTGACAAATACCAGGGATTTGTAACAAACGAGCTACCATCATTCTGGACAACAAGAGTCAGCAAGGCGTTTAAAGAGAAATAAAGCTCTAAAAAGAGGTGCAGCAGTGATAAACATAGAAGATGCAAAGAAAAACAAGAAACTAATAGACTATGAAGACATAAAAGATACTGTAATCGCTAATTCTATCAAAAAAATGCAAACAAACAAAAAAACAAAAATTGGAACCAAAGGTTCCAAATTCACGAAACGAGGTTTTGCGAAAGAAAAAGAGCAAGACAGGCTCTTGTGCGAGTTCTAGACTATTGGTTCCATTGGAACCTTAGCAAGCTTTGCAACACACCTGTTATCCTCGCAGACACACTTTCCGCCACAATCCAGTGTGCCTTCCCTGCACTCCATTGTGCAGAAAACATCTGTGCAGTCAGGAGCCTGATCCTTGGAAACGCAGCCAGTTGCGTGACAGCAATCAGACGGGACACAGTCCTCATCTGAATTGCAAAACCCCGATGCATAGGAGGGAGGCTTGACCACGCAACCAGTTACTGCCAGTAAAATAAAAAACAATGCTGCAAAAAAGATTCTGGTTCTCATTTTATCCTGTAACTCACACTAACAGTAGCTGAAATCCTGACCTGCTCTGGCTCAATAGGAGGCGCTGGTTCAGGAGCTCTGCCAGCCTTCATGGCCATTGATTCCATATCTGCCCTGAAAACAGGACCATAATTAAATGAAGCCTCCTGCACAGCAAGCAGCTCTCCAAGGCCCACACCAAGGCCGTCAGCCATTGTCTGAGCCTTTATCTTTGCATTATTAGCAGCATCCTGCAAGGCAACCTTTCTCACTTCCTGCTTCTGCTTTTCACTCAAGCCAAAATTAACACTCTCAACACCAGTAGCACCAGCATCAACAGCGACCTGGACAAAATCACCAACCTTGTCCAAATCAGCAGTCTTGACCTTTAAAGTGTGATAAACCCTAAAACCCAGCTCTTTCTGCCTGTGCTCATCAGGATCCCACTCTGTCCAGGGATACAAATTATACCGGTCTGTCTCAATATCTTTTGAAGCAATACCTGCTCTTTTCAAAGCAGACTGGACAGAGGCCATAATCCTTGAATTCTCATCCTGCGCCTCCTGCGCAGTCTTTGCCTTTGTCTCAACCTTAATCCTTACAGTAGCCTCATCAGGCATAACAGACAACTCTGCATCACCAGAAGCAGTTATCTTAGGTATGCCTTCTCCACCAGGACCAGCCTGAGTAATCGTTATAGGCCTCTGGTACTGGGTGTAAACCAAAGCGAATGTTGCCAAAACAATCAACAACAAGGCAATCCCAAAAAACGAATGTGTTTTTTCCTTCATAAATATCAATCCTCCAATGCTTGATAATAACATAGAAATAACTGATATATAAATACCCTACTTTTTATTAAGGGATTTGCCTAACTTACTTTTCTTATAGAAATAAACTGCAAGTATCAATAATATAATTGTCAGCACAGCAAAAACAATCAAGACATAAGGCGGCTGCGACACTGCAGCTGCAACTGTTTGATTAGTCACCTCAGGAGCTGCTGTTGGAACAGCATTCAGGGCAACTGCCTCTTCAGCAGAATCAACTGCAACCTCTGCAGCAGCCTGCTTTGCAGCAAGCATCCTTGTCGGCTCAGCACCCCCAAACACAGCAGCTCTTCCTGCAAAATAATTCCGAGCAGCAATAATCGTGCCTGCAACAGAAGCCAGGAAAAATCCCAAAACAATCCACAATCTTTTTCTCTCAGGATCAAGAACACACTTTGCCTTTTCTGTCAAAGAATAATAAATCCACTTCCTGCCCTCTTCATTTCTTTTAACTAAACCAGTTTTTTCCAAAGCACCCAAGTGTTCTTTAACCGTCGGAACAGACATGTCAAGAACAGCAGACAACTCAGATTGAGTGTGCCTTCTTTTATCCAAAGTCTTCAATATCTTAACCCTTGTTCCAGTAGCCAGTGCCTTGAAAGTGTCCTGATCCAAAACAATCTTAGCCTCATCCATAACTGAAAATAAAACCACTGTCATTTATTAAGCTTAGGATTTGTTAAGGCAAAAAGCTAAAAGGAAGCGAACAAGAGGGAACCTCGTATTTTGCGAGAAGAAGACTATCGTCTCGACTTTGGCTGGTGGGAGAACAAGGCACGCCCTCTTGTCCGTAAGAAGAAAATGATATTTTTATCAAATCTCGCAATATTCCACCCCTTTTTAATACAAAAACAACAAAGTAGTATTTAAACATTGTTTTTCACTCCAGACTAAAAACGAAAAGTTTTTATATACACATTATAAAGAAATACCTAAAGAGGTGAAACCTTGGACAACAGGCAAAGCATAATAATTCTAATAGCATTGGTACTAGTTGTTGCTGTTTCTGGATTTATCCTAAAAACAAGCGTTACAGGACAATACGTGTGCGCAGGAGGATGCCAGCAAGGGGTAGGAACTATACAATACAGTTATCCAGCAGAGGCCTGTGAACATGTACCATGCCAAAACGGACACGCAATATTCAGCACAACAGTGGGAGGAATGAGCCCATGGCAGACACAACAACAACTGGCAGAGTGCTACTGCCCTGAAAAACCAGAACAAAAAATATACATACCAATGGTTCACAAAAGGCCTCAAAAAGGTATGTACATCTATGATTAAAATGGAAACACAACCCTTAATTTCAATAACCCTGATTGCAGTCATTGCAATCGCAGGAATGATACTTTTTGTAAACAGCGAAACAACAGGCATGATTTCTGGGCAGCAAAAAATACCATATGCATATGTATACGGAAAACAAGCAAACACAAACCTGTGTGCGCTGATGGACTGCCCAAACGGGGCGCATGGAATGCCAGTAGGCGTGGAAAGATACACAAACAAGGTATACTGTGTATGCCCCACAGAACCAATACCATATTATGAAATGCCTGGCTATGTAAAAGCAGGTGAGCCGCAGTGAACTCAAAAATAGCATTAATAATCCTGCTAATTGTTGCAATAATAGCAGCAGCAGGCCTGTTTCTGTTCTACAAAAGCACAACAGGAGCAGCAACATACCAGCAATTAATACACAGAAACCCAGAAGTCTTTTTGCCGAAGTATGATGTCTGCGCAAGAGGGCCGTGCGGAGCACAAGCAAGACAGATAGGGGAGATACAGCCAGAAGAAAATCCTGTCACAAAAACAGCAATATGCCAGTGCCCTAATGGAAAGACATACCAGACAGACTTCAGAAACCCTTACTAAAATGAACCGCGAACAAAGAAGACTTGCATTTATTATACTGGATGTTGTAGCAATAATCGCGATACTTGGAATAGTGCTATTAGACGACATATCAAGAGGATATGAAAAAAGCGAATTCCAGAAACTTCTGACAGGAAAGGCACACTTTGACGAAGGAACAGCCTGCGATGCAGTAAAATGCAGAACAATAACAGAACCAGCACAATTCCTCGGCAAAGACCAGAAAGGATACTCAATATGCAAATGCCCTGACAGGATGCTATACTCTATAACCAGTTTTTACAGCCAGCCGCCCGAAACTGATATAAACCAACCCTAATTCTAATAAGAGCATGCTTAAAGAAATGCCTGAAAAAGCACTCCAGGTGCTAAAGAAGGAGAACATAAAAGAACTAAGACCTGCACAGGAAAAAGCAATAAAAGCAGGACTGTTCAAGGGAAAAAACCTTCTAGTGTGCACGCCAACAGCATCAGGAAAAACACTGATAGCAGAGATGGCGGCAGCAAAAAACATATTAGAGGGCAGGGGAAAAGCAATATACATTGTCCCATTAGTTGCGCTTGCCTCTGAAAAACACAAGGAATTCAAAAGAAAGTACAGGGATTTGTTCAACATTGCGTTATCAATAGGAGATTATGACAGCTCTGACAAGCATTTAATTGATGCAGACCTGATAATATGCACTGCTGAAAAACTAGACAGCCTGATAAGGCACCACACGCCCTGGCTCAAGTTTGTAAGCCTTGTTGTAATTGATGAGATTCATCTGATGAATGACGTAAGCAGGGGGCCAACACTAGAGATAATCATAACAGTACTGAAAAAACTCCTGCCAAAAGTGCAAATCATCGGCTTGTCAGCAACAATAGGCAATCCCTATGAACTGGCAGAATGGCTCAATGCAGAATTAGTCCTTGATACCTGGAGGCCTGTGCCGCTCAAAAAAGGAGTTTACCTGCAGGGAGAAATAGAATTTGAAAAAGAATAAAAAAAATTAAATCTTAATCTTCTTAGCATACCTGCCAATAATAGGCAATGGCTTTTCCTTTCCTGTCAAGGCATGGATTATACCAATGATGGTCATTATCAACATCAAGACCCACCACACCGGCAAAAGGCCCCATCCAAGGAACGGAATGAACACAAGAATTGCCCAACCAATCATGTACACAATAAACAAAACAAGAGACTGCTTTGCGTGGTACATAGCAAACTTGTTGTCTTTTTTTGCCAAAATCACAATCAAGAAACCGATTATGCTAAGCAAATACGCCAGAAACGCAAATATCTTGCCTTCTTCTATGTCTTTAGTCATTTATATTACCCCCTTTGGTTAATACAGAGAATTCTGAATCAATCATTTATAAACTTTACTAAAATCACCATATTGATTTTAGAACCTGCCAAAAAAAAGTTTTGCCAGGTTACGAAAACAAAGAGTCTAGAATCTTATCTCTATCAAAAGGCTCTAAATCATCATACTCCTGCCCCACACCCATGTACAGAATCGGCTTCTTTGTGACATAACTGACAGAGATAGCAGCACCGCCTTTTTCATCAACATCAGCCTTAGAAAGAATAATACCATCAACCCCGACAGCCTCATCAAACTTCTGCGCCTGCTCTGTGCAGTCATTGCCAGTAATGCTCTCACCAACAAAAAGAACCAAATCAGGCTTAGAAACCCGCACAATCTTCTTCATCTCCTCAACAAGATTATGGTCAGAGTGAAGCCTGCCTGCAGTGTCAATCAAGACAACATCCCTGTCCTTTGCCTCTGCATGCTTGACAGCATCAAAAGCAACAGCAGCAGCATCAGCACCATAATCATGCTTTATGAGCTTGACTCCTAAATTATCAGCATGCAACTGCAACTGGTCTATGGCTGCAGCCCTGAAAGTGTCTGCAGCAGCAAGAACAACAGAAGCCTTGTTTTTCAAAAACATATTAGCAACCTTAGCAATAGAGGTTGTCTTTCCAGAACCATTAATTCCAACAAAACAAATAACCAAAGGCTTTTTTTCTTTCAGCTTTGCAAACAGGTCAACCTGCTCGACATCAAACAGCCCACTCACAGAATTTTTCAAGGAGTGAATTACAGTCTCTTCAATCTTTGCCCTTGGAACAGGCTTTTCAGTCAAATCCTTTTTTAAATCTGCCTTTATTTTCTCAATAACCTCAACTGCTACATTGTTTTCCAGCATTGCAAGCTCTAAGTCCCAGAACAAATCATCAAACTGCGATTCTGAAATTCTTTTGGTGGTAATCTTCTCAGTTATCCGCCTGAAAAAACCCTTTTTCTCATCTTTAGGAGCCTCTTCAACAGGCTTTTCTACTGGCTTAGGCTTGATTTCAGGTTTTGGTTTTGGAACTTCTTCAGGCTTCTCAACCTTAACTTCAGGCTTAGGCTTAACTTCTTTAGGCTTTTCTTCAACTTTTGAAGCCTCTGGCTCTTCCTTAACCTCTTCATAAATCTTAAGAATCTCTTCTGCAGGAGTTTCTTCTTTTTTCTCTTCAGGCTTTTTTTCTTCAATTATTTCAGGAATTTCTTCTTCGACTTTCTTAATCCCTTTCCTAAATTCCTCAATCTTTCTTTCTTCAACTTCTGGAAAAACAGCGCTGCGGAATCCGCAGGACTTGCACACACAATTCAAGGGGGCACCGTAACGGACTTTAGCAGCATTATCCTTTTCTATCTCAACATCTATAGAACCGCACTTAGGACAGATTTTTACACACTGTTTCTTTTCTTCCTTAACTTCTTCAACAACCTCTGCTTTTTTCTCAGGAACTTCTTCTTTTACTTTTTCAACTTTTTCTTCAGGCTCTTCTTCCTTAACTTCTTCCTCAGCTTTTACTTCTTCCTTGGCTTCCTCTTTTACTTCTTCTGCAGGCTTTTCCTCAGCCTTCAGCTCTTCCTTAACAGTAACTTCCTCAGGCTTTACCTCTACTTCTTTCTTGACTTCAACTTCCTCTTCAGGAGCCTCTTCCTCAACCTTCTTGGTAAACTTGTCAAGAGCCCCCTTTAGTTTCTTCTTTAGAAAGCCAAACATCGCCTTTATTCTCCTTTCATCAACTCTGCCTGAAGCGCCTGCATCTTATTCGCAAGCTCTGAAAACTTGCCTGTCATGTCTTTCTTGACCTTTTCCAGCTCACCTAACTGCTTCTTAAGCATCTCTTCAACCTCTGGAACAGACTTGCTGACAGTCGTATTGCTGCCAACATTAACAAGCAATTCCCTGTTATCCTGAATCTTTGCTTTTACAAAAATACCAGAACTCAAAGGAACCAGAATATCTGAACCAGGCTCGACTTTTAAAATACTGCCAAGCGCATCTATAACAGACTCAACCTCCATAGACTGCTGCTCAACTGCATGCAATTGCTGCTGAATCTGCTTTAACTGCTGGTCAATCATCTGCATCTCCATATACTTCTGCTGCATAACCTGAGCATCTTCTTCTTTCTTAGCCATAATATCACTCCAGTTTCTTCAACAATTTCTCAAGATAATGTTTATATTCGTGTTCTCCCTTTAAAAAAGTTAGGGGCATTCCAACAAACAAGCTTTTCTGCGTCTTTTCAAAATTGGCAAGCTCATGCTTAACCATCTCTCTCAAGACCTTTTTATCATCCCTTGTCAGTGCCATCCTGGTCACCACCTCTTAATTTTATATTAATCTCACCAAAATGCTTTTTCTGCTCAAGATGAATCTTGTCCTCATTGAACAAATGCAAAAGCGGAATAAACGTGTACACATGGTCATTTTTTGTCTCAGAAGGAACTAACTCGCTGAAAGCAATCTGCTCATCCTTTCTGGACTTAAACAGGCTGAGAATCTTTCCATAAATCCCCCTGATTGCCTCACTGATATCAAACTTTTTCTCAGGAACCTTGACATCAGACTCTCTTATTGAATTAAAAACACGCCTCTTCTTGACCTCAAGAGCCTGTTCAAGAGCATTCACCAGGTCATAAACAGAAACCTTTCTCTTCCTGGGCTGAGGAGTCCTTGGCATCAACTCAATACCCTCATGCAGTGCCCGCTCCTCGCCCCTCTTTAACTCATCTGCAAGGCCGTCATAAAACTCCTCTTCATCAACATCAGTAGCAGCCAAAAGCCTGTCAAACTCATTCAAGTCCTCCCCTACTAATCTCTTGGACTTAATCTTCAAAAGAATAGCAGCAGCAAGCAAAACCTTGCCGCTCACCTTTAAATCCATCTGCTTCAGCTCTTTCAAACGTTCAACATACTTCTGAGCAAGCAAAGAAACATTAACATTCCAGGGATCCATCTCCTCTTTTCGGATAAGGCCGTAAATAATAGACTTCCAGCTAATCTCATTCTCCTCAACAAGCATCTGAAAAAGCCTATCTTCCATAAAATTGACTATTGATATATAGTATATAAAACTTATCAAAAGAAAAAAGAAAAAGTTCTACCAGCGCAATGCAGGACAGGGCACAGGCACGCCTTCCCTAATCAAGCAAAAATTATAGCTGTACTCCCCGAAAACCTGGCCATTAACATTACAACAGACACGAGGACAGTTTGCCACCATACCGCGCAAGTCATAACAGACCTGGTCATTCTCAGCCTGAACATATGCCAACTCACCATGCAGATTCTTTACTGCACAGCAAATCTTTTTAGATTGAAGCTCGTAAACCTCCTGCTCTCTTGAAGGCATTTGATATGCTTTTCCGCTTGTATCACAGCCAATAAGCACAGCAAGGCATGCCAAAACCATCATTAATAAAAATACTTTTTTCATAATTACCACCTTTTTATCTACAAGGAACAACACGACCTCCCCTAGAACGGCAGTCATAGAAAGTAAATGATTCCACTATACTGCCCTTAATCTCTCCGCCAATCTCACAACAGGTAGGAATTGTCCCTGGCTTAGCAAGCCTTCCACCCTGCCTTAAGCAATTCTGTATCTCCTGAGGAGTTTCACAATAAAGCCTGTCACCAAGCACACAACACATATCAACAGGATAAAAAATCTCTCTCTGCTGGTACTCTGGGACATAAACCTTGTCTGTGCTTCCAGGATACCTGCCATAAACAGCAGCACCTGACCTGCAGCCAATCACAAGCAAAGCTAAACAAACAAGAAGTGAAAGCAAAACAAATCCTCGCATCATATCACCTTTTTTAATAATATTGAATCTACAGACCTTCTATTATATAAACATTACTCAAAATAATAAAGAAAAAAATAATTTATTATCCTCCGATAACTGGGCAAGGCACTACTTGTCGTCCGAGTTTTGGTAAGATAACACAATCGCTAGCAGAGCGCCCATACAAGCTTCCACCAGCATTTTCACAACATCCAGGACAATCTACTATTTTTCCGCCACTTTTGCCACATAAATAAGTACTAGCAACTGCAACATAGCTGCCATCTATAGACCTCGCACAACACTTTGGCGACGTAGGCACAGGTTCTGGCGACGTAGGCACAGGTTCTCTTTCATATGAGCTTGTAGTATACGCCGATTGTTGATATGATTGAGGGTATGATGGGGGGTATGATTGTTGGTACACTGGCTTTTGGGATGGCGGCTCATATTTTGGAAAATCATAACTCTTTTTTGGCTTGTCAAACCAGCCCTTTCCAGTTTGCGGCTGCTGCTGGCAGCCGACTGCAAATAACAGTACACAAGAAAGAACAATTGTCATTAAAAGCAATGCTCTCATTAAATATCACCTTTTTGTTTACCAAAAAAAGACCAGCTGAGACTTTGCTTCAGCGCTGCCTTTTTAATTCTAAAAGCTTCTCAGACCTTCTATTATATAAACATTACTCAAATTAAGCAGGGAACAGTAAACTTTTCAAACCAGCCCTTAAGAAAGGCAGAATCCTAACAAGTGCAGCACAAGGCTAGCACGTGTGAAAATGATTTGAATATTATATTCGCAATATAGCGTAAACCTTTTAAACCAATAATATTTCCTCACACTTACGGGCCCATGGTCTAGTGGTTATGACAACACCCTTACAAGTGAAAACTAAGCAAGGTGTGGATCCCCGGTTCGAACAGGCTCGAAGGATTCGCGTCCTTCAGCCACGAAAGTCCGGGTGGGCCCATTCAAATCTGCGCCAGTGGTTGAATGGTACAATACGACGTTGCCAACGTTGTGGTCTGGGTTCGATTCCCGGCTGGCGCATATTTTATATACTTCTTGATAAATTAGCCTTTTATGTTGAACTCATTAATTAAAGGAGCCAGAAGAATTCCAACTTATGCCAACCAAGTTTATTATAAAGATGGAAATTACATTAAAGTTTTTGACCATGCCTGGGAAGCAAGAAAAGCCATACTTGTTTACAAATTATTAGATGATATCCCTGTTCCCCGCGTTCTTAAATCAGGCAGAAATTATATTGTGATGGAAGAGATTAAAGGCGAAACTTTAGCCAAAGCAAAATATGATAAGGGAAAAATTGCCGCACAGTTAGGAACAATCTTAGCTAAGATTCATTCGAGAACATATTCAAAATTTGGTGATTTATCTGGGAGAGAAGTGGGTAAATCTCAAGAAATCAATGCTGGACCGTTCACAACATGGAAAGAGATGCATCAGGCTATCGTAAAACATAGACTCACATATTTTAAAAAAACTAAATTTGAGCATTTAATAAAGCCAATACAACAATATTTTAAACAAAACAAACATTTAATTGATTACAAAATCACGCCCAGATTACTACATATCGATCTTAACAAGAAAAACATTATTGTTAAAAACAACAGAATTGTGGGCATACTTGATGCAGAGGGCGGTTTTGTTGGACATAATGAGGAAGATCTGATGCGGACAGAACTTGCACAGTTTGGTGATGTATTTGCAAACAAAAACAAATGCAGAGATGTGTTTTTTCGAGCTTACCAAAAGCAAATACAGTTAGATAAAGGATATAAAGAGAGGTGTAAATTTTATTGGTTGTCAAGAGCGATGGTTGGAATGCGTTGCATAATACAGTTTCCAGATTATAATGATCCTGAATTTCCTGGGAAAATTGAAGCTTTTCTAAAACAGAACGTCAAATGAGTTATTAATCATACCATGCCTAGACTGCCAAGAGTATCGGACTTTGAAAACAAAAAAGACCACTTAGGCAGGAAGATATGCAGGAATTGTGAACAGACTGTGGCAAAAAGAAGACGATTCTATTGCAGCACAAAATGCATGGACGAATTTAATCAGAATCACGATTGGCACTGGGTTAGAAAAGCAATACTAAGACGAGACAATTACCGCTGCAGCATCTGCAGAACAAGAAAGCGCAAAGCAGAGCTTGATGTCGACCATATTATTCCAGTAAGATGCGGAATCAATCCATTTGGCAAAAATAATCTGCGGCTTCTCTGCAAAGAATGCCATAAAGCAAAAACAAAACTGGACCGCGAAGCAAATCTTTAGAAACTTTTAAAAACCGCTCTAAGTTTTTATCAACCAGACGGGCCCGTAGCTCAGCTTGGTTAGAGCGCTGGTCTTATATGGCCACGTTTTAAGCATAACTCGTCTAAGCGAGCCAGAGGTCCTGGGTTCAAATATGTTCGAGGGGATTCAACTCCCTTCGGTCGTTGAAAGTCCCAGCGGGCCCACTTTTTTCCCAAAACCTTTAAAAACACAATAGAACTTTTCAACAAACGGACGCAACACTCCTGTGTAGCAGCCCGGCGAACTTTTAAAAAAAAGTTCAAACAAAAAAGCCTACAAACGGACAAAAGGTTTTCGCAAACGCTCAAACCCTTACAACGCTCCTGTGGTGTAGTCCGGCCAATCATCCGGCACTTTCGATGCCGGGACCGGGGTTCGAATCCCCGCGGGAGCACTTACTTTAACAAAAGGCTTTTAAACAACGCCCAAATCTTAAACGATAAACAATGAAAAGAAGCAGTAGATAAAGAAAATCAAAGATTTTCTAATCTCAAACGTTGAAAATAATAAAAAAAATGAAGCGAAGTTCAAGACGTTGGAAAAAGAAAGGACAGATGCGCTGGAAATGGCAGAGAAAGCGCATGAAAAAAGACAAGAGAAAGAGAGCTCAGCGAGCAGGCAAAAAATAGTTCTAGTTAGATAATTTTTCTTTTTTGAAGTTCTGACTTTATTTTAAGTGCAGCATGTTCTGGGGAGATATTATCATAAACAACGATATCCGCATGCTTTTTCAGGAGAGGAATGCTGTATTTATGGCGCTCTAAAACATCTTCAAAAGATATCCTATATTCTCTTTTTTGCTCTCTAGCAGAACAAATCTCCGCGCTTTTCTTTATGGACCTGTCAGGAAGAATCAATATCAAAACGCCGTTTTTTTGGCAAAACTTTGCATCTTTTTCCTTTATGTCCTCACCTTCCTTATTTCCAAATAAAACCTGCGGAATAACAAAGTTTCCCTTTGGCAAAGCTCTTAGAATATCAGAGGATTTTTCTATCATCTTTCTCCAACCATGCATCTGGATAAACTTACCGATATCACCAAATTCATTGATAAAAACCTGATCTGGATCAATACAGGGCCAATTAAGAAGATTAGCCAGTGCAACAGCGGTGGTGCTTTTTCCTGCACCATACGGGCCTGTAAGGTATAGATGTACCATGTCTAAAATAAAAAAATAGGATTATAAAAATATATCTATTAAAAAACAATTTACTGAGGATACTTTTTACTATACTGCAACCAAAAGGTTTATAAATCACCACCAAATTCTACGTCCTATTCGTGAAATCATCTCCAATAGAAAGTCGGTAAATTTTTCCGGCACAACTTCTATCCTCGGGAAAGCTGAGGACACAAACAACAATGACTAAATATGAGTGTCAAAACTAGAGTTTTGTACATGAGAGAGAGCAGCTCAAGTCAATTTCAACCGGCCGTATAAGTGGTACGTTCTTTATGGACGTTCGCAAATTTCCCGTTTATCCTGCGGGAGGTTGCTGCTATCAGAATCCGGCTAAGACATGCAAGTCTAGGGGCCTTCGGGTCACTGGCAGACTGCTCAGCAACACGTCGATAATCTGCCCTTAGGTCAGGGATAACCTTGGGAAACTGAGGCTAAACCCTGGCAGGGAATGGAAACTGGAATGTTCTATTCCTGAAAACTTCGGTGCCTAAGGATGAGTCGGCGGCCCATCAGGTAGTTGGCGGTGTAACGGACCACCAAGCCTAAGACGGGTAGGGGCCATGAGAGTGGT
>WJJT01000055.1 GCA_014729555.1 Candidatus Woesearchaeota archaeon
GCTTAACAACCTCTTCACCAACCTCTTTGCCCCCTCTTCTCAAGACACTTGAAACAGCTTTTCCAACACCCTTTCCAACCAGAGGAACCAAATCAACAGCAGCAGTGCCAACAATTAAACCAACAGTCGTCATACTTATGCCATCAACATGCCAGAACTTATCCATCCCATCTGGAAAAGCCTCATAATACGCAATATACTTAGGATCATTATACCCTGCAACCCAGGTCAAGGGATTCCAGGAACCTTCTTCAGTGATTTCCTGAGGTAATTGAAAATTCTTAACATTACATGTAAAGGTATCCTTAGCAACAAACTCCCTGCAGTCTGCAATTGTAATAACATCTCTTGTCACAATAGTTTCACCAGTATCAAAATACATGCAATACTTGTTTCTTCCAAAAGAATGCGACGTCTTGCCACAGATATTATCTGTCTCTGTATCTCCTTTATCTTCACCACAGAGATTATATTCATCTCTAAGAATCGGCGTGTCTTTAATTCTTATCCTATTAGTTCCCTTGTAAAGGGCTCCTTGCCATGTAGAGAGCAGTTCTTTTGCAGCATCTTTTCTAGGATCATTACTTCTAATTATTTGATTAAGGTATATTATTATCCCACCCTCTGTTATTACAATGGGGTTAAAAGTCTTTTTATTGTCCTTTTCCTGTATACCAAGCAAAGGATAAGCATTCAGAATATCACATTTGTAATAAGATTCTTTATCTTCTACATCTTTATATTGTATCCAACAATCTAAAATTGAATCACCAACTTGTTTTGCTGCGATATTCTGTGCTGGCACATACCCTAAAGAAGGATCAATAAGATCAGTATAATCCTCTTTCCAGGAATTAATCTTTTTTCCAGTCTTGGAACCAAGATAAATCGTCTCAATCCTCTTGCCATTACAAGAAACCTCAACATCACCATATTTTGCAACCTTTGGATTTGAAGAAGCCATGCCTGTTATCTTGGCAAAAAAACCAGTAATCGCGCCAGTAACACTGCTTAAAGACACTTCAGGAGTCTCTTCTTTCTTTTCTTCAGGAGGCTGTGTTTCTTTTTCTTCTTTTTTTTGCTCAGGGCAGAGCCGGGTATCAGAGGGATCAAACTTTCCAACTGCAATAGAATTAATAGCACAAGTCAGGGCATTCATAGAATCCATAATCTGAAGCTCTTCCTCTGTGTATTCTATTTCATAAGGAACAAACTCGCCCTCTCCAGGAGGGGTTGGAAGAATCTCCTTGCCAAAAATCTTTTCAGCAATAAATGCCTTGTTCTTCCAGAGCACTCCGCCCATAGAAGCAACAACAATCAGACCTAAAATTATTGAAATGACTGCTGCAGTACCAATACCTTTCTTATTCATAACAATCCCTTAACAATATCCAAATAACCTTTTATAGTAGAGCTGGACTTAGTTGCAATCCAGATAATCAAGATAAGCACTAACAAACCAATAATCAATGCAACAACATAAGCCCAACCAGGCATTTCTGCTTTTTTATTCAACATCTTAATCAACCACCGGAGGATAACATCCTAATCCGCCTTCTTCACTAGACTTAACTATCATATCATAAGGAGCAATAACAATCTGATTAACTGTAACAGCCTCTTCACTAAGCCCGACCTTACTTCCAAACCATCTCGCAACAGCAGCCACCTTATGAGGATTAACTCTCTTATAAACAATAGCATGCGGCTCATCAACAGTATAAATATACTTATGCAAGAATAATTTGCTTGGAATTGTCTGACCCTCAAGAAGCTCTTTTAAATAACTCTGTTTTGAATCAGGAGCAGGATTATCAGACATCCATGCCATTAAAGAAGCAATAGGCTTGTTCTTAAACTTCATCCTAACATCCCTGCCAAATTTAATCCTGGCACAGATAATACAAAAAGTAGGAGGACCGTATACTTCAAGAATGCCTGCATTCCAATCATCAATATTTTTGAGCTGCTCTTCACTATATCCTTTATCCAATGCACCAAAAAAAGTAAAGTCAACAAGATTCCACCACTGGTCAAAAATCGGCAGGTTGCCCTTCCAGACCTTGTTCCAGCACGTACGCATCTCATCAGCAATAATCTTGTTCATAGCCCACTCTAACTGCTTGTCATAATAAAGCGAAGGATCATCTTCAGGGGAAACACCAAAGCCCTGTGCAACAATATCATCATAAAGCTTAGGATTTTTTCGATAAACCTGCATACGCTGAGCAGCCTCAAGCTGATATTCATACAAATCCTCCATAGTAATATTAACATATCTTGCCCTGCAGCTCTTGAACTCACTAGAACCTCCTAATCCCATACTACCTGCCTGCATAAGAGCTGAAAAAAGCATATCCCACTGGCACTCACCTGTCTGAACAGCGCCCTCAAGAACCTGCCTAAAACTAGGAATAATAAGAATAAAGACAACCAAAACAATAATAACTGCCAAAATTTTTACAAAAGTATTAACACCAACTGCGCTTTTCTTGCTCATCTTACATCGCAGGTGCAAGGGCCTTTCTAACAATCATCAAAACAACAATAAAAATAATAACCAAAAGAACAGCAACTGCCATAATACTCGCCCAAGTACCTCTCTTTTTCATACTCAAAAGAATTAAGATTAGTATATAAAAGGTTTGCGGTGAAAACTAAGTGCATTCATTGTTACTGCCGCATTCATTAGTACAGTGCTCATCACGAGCGCAAGGAGCACCCTGCGGAGCAGGAAGAACAGGAAGGCAACAGTTCTGGCCTTCTGGACAATCAGTTTCCTGCAATTCTGTCTGGTAACCAAACTGGCAGTTATCAGCACCAGTACAAAAACCACCCTTGCCAGAACAGCTGACAAGCTCTCCGCCAAATACTCTGACTTTACCTGTAAAAATCAATATAATAACAACAAGAACTAACAAAGCAAGAATAGCAATAATTATTGTTGTAATAGGCAATCCTTGACCTCTTTTATTCATAATATCAAAAATCCTGTTCTTATATATAAATTTTATGTAAACTTCAAGGCACTAATCCAGGCGGAGGATTAATAACAATCTGCTCTTTAAGTATAAACAGTTTAGTGATAAGAATAACCAAAAGAACAATCAAAGTAATCAAGGTAAAAAGCTTTGCAGGAGTTACATCCTGAATATACGGAATACGGAGCTCTGCCATCACACAATTGAAACACAGCACGTAGAGCAGTAAATGAGCTTGTCTGCAGGAGTGTTTGCAGGCTGGCCTGGAGCAATATAAATCCCTGTGATAGATTTCTCAAACTGAGGATCACACTGTGCATTTGGCTCAAGGGCTGTCCTGCCCTCTGTCATAGGCTGCTCACCTGTCTCAGAGTAAGGCATTTCGCACCTTCCGGGGCACTCTGTAACACCCCTGCCAAAAATGGCAATCCTGCCAGTAAAAATAGCGAATAATATCACAAGAACCACAAGAGCTAATGCGGCAATAATGATTGTAGTAATAGGCAAACCCTGTGCTTTTTTCATGCTTTTTGCACCTCTTCTTAAGTTTAAAAACTAATGGTAATTAGTCATATATAAACTTTTTCTTATTTTAAGGCGCAAAATCATTGCTAAACAGCAATGGCGCGCTTTGTCCTGCTCTTACATCACATATCTGCCAGATTTATCAAAACCTGCATATTACTCTGAGGACTCTGCAAAGCACCACTGCAACTGCAGTATTGCTGCGCAATAACGCGCTACTTTCTGCTCCTGTAACTGCGTACTTTACAGATTTACCTATACTCGCAGATTACGCTGAAAACTTCGCCAGGCGTTATTGCTACTTCACTGGGCGTAAACAGCATCAACAAGCTCTGGCTGGCTTAAAAAAGCCTCTTTCTTGAGCTCATCAATAATATAATGCACTTCTTTGGTCTTGACAGCAAACTTTTCATCAAGCATCTCAAGAAAATCCTCAAGCTCCTTGATGTCCCTGAAAATGCACTCTGCCATGAAATGATAACCATTATTCACCTTGTACAGGGAATTCACATTAAATGACTTGAACAAAAACTCCATAAGCTTTTCTTTCTTATCCTTTCTCGCCCTTAACAAGATATTAGTCCGGGCAGAGTACCCCAGCTTGCTAAAGTCAAGAAGAGCTGTGTTTTTCAGAATAACTTTGCTGGATTTCAGCCTGTCAAAAATAGTGCTCACAGGAACACCTGTCTTTCTAGACAAAATAGTCAGAGAAGCCCTTGAATTCTGCCGCAGGTATGCGGTTAATATCAAATCTTTTTTCTTGAACATTATATCACCTATAATATTATACACCCTCAGAAAATATATATTTTTTCCTTAAGTCTTATATATCATCTTATAATTATATAATAACGAAAAGCTTATATATTTCAAACAATTACTTTATTCTTATGAAAAGAAAAGTAATCCAGTTAGCAGGAAAAACCTTTGTGGTAAGCCTGCCAAGCAAATGGGTAAAAAAGTACGGCGTAAAAAAAGGGGACGAGCTAGAGGTAAAAGACCATGCAACAAGCATTGTATTCTCAACAAAAAAAGAATCTGAAACAAAGAAAACAAGCTCAGACATAACAAACGCAGACGAAATAACAATAAGATGGCTTTTATCAAGCCTTCACAAAAAAGGATATGACGAGATAGAATTATTCTATGACAATCCAAAAAAAACAAAACTAATACAAGAACTAATCAAAGATTTGTTTGTAGGGTTTGCAATAGTTTACCAGGGAAACAAAAGATGCGTGCTAAGGGCAATATCACACGACCAAAACCAGGAATTTGACAACATACTAAGAAGAGCCTGGCTGGTAACAATATCCCTTGCAGAGGGGGCAGTGGAGTACATAAAAGACGGACAGCAGAAATACATACAAGAACTGATAATGCTGGAGAAAACAAACAACCAATTAACCAACTTTTGCGAAAGAACACTGAACAAGACAGGATACAGAGACTACTCAAAAACCTGCTTTTACTATGTAATCGTCTGGAACCTGGAAAAAATAGCAGATGACTACAAATACATATGCGAAATATTGTCAGCAGACAGCACAAAAATATCAAAAGAATCGCTGGAGTATTTCAAGGAAACAACAGAGCACTTAAGAGCATATTATGAACTATTTTATTCATTCAAACTAGACCAATTAAATAAGCTAAGTGCAAGAAAAAAACAATTACTAGCAAAAGGACATAAACTAATCAGCACAAAAAAAGGCACAGAGGCCATGATGTTAAATTATTTAACAAACACTGTGGTGAGGGTAACAGACTTCTCAGCATCAATGATTGCCCTGCACACTGACTAAACCCTTAATCTCAGCAAGAGACTCTTCAAGAGCAACATAATAAGAATGATATTTTCTGCAGTAATCCCTGTGCTCCTGCTTTAATCTTGAAATAGCGTGAATTGCATTATTAATAACAACAGGCCTCTGCGAGTGCATTGACCTCCTGTCATTAGAAGACCAGGCAGAACACAGGGAAACAGCACGAGTAATAACAGAATTAAAATAAATCAACCTGAACTCCTGTTTGTTTAACTCTGTTCCTGAATATTTCTTATAAGAACCAATATATCCATCTATCGCCCTGTCCTTGACCTTGTCAGGCAAGAGATCAGAATACTCCAGCAAATTAACCAAATCAAACTGCATAGGAACAAGATGCTCATTCTCGCAATCAAGAACAACAATCTTGTCACCTGCAATCAGCCAGTTCTCTGGGTGGGCATCCTTGTTATAAACAAACCTTGTATCCTGTAAACTATCAAACACAGGCCTGTAATTCTGAACAAACTTCCTGGCAAGGCTCTTAGGAATGCTTAAATCAGAATCAACCAGCTTGTGCTTTAACTTAAGACCTAACTTAACCCTGCCTTTCCTAACCATGCCCTCAGGAACTTTAGCATGAATAAAAGCCAGGCAGTCAACAGTATCCTCCAGAGCAGAGTAATCATATTTTTTCAGTTTCTCAAGAAAAGTCTCTCCAGGCATGAACCGCATAGCAAGAGTGTGCAGTCCATCAACAGGGCTTTCAGTAGTGTAAAACGGCTCTGCAACACAAAACTTATCAGGAAGCCTTAGTGAAAGATATTCATTCAACTCTTTTTCAGCCTCTAAATCAACCCTGCTCTTTTTATCCTTGAAAATAACAGTACCTGCCAAGAACCTGCTGTCTTTTAACTGCCTGACAGGATTCTTTGTCTCAGAAACCCTCTCAAGAACAGGCTGTTTCCTGACCTCATGAATAAATCCCTTCCAAATATCTTCTGAAACAGTTGAATTAAGTGTGTGATTCATCAGGGCACCAAGACAGTGCACCTCTAACTTAAAGGCACTGTCAAACTCATAAGCAGTGTGCCTGGCAAGAGAAGAATAATACAAAGCAGAACCAAACCTTTGATTAATAGCATTAAGAAAAGCAGCACCAATTAAAGGAGCCGGGTCTCTTGGATTTAAAAAAATATCAAGCTGATTTGTTAATTGCAGCACTCTCCAATCAAGAGAATGCAGTTTTGGAAGAGCTTTTTTTGCCTGAAGAGCCTTGTCAAGCTGCAAAAATGCCTCATCATACTTGTCCTGCTTAAAATACTCAACAACAGCACTCAAGAAAATCGCAGGATCTTTTTCTTTTCCAGCCAACTGTGCAAGAGCATCAGCACCCCCAGGAGTATCTGGAAAAGCAGGCCTCTTAAAATAACTAACAACTGCCTTTACAGAACCGGGTTTTTCAAGCTGAACAAACTCCCTGTTAACACGAGCCTCAAAATCAATGTTTTCAAGACTTTTCTTAATCTTTTTTCTTTTACTGAAATCACCGAGGCGTGTTCGTGGGTGAAACTTATCCTCATAAGCAAAAGTCTTCAAAAGTTCTGCTGCAATTCCTGTGCCCAGAAAAGCAGCAGCAGGGGGAAAAACTATCTTAGCCAGGCTGGCTGCAAAATCATCCTGTATATCACTAGTAAAAAAAGCATAAACTGAATACGGCAGTGATGCATAAAAAGCCAAGCCAGCAGTACGCAAAGGCCGGCTAACTAACCAATCATAAACCTGCTTAACTCCCCCCATCAAATAGACCATAAACAGAAAGAATATATAAAGTTAGCCGTATATTTCAAGTTTTAAAGAGATTTCAAACCCAGGCCTAACAGGCACAGGATGAATCTTTGCTTCTCTTTCACAATAAGTGCACTCCTCCCCAAACTTAATCTTCTCAACATCAGGAGCACCCTTTATGCTGAAATAATAATCCTTGTTCCACCTTCCCAAAGTATTCTCAAGCATAATTTTTAACTGGTCATCAGCATAATCACAAGAACTCATGCCAAAACAAGTGATAGAACCGCCAGTCAAGGCGCAGTCCTGCAAAAGCTCGCGCATGTTCCTGTCAAAACAATCAGTAGTTGTAGAAAGCAGGGTATTCAAAAAATTAGCAGCAAGAGTGCTTTCCTTGACAGCAGCAGTCTCGCGGCCAACAGGCTTTTTCAATAGGAACTGAATAGCAAACAACATGCCAATAGCAACAAGAATCACAATAATAACCAGGCCCATGATCTCCATCTGAGAGCGCTTACTCTGCATAAACACCAACCTCAACAATACCAAAATCATAACGGTTCTCAACAGCATTAAACAACAACACAGGACTCTGTGTCTTGATAATAGAAGTATAATCCTCAGGAATATTCTTGTACAAAGTATATTCAAACGTCTGGTTAGAATCAGGATATATCTGTGTTATCTTGATATCAGCAAAACCAAAAACACCAAAATAATCAATAAAAAAATCCTCATTCTCAGGATCACTCAAAAGCAAAGAAAGCTGCTTAACCTTAAGCTTGTCAAAACAATTATCCTTCTGAATACTCACAAAAGAACAGTCAAGCTCTGGCAGGAACAAGGCTTTCTGGACAACCTGAAAAGCCTGCAACTGCTGCTGCTTCTGAATATCCCTCTGCATAGAACTCTTCTGCACCTGAAAATAAAAAGCAGCACCGCCGACAAGCAGAAAGAAAAAAATAACCAGCACAGCCATGGTCTCAAACATCTTAATCTGTGCTTTTGCCGGCAAAAAGCAAAGCTTTTTCCCAGTGCGCCCAAACATCTTCAATTTTTGACACTTATTCATTTTAATAAATCTCTGGACAAGACAGTAAAATCAAGTTCTTGTTCTCCTTTGCAATAGCATTAGCAGCAGCAGCCAAGCCAGGAATCTTCTGTGAAAACCCAGCGCCTGTTGAAAACTTCCCAGACAACTCTATCAAAGCATTAAAATCATCCAGGACATAAACACACTCAGGCTTTGCCATGGTAAGATTCTGCTGAATCATCCTGGCCCTGCCATAAATAACCTGAGCAACATGATTAAGCTTTGAAAAAGCAGCCTGCACACCGCAGTCATACATCTGCTTGTCAGCAGAAAAAATAGAGGCAAACATCAAAGCCTCGCCAACAAAAGGGGATGTTCCTGAAGTAAAATAAAGCTCTCCAGGCTCTTTTTCATAAAAAGTAATAGTGTTCTGGTGAATATTAACAGCAGAGACATCCTTTTTCCTGAAATCCCTGTCAAGACCGGCAAGGTTAACATCAGAATCAGGAACATCAAGAAAAACAAACCGGGTCTCCTGAAAACCCTCATACGGAATGCCTGAAACATCAAGGTCTGTTAAAACCTGAACATTCAAGCCAGGAGGCAGGGTCTGATTAATCCTGTCAAACAAACGCTCACTGTTAGTCCCAGGCATATACACAATATAATACTTCACATTAGGATTAGTGAGATACAAGAAATTAGTGACACGAAAAGGAAGCTTCCACTCATTAGACCAGGCAGTCGCGTCCTGGCCAACAACCAATTCAGGGGCAAAAATAATCTTATCCCTAAACGACGTAGCCTTATCCCCAATCCAAAAATTACATTCACAGCCTTCTGAACAGGCAAACATAATACCATCCTTAGGAACAGACAATAGCTGGGCAGTTCCCTTGCTTTCAATCGCACCAGAGAAAACAGCCTCAATATTCGCAGAGAGGGTTATGGAAATCTTCTGCTCAGAAAGAGACTTCTGCTTGACAACAACAGAAAAAAAGAAAGCAAGGATTATAGCGCCAGCTATAAGAATAAAAATCCAGTGAGCTTGCATCTCTAAACCACGCTTATTCATTCTTTCACAGGCCATTCTGAAACCAAAGTCGACTTACCAAGACCCTCCAGCCGCAAAACCGCCTTGCCGCCAGCAACAGGAACACACACAAAACCAGGATCAGGCACGCTGATATCAGGCAGAAAAATAGGAGTCTCCTGCTTAGGAACCAAAAACACATTCTCACTGCCGGCAAGACACAAACTATACATCAAAGGCCTTGAAGCCTTAAGAGCCCCGCACTTGTCAACATCAACAACACATAATTCATTAAACCTCTTGGGCAGCCGCAACTCAACCTTTCTAACACTGTCATAATCCCTCTTGATAACCTCAACAGCAGACTCTAAATCAGACTTGAAATCAATCAAAGCAACCTGCTCAGAACGAGCCAAAAAATTAGAAATCGCCTTGTAACCATAAGTAAGAATAAGAATAAAAATAATAGCAGCAACAACAAACACAAAAATCTGACCAATCATCTGAGCACGCTTGTTCATTTTTTAATCTTCCTCAACTTCTCAATAACATCTTTTTTTGACTTTTTCTTTTTTTTCTTGGATTTTCCAGGCTCTTTTATTTTCTTTAACTTTTCAAAAGCCTTTTTCCCAGGAGCAGGCTTTTTCTTGGACTTTTTTAATTCTTCAAGAGACACAAATTCCTCTTCTTCAGCAGGCGCCTCTTTTTTCTTGGCAAAACGCTTCAAAGCCTCAATCTTTTCCTCAGGACCAGGAAGCTTTGGCTCCTTTGGCTTAGGCTTTTCAACAACAGCAGGCTTTTCCTCAGGAACCTCTTCAGGCTTTCTGAACTTCTCAATAATCTTATCAAGATAACCCTTTTTGTAGGCAAAATAACCCCCCACACCAGCGCCTGCAAGCACTGCAATTATCAAAAACCACTTCAGCAAAGTCCAAAGCAAGGAAGGCTTTTCAGGAGGAGCAACAGGCCTCTCGACAGGACAGCCCTCTGAATCAACAGGTGTTCCACCAGGAGTATCAGGACACTGGTCAAGATAATCAGGAACTCCATCCCTGTCAGTATCAACAGGAGAACTGCAAGCACCGTCAATACACTCTAAATCCTCTGCACAATCACCAGGAAGATTACAATTCTGGCCGCCAACACACCTGTCAGGACAAGAACCACCACAATCAATATCAGACTCTGCGCCATCCAAAACATCATTCTCACAAGGATCCATAATGCAGGAACCAAACTTGCAATTCTCAGACAAGCAGTCAGAATCAACAGCACAAGTCATGTTAAGAGAACAACCAGAACAATCAGGACCGCCGCAATCAACATCAGTCTCCTGGCCATTCCTGACACCATCACTGCAGGACGGCTCTTCACAAACACCATTAGCACAATACAGCAAAGCACAATCGCTATTATCCCTGCAGCTCTTTCCAACTGCACAGCCCTCACAAATGCCGCCGCAATCAATATCAGACTCATTAAAGTCTTTCACACCATTAGCACACTGGGGAGGAGTCTTTGCAAAATCAACAGTCACACCATCGCTTGTAGTATAGTTGCCGACAAGGCCAACAATATTCTCAGGCTTGACCCTGAAAACATACCTCTGGCCGTCTGTCAGGTTAGCCTTAACATAAACAGGACTGCCATTAACCTCAAGACTAGGAGTCCAGTTAACAACAAGCTCACGAGCAAAAGCAGTCTCAAGCAAGTACCAATACTGCACAATCCTTGTCTGAGGATCCTTTCCACGGAACTTAACCCTTAACTTATCCTTATACCAGGAAACATCTGGCTCTCCAGGCAGGGTAGAACTATCATCAACAAAATCCATATCAGGAGGCGTGGTATCAACAATAACAGAAACATTAAGCATATTGCTCATCTCACCACCAGAACCAGTATTACACTTGACATAAAAAGTATGCTTCCCACTAGGCTTGCTAATAGCCTGGGCATGGCCATTAGTGAATTCACAGGCACCAAAACAAGTGGTTACAGCACCAGGATCCTCGCCAAAATAACAATACGCACGTTTGTTACTGTCAACACGCAAGTGGAACAATTCAGACCTGGAGTATGGCTCTGCAGCACTCTTTATAGAGAAAGGCACATCTAAATTAACACTAAAAGGAACAGGCATTGTTGTAGAAACCAAATCTGCCTTATCCTTACAAGCAACATAATAAGTATAACCCTTAATCTCAGAAACATTAACCTCAACAGAATGAGATTTCTTAGGAACCCTGTCAAAACCAGGAAAAACACCCTCCATCTGATAAAAGTCCTGCTTGTCAGCACTGTACTTGCAGAACCCCTCTTCATTAGTCTGGACCTTCAGTCTTGTTGAGTAAACACCAGAGTCAAACTCAGCAGGCTCAACAACAGGGTCGGGATTTGCATAAGCAGAAACAATTTGCGGATTGGTTGAATCAATATTTATGTAAAACGACTGCTGAGTCGTGTTAAACCTAGGAGACCTGCAGTAAACATGCAAAGGATAAGCAGAAGTGCTTCCATAAGGAACAGAGACAGTATTAATCCTGTGCAAAATGCCGTCACTAGAATCAAAATCAGACAAGCCAGAGCTGCCTGCAGGAGGAGCAGATGGCACTCCAGCAATATACTTACAATTGGCTTTTGTAGAAGTTTCTATAGTAACATTAAAAGTATAAACAGAAGAAATTCCCCAGCTCGGATGCATCATCCTGATCTCAGGAGGGCCTGCAAGAACAGAAAAGTAAGACCTTGTTTTTAGCCTGTTAGAGGCATAATCTGTCACATCAACATCAACAATCTTTAAGCCAGCCAGAAGATCAGTCACAACACCAGAATAAACAGTGTCATTAGCATTACTCAATTCTTTGGACAAGAAAATAGGAATCTCATCCTTGACAAACTCATTGACAAAAACAACCTCCTTAAGAGTTGTCCTGTTAAAAAACACAGGCTCATTAAACGTCAAAGAAAGCGAGACATCCTCTGTGTCAAAATCTGCACCATCAACAGGAACAACATTAACAGAAGGCGGTGTTGTATCAACAACCAAGTCAAAAATAACAGGCAAATCCATTGGAACAGCCTTAACATCCTCTGCATTCAAGGAAAATGCATAAACGCCCTCTGAAAGAGGACTGTTAGGAACAATAGTGTATTGATAATTTGTTCCAGAAGAAGGCGAGATAGTCACGGGAGCAATGGTTCCTGCCTTGTCAAGACTAAACGCAGTAATCCTTGCAGGCTCATTAAAAACAACAATAACAGACGGCTGCAAAACATTTGTGTAGAAATCGCCCTTGACTTCAGTGCCTCCTGAAACAGAGACATTAATCGCCTTAGGCCCAGTGCACTGGTCACAGGCAAACACAGTAACAGACTTGACAACCTCAACATTATTATTCTTGTCAACTGAATAAAACTTCACAACATTATTGCCTGAAGAAAACCTTCCAAGAATCTCCTGGTCATCCTGCAAAGCAAGATCATTAATCAGCAAACGCTTTTTATCAGTTTCAATAGGGAATAAAGCAGCATTAGCACAGGTATTGTTTCCAGAAACAATGCACAAGTAAGTCTTGTAGCCAGGCTTTCCCTGCATAGGCTTTTGTTTTCCTGTCTCTGTTGTCTTATCAAGAACAGTCAAGTCAATAAAGTCCTGCTTTCCAGGAGCAAGGCCGGATAATGCAGCAACAGTCTCAGGAGGAAAATAATCCTTTTCACACGCAGCAGGATTATCTGAACCCATGCAGTCCTGCCAGCCAGTACCGCCTGCACCATTAGCATTCTTGACACACCCAGTAGCGGCTGAGTACTGGCAGACACCAATATTACAAGGATCATTGCTCCTCACATCAAGAGAATTATCCGGATTTAACTGAATGCCTCCAGAAGGGCTTGCACACTGGCTCTGGGAATAAACAGTGCAGTCAACAAAATCACAACTCTTGCCAGCCTTAGTGTTTTTGTCAAAAAAGCAAGGCTTTAAAGCAGTTGAGAGGGCTGCTGCTTTTTCCTCTGTACAAGAATCAAACACTTCATTAAAACCCTCCTTGTTCTTTGCAGAATCTGTCGGCTCTGCCTGGCACAAGCTGCAGGCATCAAAACGAGTATCATAACAAACACCAACACCTAAATCAGGAAAAACATCTGTCCAGGCACACTGGCCAACACCGCAATTATCACTCTCACAAGCAGACTTAGAGTGATAATCATAACAATTCATCTTAGGATCACAGGCAAAACACTTGTCCACAACAGTCTTTGACTTATCCAAGAAACAGTACTTCTTGTTGCCAACTGCATCCTGCTCACAAGCAGTCAAAGAAGGAAACAATCCAAAAGCCCCGCCAATACTGCACCCAACCTGCTCAACACAACGCGCAATCCTGCCGTCTGAAACACAAATCTCATCATCAGCACAATCCACTTGCGGAGCAGGCCTTGACAAAACATTCATGTTAGTGCAATACCAGGACTTTTCATAAAATGCATTAAAAACAGAATCCCTTGTAGAAACATAACCAGACTTGAAATCAGAAGCAGACCCAACCTTATAACCTTTAGTTTTCAAATAATCCTTGTACTGATCATAATAAAATGCAGAAATGCAAAAAATATCATTAGTAATCTGATACCAGCACTCAATATCACCAGTATTAACAGAAGCAACAGCAGGATCAGAGGCACCAGAAACCTTGTAATTAGCAATAACCTTGTAAGTATAATCTGAATTCCACAACAAATCAGCAGAATCATCAATATACTGATTAACCTGGCCAAGAGTTGCAATCAATGAAAAATTAGTGCAGCCAGCACCCCTGCACCTGTAAATCTCAACACTATCTGCAGGACAAGGAACATTAAAATCAATCTCAACAGCCTTGTCACCCTTAACAGGCACAACAGCAAGATTAGAAACCTTAGGAGTATAACCAGGAGCACCACATCCAACAGCAGGAGGCCCAACAGGGGGGGCAGTAATGTTCGTGGCATTGCACAAGGCATTACAGCCCTGAAATCCTGCAGAGGGAATCGGGACAAAAATAAAAGGAGCAGTACAGACAGACTGGTACTGAATAGAGCCAGTCCTTACAACAGGATCACAACAACAGCCCAACTGCTGTGCAAAAACAGTTACAGCTAGCAAAATTGCAGCCAGTGCCAACAACAATAATTTCTTATTCAATCTGCCTCACAACCTTTTGGAATAATCCTGATCCTCTGAAAATCCTGCAAGTCACCATCAGAAGCAATAACCTTGAAAATCAAACCGCCCTTAGAAGGATTATCCGCATACAAGGCAACAGCATACTCATCAACCTCTGGATTTCTTGGATCAAGCCTGAATGTGATTTCATCATTATCCGGATCAACAGCAGTAAGGTTCCATGGAAAAGGATCGCCATCCTCTAAATCCGGGGAGGCGCGCAGTTTTTTCCCATCAACAGAAAACCTTACTGCATCAACACAATAAGCAAACTTATTGATTTCTTTCTGGTCAATCCTGTAGAGCGCAGGAAGCCTGTTCTTTCTTGCAATCCTAAACTCATAAGGCCTTGCATTAAGATTATACTTCTTATCCTGATAAATAACCACATCATCCCTGTTATAAACATTCTTGTCAATCGTGATAAAATAATTAACAGTTGTCTCAGGCTCATAACTAATATTAGAAACCTCTGCATCAACAATCTCCTTGACAGTGTAATAAATCCTGCCAAAAGCAACAGGAAAAGTTGTCTTGAAATCATTCAAAAAAATTTCAGCACCAGTGCCTTTTTCCTTAATCTCAACAGGCCAGTCAAGAACAAAAGAAATATACTCCTCTGCCCTTAAATGCGTTATGTTCTCTGCAATAACCATTAAAGTACTTGGCTCGCCAGTAATTATTTCATAACCAGGAAACTTATCAGAGAAATCAACACACCTGGCAATATTATTTGAGACATAAGTCTCCATCTGCTCTTGCAAAGAACCCTTGCCATGCTTGCGATACAAGGGAGGAAGAGCAGCAAGACCAAAAAAACCAATAACAGACTCATTACTATCAGCAGAAACAGGAAAATCAGGCCAGGGATAATCTGGCGGAGCTGAAAAAAACAAAGAGCCAACAGTGCCTTCTGGAGGAAGAACTGAATAAGACACTCTTAACTCATCATAATCAAGATAAACAGAACCAAGCTGTGAAACAACAGGATCTGGAACAGTTCCGCCCTGGGAAACATACAACCTTCCTCCCTGCTTGCCTATGAACTCCAGGGCATCTGAAGAGACAATATCCAGGCAGGAAGTAATGTAATCCCTAACAGGCTGGACTGCAGCCTGCCTTAAAGCCTGAGCAGCAACTTTTTCCTCGCCTGTTTTTTCTGGTTGAATCATTGCCATATACACCAATAATCCTGCACCAAGCAGGATAACAATCCCGATAATCATAAACACAGTTATTTGCGCACTCTTCATTTTGGTCTCAGCTTTGAATCAAGATCCTGCCATGCATCAATCAAAGGACTCTCACTGTTTCTCGCACCTTTTGCAACAACAAAAAAATCACTTCCAGACTGGCCCTCACAAAAAACACCCCTGCCCATGTTTCTTTCACCATACTGCTTAAACATATTATCACAAGCATCAGCACCAAAATCATAACCAGAGTATTTTATGCCCAAATAATCATAACCAAACTCTGTCTTGTCTTTTTCCAAAAAACCAAAAACATATTTATTCAACTGCCTTGAGTAATACCAGCGATTGTATAGGCTGGTATCCTTGAAAAAAGTAAAGTTAAGGGCAGATACATCAGAATCCGCTACATTATTCTCAACATAAGTATTGACGTCATCGAACTCTGGCTTGATAAATGAATCAAATGCCGCAGTGTAAGAGGTAATTACAGGAGCAGCTGAAGATGAAAAGTAAATAATTGATTTAAGAGCAGGATTATAGTAAACACGACCTGTCTTTGCCCAGCCAGTACACTGGCGCCAGTTGGTTATGTCTGTGGATGCTTGGACATTATCACAAGCATCAATAGAATGATTCAAGGCAAACAAGAAAGAATAATCCTCATCATCAACAGCAGTATTCAAACTGGTTCCCACAGCAGTCCCTCCCAGGTATTTTAAAACACAAAAATGATTTGTGCAAGTGGTTCTTGTGGTTGAATTAGGCTGCTCGCACCTGTAATCCCTGAACAAGTCCTCAACAAGCTTGGTATTTCCGCCAGAGCCAACAATGTATTCATACTGGTTCAGGGCACTTTCATAATCATCACAAAACAAAACATAATCATTAGATTTAGTCTGGGCAAAATCAAGCAAGGACAATCCTATAAGCTTTGTTCTTGTAGTCCATTTGCCATCTTCACAAAAATAATCCAAAATATACTGGCCATCATTTATACACTTAGGGCCAGGAGGGTCTGAAAAGTATTTGCTCGGCATTCCATTAAAGTCTTCATCTGCATCAGGCGATGCAGTAACCAAACACATGCCAGGGCCTGGACAAAAACCAGACTCTTTCCTGTCCCAGCTATGCCTTGTTTTTAACGGGCCAACCCATTTAGCAGCATAAACTGAGGAAGCCAACAAAATCACTAATAACAGCAAAGTCAATGCCTTTTTCAACAAATACACCTCTTTTTACTCTTCACAATAATAACTATCTCCTGCAACAGGATCTGTGTAATAATCACCAATATCAACACACTTAAAACCAGTCCAGCACTGGTCTTCATCACAACAACCATACTGGCTGGCATTAGTCCCTGAAATATCCCAGGAAACCTCTGAACTTGCGGTTGCGGCAGAATTATTCGTAAACTGCCACTTGCCACCAGGATTACATACAACATGCAGGCCAGCACCACGCGCATTAAGCTTGATATCGCTGCAGCTCGTGCTCGCAGGAGAAACTAACTGCACCTCATTCTGCGTATCCTGAATCTGCAGTTCAGGAGCAGTCTCTGGCAGGCCGCAGCTGTAAAAATGACCATGATAATTAATAATATTTTTTGAATCAACAAAATGACCAATAGGAACAAACTCCTTGTCCCAGCAGCCGCCAAGAGCAAGGAACGGCTCTGCAGTGACAATCTTCTGACGATACCTGCAGGGATCTCCTGCATCTCCCAAGCTCAAAACCTTAACAGTCTTCTGCTCCCAAGGAGAAACAACAAGAATCTCAGGATTGCCCAAAGGAGGACAAGCACCAATATCTCCAGGAGACTCTGCAGAATAAGTCTCAATAATTAACTTAGCAGGACCCTTGACAGCTGCAAACTGGCCCTTATTAGTCAAAATAATCTGAGCTGAAGAAACCTGAGCACCTGCATGAGCAGAAACAGTCTGACCGCCCTCTGAAACCTTGGAAAGGTCAGCAGGAGGAGTATCATGATCATTATAGTATTCATGAACATCATCATCCTCTGAACAACAAAAATTGCCTGTCCAGACAAAACCAGCCTTGTTACAGGAAGACTCATCCTTGCTGTCCAAATCAGTAGTCCACTCTGCATCACCAGCACAATAATAATTCTCAGAAAGGCCCTCACCCGCACCCTGGCAATAACCAGACGGCATCTTAGCATGCCTTTTCATCAAAGCACTTCTTAATGCCCTGTCATAAACAGCAACCTCATCAATATCACCAACAAAAGAACCGCCAATAACAATCGGCTTGTCAGACCAGACAATATCACCAGAATGCGTTGAATCTGTAACAGCAGTACCGTCAAGATAAAGACTTGCCTTTTCACCATCATAAGTCAAGGCAACATGATGCCAGACATTAGCAACAACCCTCCTAGAACCAAAATCACCCAATGGCTGACTAGAGTGAACAGCACCAACAAGAATGTCATCATCAATCACAATCCTGAAAGAATCCTCTTTTTCAATAATGTTTCTTAAACCAGCAGTGTCAGTAGGCTTGACCCAAGCCTCAACAGTAAACTGGTCACCCTCAACAGGAACACCGGCAGGAATAGTTATCTCATTATCTGACTCAAGATGAATTGCTCCACTAATTTTGCCTGCAGTGCTGCTTCCGCCCTCAATAGTTCCATCATATGAACCTTTGGTATCTCTTGCAGTGCCATCATCCAAAGGCCAGTAAGCAATAATCTTAGGAGGACAGCCACCAGAACCAACCAAATCATTTGTTGAAATTCCTGTATCTGCAACAAAATCCTTGTCCCAGGAATAAGCAGCACCATCACCCTTGCACTCAAACAAATCACCATTAGAACAAAGATAACCATGGGCGCCAAGAACATGCTCTATAGTGAAAAACTGTGCGTCATTGCTGCCTGGCTCGCAATCAACATAATCTGTGCCGTCTGAAACCATGCTATAACCAGGACACTTCAGCAACTCATGAACACCGCCAACCTCATTACGAGGAGCCCACTCAAAATTACCCTCAATATCAACACCACAATACGCCTTGTTTTCATATGCCTTTTGTGTGCAGTTAATTGCACCCAGGTCAGTGTCTGACTTTAACTGCACTGGATCAGCACCACAGCAAACACCACGAACCCAATCAGGATCACCATACCAATCAGCACCCTGCTCATAACAAGAAGCAGCATCAAGATAATCACAAATCTTGTTA
>WJJT01000056.1 GCA_014729555.1 Candidatus Woesearchaeota archaeon
ACAATGTTATTGTTGTGTTTGTGCCATTGCAGTCCCCATAAGTATAATTCACGAGTTGAAGTTGTGATTCGTTCTCTTGCACATTTGCAGTGATTGTCTGTATTGAGTTTGCTAAGGTAGAATTGCTTGGGGTTAGGCTTGTTATGTTTGGTGATGTTGTGTCATTCAAGAACAGAATAGTGCGATTTTCAAACTCTGTGCTATTATTGTCATTGATTCGCATAACTAGAAAAGTCAAATTAGTATCTGAATTAACTTGAGGCACTGTAATAGTAAAATTAAACCAAGCTTGTCCATTCATATTAGGAGGAATTTGATTGCCATACCAATGTGCTTGATAAGAACTTAAATTGGTCTGCCATTGATTTGCAAAAGCATTTGTTATTGTTATATTTGTAGTATTTAGTAAAACATCTGTAATGGTCAAATTTGCATTAGATGGGGTCACCAAAATTTGTATCATGGATGATGATCCCTCATACACGCTTGTTGGGTTCAATGTCGACCAAGCACTCACTACACTAGACAACAAAACTAAGAATAATATTATACTCAACCCTCTTTTTAGCATGATACTGTCACCAAATGAATTAGTATTTAAACTTTATGCTTATTTTTTGTTCCTGAATCTAACTAAACAGGATGGTTTTATCCAGCAGTGTTCGCACTGCTTGCATTTTTCGTATTTTTCGCCAAAGCATTTGTCAGACTTCAGCTTTAGCATCTTCACTCCGTCTATCACTCCCATTTCATTATTAATGGTGTGAGAGTATTTAAAACTTTTTATAATTTATATAACCCTGGTAATCACTGGCTTGATACTAATTAACTGAAATTACATGTAAACTGGCTTATTTTTTTCTTGTTCTGCTTTAGTTTTTTATTGCACTCAGAGAATAGTTCAGAAAGATATTCATCATCAGCCAGTATTTTTCCTTTTTTGGATAAAATTGTAGAAATATTCTCTGTACTAACAACTTCTACAACATATCTTTTATTCACAGATACCATTCCTGTTCTTTTAAAGCCTGAATTCTTTGCCAGATTCACTAGTTTTTCAGCTGCTTCAATGCTTTTGCAGCAGACGTGCAGTATCATTCCTTCTTGTTTTAGCCACACATCTTCTTCAGATTTAATAGAATCCTTTATCTCCTGCAGACTAACAGGCCTGTGCTTTACCAGGAGCCATTTTGTTTCATCTTTTCTGCCTGATTCAGGCATCTCTATCACAACAATCCTGCCTGAGCAGGAGCTTGTTGTGTAATACTCTTCTTTAGAATTTATCAATTCAACTAATTCCAAAACATCTTCATCTATCTCTCCTTTTTGGGATTTGTCTGTTTTTCCCAGAATGTTTTTCTTGTCTAGTTCAAATGTCATTAAGATTAAAGAGAATCAGGTTCTTTAAAAAATTATCTCGCCTCAACAACCTTCTTCATCTCTTTCACAAAAGCCTCTGCCTCTGTCTTGTATTGGTCATACTCTTTCCCTGTTATTTTTTGTATTTCCCTGTGTGTTATTTTTCTGCTTAATCTGTAAAAGAACTCCATTGTTTTTGGTGCTTTTTTAGAGACCAGTTTTTGCTTGTAGAGTTTTTCATACACCATGTCTGCTATGTGGCTTGGGCTCGGGGGTATTTCCCCTACCCTAATCAGTGCTGCATGTGCTGAATCTATTACTGCCCAATACAAGTCCAGGACTGCCTGCATCACGTGCCAGTTTGCATTCACAAGCGTGGCTGGTGCTCTTGCAAAGTAGACATACATGCTTTCTCTTGTCGGCCTTATCCTGCCCTGGAACAGCAGCATCTGCAGGGGCTCAAATATGCCTGCATCCAATAACGGCACTCCGTCTCTTAGCATGTTTACTGCGAGCGGGTCTCCGTTTCTTACATATTCCCAGAAATTGGTTAGTTTCATTGTCGTGATGTGTAATCTTTTTGAGACTTTTGATGCTGTTCTCTCTGTTATCACTCTGTATGCCTCAACCACCTCAGGGCTTAAGATCAGTGTTAGGTCGTCTACAAGCATTAATACATCGATATCCCTTTCATAGATTGGCTTTTCTCTTCTTGCTGAACTTCCAAAGAGTATTGCTGATTTTAGAAACTCCCCAAGCTCTTTTTTCATCTCTTTTGCAAATTTGTCTGCCAGCTTGTAGTCTGCTGTGGTGTAATTTCTTATGTTAGGGTGTTTTCTTTCCTCAATAGTAAAATCCATATTAACCTCTTTTATTAGAGGGTATAAAAGGTTTTATAACTATTTATGAATAATTACACGTATTCAATCTATATCTTTTAGTTTGGAAAAGTATAAAAAGAAGCTTAAAATTCTTTTATTCATGAGCAGCAAGAAAGAAGGGATTTCAGAGGATTACAGGATAGAGATTGAGCAGGCTCTTGAAGAAGTTGTCCAGAGGCCTGTCGGTTCTGATTCTTTAGAGGCTAAGGTTATTCCTGCTGAAGTTCCTGAAACTGTTGAGCAGCTGCTTGATTATGCAAAACACAGTGCAAATACAGAGTACTCTCCCGAGGTTAAGGTTTATGATACCTCTACAAAGAGTGAGAGCACTGATTACTTGTATCACTCTGATGATTCTGCTGAGACCACTACAAGCTCTCACTCAGCAACATATAACTTCACTGTCCAGGAGAACAAAGTGCTCCAGAGCGCAGATACACAGATTGCCTCTGCTGCACTGCATAACACTCTTGGAGTGCATGATGCCTTCACCCACATAAATGAGGATATGCAGGCAAGGATTGACACTTTCAAGCTTCTTAACAAGGCAGAGTGGTATTTCATGTATGAGGCCTCTTCCTGGCTCATAACAAGTATTTAACTACTTATTAGTGATGAAAAAACCAAAAGCTTTATAAAGGATGACTTTCTATATAGGGGATATGGCACAAACCACAGAGGTCATTTACAGGACATAGTAAATCCCCCTGTTTCCATTTGATTGGAAATATAGCAAACACCTGTTTGCTTATTACGAAAAGCAAATTTATTTGCTTTGAGTATACCTTACCCCAAAGATTTCTTGTCCTGGAAATGA
>WJJT01000057.1 GCA_014729555.1 Candidatus Woesearchaeota archaeon
CTGACTAGCTGCGGAATCATAAGCCAGAAAAAAGAGCAGATAAAAGTTCCAGGAGTACACGAAGGAACAAAAGGCATATTGCTTGAATTCCTGCCAAACGCGCCCCCTTCAGAAATCTATGAGGACAAGTTTTTTGACATAATGATAGACATGCAAAACAAAGGGGCAGCAGACATAAACAACGGCATGCTTATAATAGGAGTAGAGGAACAGCAAATCAGCCTGGAAAGCGCAGGAGACGAAAGATTTGATTTAAACGGAAAATCAATATACAACCCAGAAGGAAGCAGGGAAATAAAAGAATTCAGGGCAAAAACAAAAAACATCCTGCCAGGAATAGAATCATATCAAACCGCAATAACAGCAACAGCCTGCTACCCATACAAAACAGAGGCAACAGCACTGGTGTGCATAGACACAGACCTAGCAGGCAGGATAAAAACAAAACCCTGCCAGACAAGAACAATAGCCATGCCAGGCGGACAGGGCGCACCAATCGCAATAACATTTGTTGAGCCAAAAATGATGCCTCACGAAGACATTGAAAAAGTGCAGCCAGAATTCCAGATAAAATTACAAAACCAGGGAGCAGGACAGGCAATGACAAGAGAAAAAGTATTTGATGCATGCACAGGCCGGCCGCTCGGCACAGAAGCGTGGAACAGAATAAGAGTAAGAGCACAATTATCAGACAATCCACTAACCTGCATACCAGAAACAGTACGCCTGGCACAAGACACAACAGTAATCTGCACACTAGAACAAGGAATAAGCAAAACACAAGGAACATATACAGCACCGCTGTCAATAGAGGCAGATTACGGATACCTTGACAGGGCTGTAAAACAAATAAACATCAAAAGACTCGCGATAAAATAAGAAAATATTAAAAAGAGGGAAAAATAACAATAAAAAAAAATGAAGAAACTTGTTTTAATATGCCTGCTTTTTGTTTTACTCAGTGCATGCGCTGTCCGGCAGACAGACAAAGAACAACAAATGACAGCAACAACATACAGAGTAGGAACACAAGGACTAGACTTAAGATTCCTTCCAAACCTGCCACCAAACAGGCTGTTTGACACAGATACATTCAACGCGGTCATAGAAATAGAGAACAAAGGAGCATACACAGTAGGCGGGCCAGGAGACAAACTATACTTATCAGGCTTTGACCCAAGCATAATAACAGGAATACTTGAATGGGGTGAAGGAATACCGCAAATAGATGGAAGGACACAATATGTTCCGCAGGGCGGAGTAGACGTTGTGTCTTTCAAAGGAAGCATAGCGCCGCTAAGGCCAAGAAACATAGACAAATACCCTGTACGACTGCTTGCAACAGCATGCTATGAATATGAAACAATAGCAGCAACACCAGTCTGCATAGACCCAGACCCTTACTCACCCACAACAAGGCCAAAAATATGCACACCAGGGCCAGCATCACTCGGAGGGGGGCAAGGAGGGCCAATAGCAGTCACGCAAGTAGAGGTAGACCCAAGTCCGGGAAGAACACGATTCAAGATACACATACAAAACGCAGGAGGCGGGGAGGTATTCAGGTATGGTGCAGAGTACCTGCAAAAATGCAGCCCGCACACAGCACCGCTTGCATTTGATGAAATAGACTATGTTGAACTGAGAGACGTAACACTTGGCGGGGTGTCAATAAAACCAACCTGCAAGCCATTAGACAGGAACCATATAAGGCTAACAAACGGCAAAGGAACAGTATTCTGCGAAATGATGACACGAGGGCAGGACGCATACACAACACCAATGGTGGTGGCACTAGACTACGGCTACAGAAGCAGTGTATTCAAAGACCTGGAAATAGTATCAGTATATTAGAATATCAGGCGAAAAATTTATATAATCCATAACCAGAAGAATTCTATATCACACAAGAGGATGATAAAATGAAAAAAAGCTTTTTTGTAATCATTGCAGTAATGATTTTCTTGATGGGCTGTGCAGGAGAAGGAGAACAGATAGAAATAACATCCCCTTTTATAGGGGGAATAACAGGAATTGCAGCAGAATTCACAGAAATGAGATCAGAGGTATTTGACGGGGGAAGAGACCCTTTTGACATAGTAATCAAACTGGAAAACACAGGAGAGGCAGATGTTGCAAAAGAACACGTGAAAGTAAAACTCTCAGGAATAAATCCGGCAGAATTCAACAAGCTGGAGGAAGAACTGACCGCAAGCCCTGCTGACGACCTGCTTGCAAAAAGAAAAGACAATGCAGGAAACATCATACCAGGGCCGCCGGTATTCATAGAATTAAAGGAACTAAACCATGTATCACCAATCACAGGGGGCCAGATAGACCTTCCACTCAGAGCAGACGTATGCTATCTTTACAAAACAAAATCAGTAAGCAAGATATGCGTCAGGGAAAACATACTAAACCCTTCACCAGGCGGCATATGCGAAATAACAGGAACAAAACCCTTGTTTAATTCTGCAGCACCAATACAATTTGCAGACTTCAAAGAAAGCGCAAGATCCAGAGACAAGATAGGATTCAGCTTTGAAGTAAGAAATGCAGGAGCAGGAACTGTTTTTGGGAAAAAAACTTTCTGCGACACAACAGAAAGAAAAAACAAGGACGCGGTATACGTAAAAGTCGACACAAACCTGCCAGGACTAAGCTGCACAGGACTGGAATCAAACGGAAGAACAGCAGAGGGCTATGTAACCTTGTTTGGAGGCAAAAAAATAGTAACCTGCTCACAAACAATAGCAACAATGACAGACTTTGAACAGCTCGTGACACTGGACGCAGAATATGATTATGAAGAATTCAAGCAGACAACAATAACAGTAAAAAGCTCTGGAGAAACCCCTTCAGAGTAGATTTCTTTTTCTATATTACACTTTCACAATCTTTAAATTGATTCATATACTCAAAAAAAGCCATGCACAAACTCAATTTTTGCAAATCACTATGCCTGCCAAAACCATCTGAGGGCCATGACTGCCACGGCATGGACATAATACACGAGTTTCCAGAAGCAGTCTTAATCCCAATGGCAGGAATAGCAACACCACTGCACATTCTATACGCCTCAAGACCAGTAATGTACAAAAATGGAGAGGCAAGGATACTCCAGACAACAGACCTTGACCCAAAAGAAAAACTAGATGCACTATGCAGTGATCCTGAAGCAGAAATACTTGCACCAGACCATGCACTGGACCTAGACCCAAGAGCAGACACAGTATTTGCAAACAGGGAAAACAGCCTCAAGTATGTAATTCAAAAATTATTCAGTGCAGGATACAAAAGAGTGGCAATATGGGCAAACAACGGAATAGGACGAAACGCGACAGAGGAAAGTAGTGAAGACGGAGTGATACGAGATTCCTCGGGGGCAGCAGTAAAAACACGGCTAAACAGGACAGTGCAGCCATTTTATCAAAAAGGCATCCCTGAAAGCTATCAAAACACAGCACACCAGCACATACACATAGCACCTGTGCCAGAAGAATACGGGTCATTTGACGACCTATTACTAAGGACACTAGAAAACCTGCACTACTGGCATGATGAACCATCTTCACTAGAAAAACACAGGAACACAGCAAGAGAAAACACTACAAGAGACCATCTTCCAGGAATCACCATGATTGCAGCAGATTCTAAAATTGACAATCTTGATGAACCACTGGGCTTTTTTAATTATCCTGCATCTGCCTGCTTTTTGTGGCCGCAATACAACCAATCCATGTCCGGCCTGACGAGAACACTTGTACTGAACCATACACAAATGCATGCAAGAATAGAACTAGGGGCCGCAGAAACAAAAAAAGAACATATCCAGAGAACAAAAGAATTCTATCAAGAAATGTTCAGTTCTTGACAGCACAAATCTGAGCAAGCAAGGCCTCTAACTGCAAATACTCATCAGAACCCTCAACCAGCCTGAACTCTATCTCACCACACTTATCAATCAAAGCAACCTTCTGCCTTGCATCAATATCCAAATCCCACATCTCCTTCTGAACCTGCTTAATGACATCTAATCCTGAGAGACCATAGCGAAGCATAACGTCCAGCAGCTGCTTTCTGGCAGAAAGAAAATCACCGTCAACCGCAACATTCAACAAATCCTTAATCTCATGAGGCTGGGCAGTTGAAGCCATAGAATAAACAACATCTTTTGTGATGTTATCAGTGACAGAGGCACAGCTCTGCATAACATTCTCCAGCTTTCTGCAATCGCCGCCAGAAACCTCAATCAAGGCAAGCCGGGCATCATCATCAAGCTTAAGACTCTCTTTTTTCTCAATAATACTAACAATCTCAAGCATATGCTCTTTTGCAAGAGGCCTGAAACGAAACATAGCACATCGAGACTGAATAGGATCAATAATCTTAGAAGAATAATTACAAGCCAAAATAAAACGGCATGTAGCAGCATAATTCTCCATAGTCCTTCTCAGGGCCTGCTGAGCATCCCTTGTCAGGGCATCACACTCATCCAAAAAAATAATCTTAAAAGGAACATCACCAATAGCCTTTGTCCTTGCAAAATCCTTAACTTTGACACGAACAACATCAATACCTCTTTCATCAGAGGCATTAAGCTCAAGAAAATTCTGCCTCCACTCAGGACCAAACATCTGCTTAGCTGTAACCAAAGCAAGAGTGCTCTTTCCAATGCCTGCAGGACCTGCAAACAACAAATGAGGAAGATTCTTCTGCTCAACAAAAGCCTTGACCTTAGAGACAATCTCCTGCTGGCCCTTAACCCCATCAAAAACAGAAGGGCGGTATTTCTCAGTCCAGATAACACTCTGATTATTCAACTTGAATTCTCCTATAAAAAACACCAGCACAAACTGATTTAAATAGTTTTGGTTTAGCGCTTATAAAATATCTTCCTCAGAAATAACCATGAAGTCGCCCATGGCAATAACTGCAGAAAAAGGGATCAACAGCTTTCCTTCCTTGTCTTTTTCAAGCTCCAGCTTCCCAGTATAACTAGTAGGACTCTTGAGCACAAGATTAATCAACTCACCAGACTTGGTCTCAAAAATAACATCCCCCACCTCTCCAAAACGCTTTCCAGCCTTGCTCACCACTGTTTTACCGACTATTTTTTTTGAGAATTGTTTATCAGCTTCAGCCATAGTTTTTCACCCTCAAACTTTCTTTTTATGCATTTTGTTTAGGTGCAATTGTATTTAAATGTTGCGCTTTTTCAGTGATTTCTTCACTATAACATATGTTTTTCAGACCACACTTCTCGCATTTTTTAATATTGGTCACTTTCTTAGGCAGCTGCCTTGACTTAAGCAAATCATTCACGCGCTTAATCATGTCCTTAACCTGATCTTTCAGGAAAGCATTAATCTCAATACGCCTGAAAGCATTCTCATCAACATACTTTACAAAACCTGCAGGTATAGAAATCTTAAAAACATTTTCAAGCAGCAGGGCATAAGCAGCAAGCTGAACCTTGTGATTATCCCATGCGCCCTCTTTAGGAGCCCTTCCAGACTTAATCTCGATAGGAACAACACTACCAGGATAAACAAGAACCTGATCCACCTTTCCAGAAATGCCCACACCCTCTGCGGTTATCTTGTACTCTGACTTAATCTTAGGAGTAAGATTCTCCCACAGCTCAACACCAAAAACATTCTTTTCCCTAATGAAATTAAAAATAGTCTCTGCCCGCGCCTCTGACTCCTGCCTGAAAACCGGCTGAAACTGCTTGAAGGCAGAAACAGGCAAAAGCTTGGCAAGCCTTAACTGCTTTCTGCTGTTAAGAATAGCCCTTCTCAGGATATCAGAATAAAGAGCAAAATACTTGTCAAAAATCTGATCTTTAGTAATGCCTTTTTGGAAAGAAGAGACAAGATCAGCCTCATACCTGTTCATTTCATCAAAAACCTTGTGCTTAATCAGGCCCTTGACAAGCAGTGCCCTGGGAATTTCCTCATAACCCATAACCTTCTCAAGAAACAATTTTCTAGGACAAAACAGGTAAGTAGTAAGGGAGGTTACAGCAAGCATAAACCAACATAAAACTACGGAGTTTATATACTTTCTCAGAAAACTTTTTATACTAATACCAAGAAGCGAATAAGTATGAATGCTGAAGAAAAACTAAAACTGATAAAAAGAAACACGCAGGAGATAGTAACAGAGAAAGAACTGAAAGAACTGCTTGAGAAAAAGAAAAAACCAGCGGTTTACTTAGGAACAGCAATAACAGGAAAACCACACATCGCGTATTTCCTGCCCATGCTAAAACTAGCAGACTTTCTAAAAGCAGGATTCAAAGTAAAGTTATTACTAGCAGACCTGCACGGCGCACTAGACGGAACACCATGGGACATCCTTGAAAAAAGATACAAATACTATGCAAAAGTCATGCCCTTAATGCTGAAAGCGATAGGCGCAGACATAACAAACTTTGAAATAGTAAAGGGATCAGACTTTCAAATGGACAAAAAAATCTTTTATGACGTTCTAAAAGTATCAACAGAGGCAAGTGTGAATGACTGCAAACGAGCAGCAGCAGAGGTTGTAAAGTTCGGAGACAACCCAAAGCTCTGCGGAATGATTTATCCAATAATGCAGGCGCTTGATGAAGAATACCTGAAAGTGGACGTGCAGTACGGCGGAGTAGACCAAAGAAAAATACTGATGTTTGCAAGAGAATACCTTCCAAAAATAGGATACAAGCCAAGAATAGAGGTAATGAC
>WJJT01000008.1 GCA_014729555.1 Candidatus Woesearchaeota archaeon
CGTTTATATATCTCACGCGTGCATGTCCAGTGGATAAGCAAAATATTTAAACCAAAACAGTATTTTTCTCTCCAATGGCAAAAAAACCAACAGTTCTTGTAATAGGGGCGCACAGTGACGACCCTACATTCGGGACAGGAGGAACTATCGCAAAATACGCCCTGGAAGAAAAGAAAATCAAAACAGTCATATTCTCATACGGAGAGCTAAGCCCTCCACACCTAAAGCCAGAGATAGTGAGAGAAAAAAGAAAAAAAGAGGCAGAACAGGCAGACAAGATACTTGGAGGAAAAGGAGTTGTTTTCTTTGACTGCAAAGAAGGAAGATTTGCACAAGGAATAAAAGACCTGAAAATCAAATCAAAACTTAAAAAAATAATACAAAAAGAAAAACCAGAAAAAGTATTCACACACGGGGCCAATGACGCGCACCCAGACCACCTGGCAATACACAACCTAATAAAAGAAATGATACACAAAAAAGAGATAAACTGCCCAGTATACTCATTTGACATCTGGAGCCTGTGGAGGGTTAGAAAAAGAATGGTGCCAAGACTTGTAGTGGACATAACAAAAACATTCCACACAAAAATAAACGCAACAAAAGTGCACAAAAGCCAAACCTGCCTGCCAGCAACACAATTCCTGATATTTCCGATAACATGGATGATATACTTTAAAGCAGTAATCAATGGATGGAACAACAACTGCAAATACGCTGAAGTCTTTGACAAGATAGAATGAAACCAAAGTTACTAGTGACAACAGACTGCTTCTTGCCAAGATGGGACGGCATATCCAGATTCTTATCAGAACTGCTGCCAAGCCTGACAAAACAATACAAAGTAACAGTGATAGCGCCAAAATTCCCAGGCAAACTAAAGCAGTTTAAAGGAGTCAAGATAATCAGGCTTCACTTAATCCCAATAAAATTCGGAGATATATACTTTGCACACGTTAACCAAAAAATAATCAGAGAGGCGGTGCAAAAAACAGACTTAATATTCAACCAGACAGTCGGACCAATAGGAATGACAGCAATAAAAACAGCACACAAGCAGAAAAAACCAGTAATAAGCTATGTACACAACATAGAATGGGAGCTAAGCTCAAAAGCAGTAAAACACTTCCAAGGATTAGTGTATCATATAGTGAAAAGAACGGCAAGAAAATACTACAACAAATGCAGCCTATTAATAGTGCCGTCAGACGAAGTAGGAAAAATACTTTCTGCAAACGAGATAAAAACAAGAAAAATAACCACACCAATAGGAGTAGACCCAAGCAAGTTCAAGCCGGCGGAATCAAAAAACAAAGCAAAAAAGAAAATCAAGCTAAACCCAAAAAACACAATAATCGGGTTCTCAGGCAGGATAGGAAGAGAAAAAGACATACCAACACTACTACAAGCATTTGAAAAACTAAAACAAAAAAACCTCAAACTATTAATCGTAGGAACAGGAATAAACATACAGACAGGAAAAAACACAATACAAACAGGAGCAACAAACAACGTGCTAAAATACCTGCAGGCCCTGGACATCTTTGCACACGCATCACTGACAGAAACAAACTCATTATCAACAATGGAAGCAATGAGCTGCGAACTGCCAGTAGTGGTGACACCAACAGGCTCAATAGCAGGCTATGTAAAACACGGCAAAAACGGGCTATTATTCCCAAGACGCAATGCAAAAGCAATGCAAAAACAACTTGAAAAACTCATTAAAAGCAAGAAATTACGCCAGAAACTGGGAAAACAGGCAAGAAAAACAATAATCAAAGAACACAACTGGAAAACAACAGAAAAAAACATTCTAAAAACACTAAAAGAATTCAGGCATTAGCAATCTTCTTGGCCTTGCTGATATCAAGGCTCACAACATTACTCAAGCCAGCATCAGTCTGCATAGATACACCATACAAGGCATCTGCCTCTGAAATAACAGCATCATTATGGCTAATCACAACATACTGAGCATTATTACAATAATCCCTAATCAAATCAGCAAGCTTCTGGGAATTAGCCTTGTCAAGAGCAGCATCAACCTCATCCAAAATATAAAACGAAGCAGGCTCATGCTCCTGAATAGCAAACAAGAAAGCCAAAGCAGTAAGAGTCTTTTCACCACCACTAAGACTCCGTATATCCATAAACTTCTTGCCAGTCAACTTAACCTTAATCCTCAAGCCCTCTTCAAAAGGACTCTCAGGATTCTCCAGCTCAAGAAAAGCCTCACCCTTGGTAGACAGGGCAGTAAAAATATCAACAAAATTCTTGTTAACAACCTCTAAAGCACCCATAAACAAGCCCTTCTTGCTGGACTCAATCTCATCCATCATCTTGACAACATCATCCTTTTCCTTAACAAGACTGTTCTTTTTCTCAATCAGCACAGAATACTCTTTTTCAACAGTCTCATAAATCTCCAGAGCCCGCAAATTAACATTGCCGATATTAGCCATCATCTTCTCAAAATCAGAAATCTCTTTTTTCAATTTCTCCTCAGACTTCTTTATATCAAGCTCAACACCCCCATACTGGGCAAACTCGGCATTCATACCAGCAAGCTCTGCCTTAACCTTAGCCTCTTCAATAGAGAAAGTATTAATCGCCAATTCCTCTTTACGAGAGCCTTCCTGCAGGCTCAGAATCCTGTTCTCCTTGTCTGAAATCTCATCACCAAGCTTAGTCCTCTGCTCAAACAAAGACTTGAACTGAGAAAAAAACCTGCTCTGCTCACTTTCCTTGGTCTTAAGCTCTGCAGAGTGCCCCTTTATATCCTTGTTCAAGCCATTTATCTCATCCTTGAAAGCACCCTCCTCTTTCTCAAGCTCCTTAAGAATCTTATCAGTATTATCCTTGTCCCTGCCAACAATATCCTTTTCCTGACTATCAATATTCTTCAAGTCAGCATCAATCTTAATAACCTCTTCATAAAACTCCTTTTTCTTGTGCTCAAAAGTGTTAAGCTCTGCAAGCAGCCGCGGGTTTCTCAACTCATTCATCTCAGCACGCAGTTTCTGCTTCTCAACCTTAAGTTCTGTGAGTTTTTCTGTCTCTTCTGCAATATCATCCTCAACCTTGGCAATATCCTTGTTTAATTTCTCCATGTTCTCCTGAAGCTCTTTTTTGTAAGCTTCATTAGCCTGCAAATCACTGGAATCAAGATGCAGGGACTTTTCAGTCTTGATAATGTCCCCCTCAAGATTGGCCTTAAGCTCCCTGGTAGCATAAATCTTTTTCTCATTCTCAGAACGCTCTTTCTCAAGACCCTCAACAAGATTCTGGGCTTTTTTCAAGTCCTTTTTAAAATCAGAAATATCACCAGAAAGATCCTTTTGCTTGAAACTACCCTCTTTCTTGTGCCTGAAGCCGCCAACCATGGCACCAGAGGACTCAGCCAAGTCACCATCCAGGGAAACCATCCTGGCCCTGCCAATGCCAATCTTCCTGGCAGTCTCAATACTGTCAACAACCAAGGTATTGCCAAAAACGTGACTAAACGCATTCTTAAACCGCGGGTCAAAATCAATCAAATCAATAGCAAAACCATGGACACCCTTCTGCTTTGCCAGCTTTTTTAACTCAGCATCTGGTTTGGCAGGCTTAATCTTATTCAAAGGAAGAAAAGAAGCAACACCCAACCTGCCATCCTTCAAAAACTTAATGCACTTGGCAGCAGTCTTGTCATCCTCAACAACAACACCCTGAATCCTCTTGGCAGCAGCAATCTCCAAAGCCAAAGAAAATTTCTTGTCAGCAGTGCCCAATTCTGCAACAGTGCCATAAATCTGGCCAAGCTTATTCTTGTTCTCCAGAACCTTCTTGACAGCAATATTAGAAGAAATCGACTCCTTAATGCCGGCATTCTTAACCTGCAGTTTTTCAATCTTCTCATTAAGCTTGAAAACATCTTTCCGAGCATCAGCAAGCTTGTTAGCATGAGCAGAATCAGCATTCAACAACTCATTTAATTCTAAAGTTAACTTCTTGAACTGCGACTTTTTCTTCTTTAACAAATCAATCTCATTCTTGTGCTCTTTCTCCAATTCAAGAACTTTCTCAATCTGCTGGTCAATAGTCTCAAGCTGAAACTCACACTTATCCTTTTCCCTGACAAAATCCTGCTGTTTCTCTCTCAAAGACTGAATAGACTTCTGGACATCATCAGCCTGCCTGTCCAAATCCTCAATCTTTTTCTCAAAACCAGAATCCTCACCCAACTTATGCTTTTTCTTGAAATCAGCAATCTTCTTGTCCAGAATCACAAGCTCTTTCTTATAAAAATCCTTTTTATCACTCAACTCTTTTTTCTGGTCTTTTAATTCCTTAACCTTTTCATCCAACTCCTCAAGATTCTTTTTTAACTGCTCTTTTCTCTGAGAGATGCGAGCAACCTCATTATTACAAGAACTCACACGAGTCTTTTTAGTAGCCAAGTCAACCCTCAAAGTCTCAACCTCTTTCTGAAGCTTAATCTGCTCAACCTCCCCTTTTTCCTCAATCTCAGCAGAAATCCTGTTAATCTTATCCTTTCTCTCTGCAATCTCTTTTCTCAAACTATCAATCTGGGAATTAAGCTTTTCAAGACGCTCCTTGTTCTTGGAGCTTTTTTCCTCTAATTTTGCCTTTTCATCCTCTTTCTTGTCAATCTTTCTCTTCAGGTAAGAGGCCTTGTTCTTCTTGATATCATCACTCAATCTCTTGTACTTCAGGGCCTGATCCCTGTCTTTCTTTAACTCCTTCAGGTAAGTTTCTCTTTCCTTTAAAATAATTTCAGCCTCATTAAGCTTTTCCTCAACCTTTTGCAATTCATTCAAGGCCTTCTGCTTTTTCTCCTCATAAACAGAAATGCCTGCAATTTCCTCCACTATCTGCCTTCTTTCCGCAGGGCTCATCTCAACAAGCCTGACAATATCACCCTGCAAAATAATATTATAACCATCAGGATAAATCTTTGCCAGGGCAAGCATATCAACAATCTCCTGCCTGGTCTTTGTCTTATTATTAATCTTATACCTGCTCACGCCATCAGGCCTGACAATACGGGAAACCTTTACAGAATCCTCTTCAACAGGAAAAATACGCCCCTTGTTGTCAAAAACAATACTGACCTCTGCAGTATTAGCAGGTTTCTTGGCCTTGCCGCCATTGTAAATCAAGTTAGCAGATTTTTCAGCACGCAGGGATTTTGAAGAAGACTTTCCAAGAACAAAACACAAAGCATCCAGGATATTAGACTTTCCAGAGCCATTAGGACCAAGAACTACATTAAAGCCCGGCTCAAACAAAAGCTCTGTCCTCTTACCAAAGGACTTAAACCCGTCCATAACCAGCTTATTGATCTTAGTAATCTTACTATCCTTTTCAGTAGCTGCTGCTTCTGTCATCAAAATTTGCTAGAACACAAAGGTATATAAAGGCTTCGCTTATCGACAATATAAATAAAAAAAGAAATTAAAAAAAAGAAATTAATTCCAGGAACGCCTTGGCCATGTAGGGCTTTTAGCATAAGAGTCTGTCCAGTAATGATTCACATAACCCATACTCTGGCACTCATAAGCACACTGGTTCTGAGTCCTTTGGCCAAGAAACTTCACTTCCTTGCCATAAATACCCAAAGACGGGTCTTTAGGCTGGGAAACAACATACTTGCCATCATGACAGTAGCAATTCCTGTAGCCATTTCCCTCATAAACATTACCCCAAGCAAAAGCAGTACTGCTTGGCTTCAGCATAGTAACAAGGCCAACAACACTCACAACTGCAATAAACAACAAGGCAATGAGCATTAACTTACGGTCTTCCATCATATCACCTCTTGAATGTTATTAAGCAAATTAAAATGAATGGACTATATAAACTTTTTGTCTAAAACTCGCCCAGCTTCTTCTGGTTCTTTACACCAGCAACACGCTTGTAAGAAGACCATGTCTTCCTGAAAATATCTGGGAAATCCTTGTAATGCTTTTCCAAGAACTCTTTTGTAATCTCATCAGAAGGATAGCCAGAACCGCAGTCAATACCTATCTTTTTCTTAATCTTTTCTATCTCCCTGTCTCTTGTCACCTTTGCAATAATAGAGGCTGCAGAAACAACAGGAAACTTTACATCTGCCTTGTGCTCTGCAACAATAATTACTTTCTTGTTGTCTAGTTTCTTCTTTACATACGCCTTGTAAGCAGGAATATTCGGGCTGGGACAATCCAAGATAGCCTTGTCTGGCTTCAAAGCATTGATTATTTTAGCAGAGATATCTGCCTCAAGCCAATTAAGATTAGAATCCTTAGATAAAAGAACCTTGTCAATCTCTGCAGGAGAGGTGATAATTATCTTGTGAGCCTTGACCATACCCTTAATCTGGTCAAACAAAATCTCTCTAGTCCTCGGAGTAAGCAGCTTTGAATCTTTTGCGCCAATAGAGCGCAATTTAGCTTCATCTTTCTCATCAATCAATACACCGCACATCACTAAGGGACCGATGACAGGACCTCTCGGCAAACAAAGTCAAAATAAGATTCGGCTTTGTTTTCTGCCAGCCTCTTCGACCCCTGCGAGTAATACCATAAAATGCAGATAAGCAAAGAGTGTTTTTAAATATTGCTATAAAAAAATAAAATGTAAGAAAGAATTGGGTTCTTGTAGAGTGTTTGAGTTGTTGGATTGAGTGTTTAAATTACTAATAAAATAATTAATAAAAAACTAAGAATTTAATCAAAATCTTTAATTGTTTTTTTAGGTAAATGAGGATTATTCATTGTTTCGAAAAAAATATCTCTCCAAGAAGCTCCTTCAGCTCTTAATTCTGAAATCACTCCTTTTTTGCCATCTTTAGTTAATAATTCTATACCTTCAAAATTATCTATTGCTTCTCTTCTAATATGCCCATCACTTAATCTTGCAGCAATATAGAACGTTCCTTGTTCATTTATTCCATCCATTGAATAAAAATTATTGTCTTCCATTATTGCTTCAGACTCTACATGTTTAATAGAGTATTTTTTACAAATTTGATCTCTTAATTCTTCTGGCGTCATAATTATTTAAGAATAGCATTTTATATATAATTCTTTCTATAACCCTCTCAAATCCTACAGCCGCCAAGACTATTCTCAAAACACAAAAAATATAAATACCAGCAATAAAAAGAAGACAATATGGCAAAGAAATATCCAGAAAACGAAATAATCCAGTTTGTAGGAGTGCATGACCTGGAACCAATGGAGCAGGAGACAGTACAGAAACTGACCACAGAAAACTATCAAAAGATAAAAAGAGACCTAAAGGCTGCAACAAGCATGAGAGTTCACATCAAGACATACAAAAAAGAAGGAGACAAAAAGAAATACTCCATCCATATACTAATTGCATACCCAGGAAAAGTCATAGAGAGCTGCAGAGCGCACGACTTTGAACTGCCAAGAGCACTGCACAAGGCATTCAATGACATAAAAGAACAAATAAACCACACATTTCACTCTGACACAACCAGAGATAAGGCTTATGAGTGAGCTTTTGATTTAAAATATTTACTCACTTTTTCTATATGCCTTTGATTATGAAAATTTACTAGTTTTAGCCATTTATTTAACTGTGTTTTGCCATTCATTTGAACCCTAACTTTACCTCGCCCAATATCATACACACCAAATCTAAAGCCCCTCTTCTCTAATATGTCTATAAGTTGTTTCTGCATCGGACTTGGAGATATTTTCATCTCTAGCCTTACGTATGCTATTCCATTATTATTTGTTAAAACAACACAACCATCTGTATCAAAATATCCTCTTAACACTGCTAGATCCAGCCTCTTATTTAAGCACAAATCAGGGATAACTGCACGATTCCACTTAGGAGAAGATGCCATGCCAAATTCGTCAAGTAAAATAGAAATTATCCTTCTGTTGTATAATACAATATCTGCAGTATTTTCCTTTTTTCTGTACAATACTTCTGGTTTTATATAGAATAACATATGAATTAAATTACAAATATGCCGCGAATATTCTTTTTCTCTAGAATCAAGTGTAATTTTCATCCGCTGAGAATTATTTGATTTATACCTGCTCAAAGATCCATCGCCAAGCAGAATGCCAATAAATTCTGCAAAATTTTCAAGATTATTCAAACAATTTGCTATTATTTCAGATTTAGCGACCATACTTAAAGTTAATTAAACTTACTTAAATATCCTGCCTCTAAATGTCCAGTGATTTTCCGAAAAAATCAAAGAAAAAAGAAAAAATAGCGGGGAGAGGATTTGAACCTCTGACCTGAGGGTCTCTCAGCGAGTGCATATGAGCCTTCCAGGACCACTCCTCGCGGAATGAATCACTCCGGGCACTCCTGACTGGGCGGGTTAAAGCATTTGCTTAACACCACTGCCCCACCCCGCTATAAAGTGAAAGAAATATGGCATATTTATAAAGGTTTTGTGTAATGGGAAGATTTATAAATATCTGGGAGTTAATATAAACTATGCCGCGGTCGCATACGCACCGAATTAAAAATTCAGTGGTCGCGACCTTGCGCTCATTTCATTCACGCCGCGGTCGCATAACCTGGTACGCGCTGGAAACCTGCGGTTTCCGCTGGCGTCCTTGCGCAGGACATTGCGCTGGATTGCTAATCCAGTTTCCTTCGGGATATATGGGTTCAAAAGTGGGGGATTGCATAAAGTCCCTTGTTGAAAGTCCCATCCGCGGCGTATTATTACAATGGCAAAAAAAGAGACAATTGCGATAAGCCTTGGAGGCTCAATAATAGTACCAGACAAGATAGACATAGACTTCCTGAAAGATTTCAGAAAACTAATCCTTGAATACACAGACAAATATAATTTCATAATCTCAACAGGAGGCGGGCACACAGCAAGAGAATATGCACAGGCAGCAGAAAAAATAACAGAGACAACAAAAGACGACAAAGACTGGATAGGAATATACTGCACAAGAGTGAATGCACAGCTCGTAAGAGCAGTATTCCAGGACAAGGCATACAAAGACATAATAAAAGACCCAACAAAGAAAACAAAAACAGCAAAACCAATACTGCTTGCAGCAGGATACAAGCCAGGAAGCAGCAGCGACTACGACGCAGTACTTCTCGCAAAAACACACAAGACAAAAAAAATACTAAACCTCACAAACATAGACTATGTATACAACAAAGACCCGGCAACACACACATTTGCAAAACCACTCAAGCAACTAAGCTGGGAAGAATACAGAAAAATAATACCAGCAGAATTTGAATACGGCATGCACACGCCATTTGACCCGGTTGCAAGCAAGCTGGCTGAAAAACTAAAGCTTGAAGTCACAATAATGAACGGCCGCAAACTAAGGCAAATCAAGAATTATCTAGACAAAAAAGAATTCATAGGAAGCGTGATAAAATGAACAACAAAATAGTCCCAGACACATCAGTAATAATAGAAGGAGCCCTAAGACAGCAGATAGAAAAAGGGCAGTTAAAAGGAAAAGAAATCCTGCTCCACGAAGCAGTATTTGCAGAACTCGAGCACCAGGCAAACCAAGGCAGGTCAACAGGATTCATCGGGCTTGACGAGCTAAGACAGATACAGGAAACAGCAGAAAAGAACAAAATAAAGATAACAATATCAGGCAAAAGGCCGACAGCATCTGAAATAAAATACGCAGGAACAGGAGAGATAGACGCACTGATAAGGCAATTAGCCTGGGATGAAGACGCAACACTACTGACATCAGACAAAGTGCAGGCAAAAGTAGCAGAAGCAAAAGGAATGTCAGTAATACTTGTGCCGATGGAAACAGGGCCAAGGGAAAAAATCAAGCTTGAGAGTTACTTTGACTCAACAACAATGTCAGTGCACCTGCGAGAAAACGTGCAGCCAATGGCCAAAAAAGGAATTCCAGGAAAATGGAAATTTGCTGAACTGACAAAAACAAAACTAACAGCAGAAAAAATCAAAGATATAAGCCAAGAAATAATAGAAGAAGCAAGAAGCAGGACAGACGGTTTCCTGGAAATCGAAAGAGAAGGAAGCACAATAATACAATTAGGGCCATACAGAATAGTCATAACAAAACCACCCTTCTCAGACGGATGGGAAATAACAGCAGTAAAACCAATCAAAAGGCTAAGCCTGAAGGACTACAATCTAAGCGAAAAAATGCAGAAAAGAGTTGCAGAACAGGCAGAAGGAATACTGATAGCAGGAGCACCAGGACATGGAAAAACAACATTTGCACAGGCACTATCAGAATACTTTGCAGGCCAGGATAAAATAGTAAAAACAGTAGAAGCACCAAGAGACCTAGTGCTGCCAGACACAATCACACAACTCGCAATAAGCAGAGGAACACCAGAAGAAGTACACGATGTTTTATTATTATCCAGACCGGATTACACAGTATTTGACGAGATGAGAAACACACCAGACTTCATACTCTATTCAGACCTAAGACTTGCAGGGGTAGGAATGGTAGGGGTAATCCACGGAACAAACCCATTAGATGCAATACAAAGATTCATCGGCAAGCTTGAACTGGGCGTGATACCTCATGTAATAGACACAGTTGTATTCATAAAAAACGGACAGATAGACAAAGTCCTGGCAGTAGAGATGATAGTAAAAGTGCCCTCAGGCATGACAGAAGCAGACCTTGCAAGACCAGTAATAGTAATTGCAGACTTTGAAACAGGAACACCAGCAGCAGAAATATACTCCTACGGAGAAGAGACAGTAGTAGTGCCTGTCACAGAAACAACAGCACAGATGACAGGAGCAAAAAAGCTGGCAGCAGAGGCAATAGAAAAAGCAATGCAGAAATTCACAGACCAGATAAAAGTAGAGATGCCGTCAGAACACAAAGCAGTAGTATACGTGCCAAAACAATACATAGCAGGAATAATAGGAAAAGAAGGTAAAAACATAACAAAACTTGAGGAAAGACTGGGAATTGGCCTAGACATAAGAGAACTTGGGGCAGAAGAGAGAGCAGAGGCTTCAAAACCAGAAGGAAAAGAAGTGCATCACGAGCTGAACCTTGCAAGCAAATACATCGAGATACACCTTGAAGAAAACCTAAAAGGGCAGGATGCAGACATTTATGTCTCAAACGAATACCTCGCAACATTCAACATAGGCAAAAAAGGGCTTATACGAATCAAAAAAAGCAATCCAATAGGAAAAGCAATACTAAACGCCAAAAAATACCAGGAAAAGATAAGAATATTCCAAGCATAGAAAAGTATATAAACAAAGAGTTCTGAATCAGTCATATGTTTGACATAAACCTAATAAGAGAAAACCCAGAAAAAGTAAAAGAAAACCTCAAGAAAAGATATGACAAAGAGCTAATTCCACTAGTCGATGACCTAAAGAAAAAAGACGCAGAGTGGAGAAAATTAAAGCAGGAAGTAGACGCGCTAAGAGCAAAAAGAAACGAATTAAGCAAAAAAATAAACAAGCTCAAAAAACAAGGAAAAAAAGCAGAAAAAGAAATCAAACAGGCAGCAGAAATCGCAGACAAGATAGAAAAAATAGAAGAAGTAATGGACAAGCTGCAGTACGGCATAAACTACTACCTGATGGACCTGCCAAACATGCTTGACAAATCAGTGCCAATAGGAATGGAGGAAAAAGACAACAAAGTCATAAAAACAACAGGAAAACCAAAAAAATTCAATTTTGAGATAAAAGGACACGGAGAAATCGCAGAACAATTAGGGATTGCAGACTTTGAAAGAGCAGCAAAAGTATCAGGCGCAGGATTCTATTACATAAAAAACGAACTAGCAATACTAAACCAGGCACTAATAAGGTATGCAATAGACTTCTTAATGAAAAAAGGATATGACTACATAGAACCGCCGCTAATGCTAAGAAGAAAAGCATATGAGGGGGTAACTGACCTGGAAGACTTCAAGAACGTCATGTACAAGGCAGAAAAAGAAGACTTGTATTTCATAGCAACAAGCGAGCACAGCCTGATAGCGCAATACATGGATGAGAATATTCCTATTGAGAAACTTCCGATAAAACTAGCAGGATACAGCATGTGCTTTAGAAAAGAGATAGGAAGCCATGGCGTGGACACAAAAGGACTATTCAGGACACACCAATTCAACAAAGTAGAGCAAATCGTGCTGTGCAAACCAAAAGAAGACATGCTGTTCTTCAATGAATTACTTGTTAATTCTGAAAAACTCATTGAATCACTTGATCTGCCATACCGGCTGTTAGAGATGTGCTCTGGAGATTTAGGACCATTAAAATCCAAGCAGATTGATATAGAAGTATGGATGCCAAAACAAGGCAAGTATCAGGAAGTAGGAAGCTGCAGCAACTGCACAGACTACCAGGCAAGAAGACTAAACATAAAAGCAATAGACAAGCACCTTGAAAAAACACCCATTTACACTCTTAATAACACAGCAATAGCAACATCCAGAATAATAGTGGCGATTTTAGAGAATTTCCAGAACAAAGACGGCTCTGTAGACATACCAAAAGCACTTCACAAATACACAGGATTCAAGAAAATAAAAGCGCCAAAAAAAGCCAACAAGTGATTTCTCCACTACAATAAAGCTTAAATAATCTGCCACATACTTTCAGGTTATGAATTTATTTGACGGCATACTGGGCGATGAAGAATCATTATTTAAAAACGAAGATGCACTAGATACAGAATTTGTTCCAAAATTATTACCTTTTAGAGAAGGGCAGCAAAAAGAGATAATACTAAGCATAAAGCCACTGATGCAAAACAGAAACGGCAAAAATCTCTTTATCTGCGGAGCACCAGGCATAGGCAAAACAGCAGCAACAAAATGGATATTCAGGGATCTTGAGTACAACACAGATGAAGTTGTGCCAATTTACATCAACTGCTGGCAGAAAAATACCACGTATAAAATAATCGTAGAGATATGCCACCAACTAGGATACAAGTTTACACAAAACAAAAACACAGAAGAACTGTTTAAAGTAGTGCAGAACATGGCAAACAGAAAACCAATAGTTTTCGCGTTTGATGAGATTGACAAGGTAGAAGATTTTGACTTTCTATATTCAATCCTAAATGATATCTACAAAAAAAGCATATTCCTGATAACCAATTACAAAGAATGGCTAGACAAACTAGAAGACAGGATAAAATCAAGACTAATACCAGAAATAATAGAATTCAAATCATACGATGAAAAAGAAACATCAGAGATACTAAAACAAAGAACAATGTACGCATTTCTTCCAGACGTACTGGATGACTCAGCGTTTTCATTGATATCCAAGACATCATCAGAAAGAGGAGACATAAGAGCAGGACTTTACTTACTCAGAGAGGCAGGAAGGATAGCAGAAAGCCAAAGCTCAAAAAAAGTAACAGAAGAGCATGCGCAGAAGGCCATTGATAAATTAGAGGATTTTAAAATCAAGAAATCAAGCGACTTAGATGAAGACACACAACTAGTGCTGTCGGTAGTAAAAGAGAATTCTGACAAAAAAATAGGAGACTTGTTTGATGAATACAAGAAAAAAGGCGGAACAGGCGCGTATAAAACATTCCAGAGAAGAATAGAGAAACTAAGCAAAGCACAGTTTATCACAGCAAACAAAGTGACTGGAAAAGAAGGAAATACAACAATCATAAGTTATACAAAGAAGTTGACTGAATTCTAGGATTTCTTAGCAATCTTCCACAAAACTTCAAAATGATTCTTGTAAGTCTGTGCTATTAACTTGTTTTTTATCAAAATAATTAACGGCTTTTGCTTTATTAGATGGATAGCTATATAGTCACCGAATATGTTAGTTGTTGCTTCGCTGTCAATATCTAAGTATCTGTATTCAAAGCGCTTATACGCAAAAGGAGGCGTGCCTTTTAATATAGAGTTTCCAATAATTCTTACCCGTATATTTGACTTCATAACTTGCTTGGCAATCCTTGGAATCTCATACAAAGCATAGAATGCTCTTCCGGTTGAACCAAAAGCACAATACTCTTTTGATTTAAGCATTAAATTAATCAACACTCTCAAACCCTCTTTTCCCTCATAAACCTTGATTTCCTGAGGAATCTCCTGAACTTTCTCAATCTGTTTTAACTCTGGAATCAAATCCTTGATAAATGCAGACTTTTCCTTGACAGGATTCAGTAAGTTATCTGGCTCTGAAGCAGAAAAGAACTTCTTGTTTGCTTTTATGATGTAATTAACTAGGCCTTTTTCAATCAAGTGATTAAGGACAGTGTAAACTAGAGTTCTATCCATGCCAATCTTTTTGGCTATAGTGTTTGCAGAGCTAGAGCCACGCTTAAGCAATTCTAGGTAAACTTTGGATTCATTACCTGTAAGCCCTGATTTCTGCAGTCTTTCCTCAAATGCGGTCATATTTGGCAGGAATTGTTTGAAGTATATAAAATTGTTGTTATTTATCATAACAACTATTCTTTAAGTAGTTCTGAGAGGTAGAGATAATATGGTGAGTAAGATGAGTGAAGACAGCAAACTAGCACGGATACTGGAAAAAATAGGAGAAAAAAGATTAAAATCCATTCTGTGTGCAGGAATGGGTGCAGCAGTGGGCAGTATTGATTGCATATCTTCAGGCCTGCCCATACTAACTACAGGTCTTCCTATTTTAGATCATATCAGAAGTGCAGAAGCTTATGAGTACGGTTTTGGCGATAGTAGATTTCCGCCCAGAGAATACTATACAGGATTAATAACATATGCTCTGAGTGCGAGCATTCCTTTTATAGTCAAGTACCATACAGAAATAGCAGAACTGACTGACAAAATTCTTTAATTTTCTCTAATTATCCCATAATCAAGCCCACTGGACACTGGACAAGGTGTCGTGGCGTATTTAAATGAATCTGATTCTGATAATTCTTAGAGAGGCAGCGCAGAATCATACATGATTCTGCTGGTCTCAAAATTTAAAAATTTTGAGGTGATTAATATGATAGACCTGAGCCAAACAACAATCAAACACTTATTTTTCGAACAAATAAAAGCATTAAACAAGAGGTGATAAACTGTGGGAGTAACCCCAATACCAGAAGATCCTCTATTTGAGGAACTGCAAGAACTAGACATATATGAAGAAGAAGGCGTGGAAAATCTAATGGATGAAGACGGAATATCTGACGCAGAATACGGATTCATGACAGGCTTTTTAGCTTCATAATATTTTTTTCTTTTTATAATGTTCAAAAGTAAATTTATTAAAGTATAAAGTACAAATACTGTATATGATAACAATAAGAAAAGCAGGAGCGCTGATTATTAAGGATAAAAAACTACTAATTGTTAAGCCAAAAGGAAAGCTGTATTTCATCAATCCTGGCGGCAAATATGAAGAAGATGAAACTGCCAAGACTGCCTAAGACAAGAATTAAAAGAAGAACTCCAAGTAACTGTCGATTCTATAAAAAATTTCAAAACTTATACCCTTGACAAGGCGGCACACGGCAATCACCCACTGATACTGGAATTATACCTTGTGGAGATATATGGCAAAATAATACCTTCTTCTGAAATTGGCACTATTCAATGGATGAGCAAAGACGATTTTGAAACAAGAAAATTTAATACACCTCCTTCTTTTGAAAAATATATTCCTGATTTAATTAAAAAAGGGTTGCTATAGATTACATTTTTTATATAACCTTATATAAACACAAATCATAAGCTTTTTAAAGGCCCTACTGCTTCTATTAATTATGACGACGATAAACAAAGACGAGTATCATGTAAACAAACCAAGAATACTCAAGCAAATAAAAGACGGAGCAGTATTCATACACCCAACAGACACAATCTATGGGATAGGGTGTGATGCAACAAATGAAAAGGCAGTAGAAAAAGTAAGGCAAGCAAAACAAAGAAAAGACCTGCCATTCAACATAATCGCGCCATCAAGAGAGTGGGTCAAAGCAAACTGCGAAGTAGACAAGGAAGCAGAGGAGTGGCTAAACAAGCTACCAGGACCTTACACAATCATTCTCAAACTAAAAAAAGACAGTGTAATAGCAAAGAACGTCAACCCAACAAGAGACGGAACAGTGGGAATACGAAGGCCAGACCACTGGATAAGCGAGATAACAAACGACCTAGACACACCAATAGTAACAACATCAGCAAACATAACAGGAAAAAACTTTATGACAGACATGGACAACCTAGACGTCGATGTGAAGAAAAAAATGGACTTTGTAATCTACGAAGGCGAGAAAAACGGAAGGCCAAGCACAATAGTCGACCTAGCCAGAAAACGTGGATTAATCAAAAGATAAAGTTTTTTTTCTTGTTCCTAAGAGAGGAAAAAAATGAAGATACTTGCTGCCGGAGACAATGAAAAATTTAAAAAATTTTCAAGCCTCCAGCACCAAAGAGGCATAACAAATGAAGATACTTGCTGCCGGAGATTTCCACGGAGACCAAACAATAGCCAAGCAACTGGCTGAACAAGCAGAAAAAGAAAAAGTAGACCTAGTCATACTAAACGGGGACTTAGTAGAGGAAGGACAGGCAGAAGGAATCACAGGCATATTCAAGGAAAAAGGACAAAAAGTATTGATAGTATCAGGCAACCACGAAATGCCTGCAACAACACAATTCCTGGCAGACCTATACGGATTCACAAACCTGCACGCGTACTCACTACAATCAGGAAACGTAGGCGTATTCGGGTGCGGAGGAGCAAACCTTGGGCTGAGCCAATTAAGCGAGAAAGAAATATTCTATGCACTAAGAACAGGATTTGAGAGAGTAAAAAACCTGCCTAAAAAAATCATGGTAACACACGTGCACCCAAGCGACAGCATGATAGAAAAACTATCAAAAACCGCAGGAATCATACCCATGTCAGGAAGCTCTGGACTGAAAAAAGCAGTGGATGAATTCAAGCCAGACATACTAATATGCGGGCACGTACATGAAGCAGAAGGCATAGAAGAAAAAATCGGCAAAACAACAGTGCTGAATGTCGGAAAAAAAGGAAAAATAATAGAAATCTAAAGCTTTGAAGCAAGATTAGCTGCCCCAAGCAAAGCAACATCCTCATTCATCACAACATAAACAGGAATATTCTTAAGCAAAGACTTCATCTTGGACTTATCCTCAAAAGACTTCTTGAAAACAGAAGACTTTAATTTTTTGGCAAGAAGCTTAGACATGCTGCCAACCAAGAAAACACCACCACCTGCCTTTGCAGTCAGGGCAAGATTACCTGCCTCAGAGCCATAGAAAGAAGTAAACATGTCAACAGCCTTTTTACAGGCAGCATCCGTGCCCTTAAGAGCCTCATCAGCAATAACAAGATATGGCGCTTTCTTTTTTAGCAATTTCTTAACCCTGCCAGACTCCTTTACATGACCTGCCCTAGTCAAGAACTGATAAATATTATACAGGCCTTTCTTGGAAACAACAGTCTCAATATCAGCACGGCCGGTCTTGCGCTTGATGAACTTCTTCAACTCCCACTCCAGCTCATTCCTTGCAGCAAAATCAACATGACCACCCTCAGAAGGAAGCACAAAATCATCATGACCGAGCCAGGCAATAATCGCCTCACCAAGACCAGTGCTTGCCCCAAGAACAGCTTTCCTGCTGAGCTTCACAGGCTTGCCTGGCTTAACCTGCTTTAAGTCAGATTTTTTCAAGACCTCAATGCCAAAAGCAATACCCTCATAATCATTAATGACAGTAACCTTCTTAATACCAAACAACTTGTTGATTCTTGCAGCATCAATAGACCAAGGAAGATTAGTCATCTCGCAAACATTATCATGGCAAGGCCCTGCAGCAGCAAAACAAGCAGCACGCGGCTTTGCCTTTGCAACTGAAAGAAAATTCTTAAGCATAGAATAAAAATCCTTGAACTTAGGAGTGTTATACTCCTCGCTAGCCAACCTCTTAAAAGTGCCGTTAGAATAATCAAAAACAGCCAATTTTGTCTTTGAACCACCAATTCTTCCAGCCAGTATCAAGCTCATCCTTTCACCACCCCTATTGGAACCAATCTAGCAACCTTATTGCCAATGCCCAAGGCAGTTGACACCCTAATAACTTCATCTATGTCCTTATAAACCTTGTGACATTCCTCTGCCAAGCCTTTCTTAGAGCCAGCCTTAACCTTAATATCCAGCTCCTCAAGATGCCTCTGAACCTCCTGGCCCCTATAATGCTTCAGGGCATAAGAACGAGAAGCAACACGACCAGCACCATGAGCAGTAGAACCCCATGAGATTTCCTCTGCCTTCCTGGTTCCCACAAGCAAATAAGAAGCAGTACCCATAGAGCCAGGAATCATAACAGGCTGGCCAATCTTCCTGTAAACCTCCGGAACCTCTGACCTGTCAGGCCCAAAAGATCTTGTAGCGCCCTTTCTGTGAACACAAACATCCTTGCTCTCACCATCAACAGCGTGCTTCTCAAACTTAGCAATATTATGACAAACATCATAAACCATATTCATGCCAGAACAATCACCCATGACCTTGGCAAAAACATCACGCGTCCAATGCGTAATCATCTGGCGGTTGGCAAAAGCAAAATTAATAGCACAAGCCATTGCGGCGACATACTTCTGGCCCAAATCAGAATGAATAGGAGCATTAATCAACTCCCTGTCAGGCAGGCCTTCACAACCATACTTGTTCTCCATCAACTTAATATAATCAGAAGCAACCTGGTGGCCAAAACCACGAGAACCACAATGAATCATAACAGTAACCTGGCCCTCCTTGTCAATACCAAAAGCCTTTGCAATCTCAGGCTCATAAATCTTATCAACCTTTTGAAGCTCCAAAAAATGATTGCCTGCACCAAGAGTACCAAGCTGGGAAAGACCCCGAGAAATAGCCTTTGTAGAGCAATGAGAAGGATCTGCACTCTTCATAAAACCATTCTCCTCTGTCCTGTCCAAATCATCCTTAACACCATAACCATTCTTTAAAGCCCAGGAAGAACCAGTATTCAAAACCTCATCAAACTCATCTCTTGAGAGCTTAAGCAAGCCACCCCTGCCAACACCAGCAGGAATCTCCTTAAACAGCATATCCAATAATTCCTGACGCTTCTTGTCAACATCCTCAGCAGTCCAGTCAGTTCTCAATAGTCTAACACCGCAGTTGGAAACAATAAAGGAATTAGCAAAAAAATTATGATTATCCCTTACATTAAAATCATAAACCTCTTCCTTTCCGCAATGTGTGATTGCCTGAACTTTGTCAAAAATGGCCCCAAAATCAGCATATTCTTCCAGTTTTTGATCTTTAAAATCCTTAAAAGAAATAAAATCTAGAGAAAGCCTCTGCCCTGCATTCTCATAATAATGCCTTTCAATAAACCTTTCATTTATTACTCCTGAAAATGCTTTCTTGACTTCAGATATGCCAAAACCTATTTTACGATATTGCTTTATCTTTTCAGCCAGTTCTTGTCTTGTAATATTTTCCTGCTTTTTCAGTAAAATATAAAGAACCGCGATATTTGCCAGCCTGCTTCGCCAAGTATTGTATTCAAAACCAACAGACCGCCACAACCTAACAAGATTACTCTCTTCTGCAGACAAGATTAATCTAAATCTTTTGGTTTTTTCACCATACTGATTGATAAATTCATCCCTCTCGCTTATCTTATTAACTACAACTCCAAAATCTTCAAGCATTCTGCTTATTTCCAGCATAAACGATTTAGCACCTGAACTTAAAGATGAAATCTTATTTTGCGAAAGCACAGGAGAATAAAAGCCGGTTTTAGTGTGCGTAGCAGGAGCACTCAATTCAGCACCAAAAAAAGCAGCAAGAAACATCCTCTTAATACATTTATGACCTTTTTTAATCCAGTCAGGAACAGAATAATCCTGCCTAGTCTTATTTCCTGCAGGAACACCAAGCTCTTTTAAAATATCCACAAATTCCCTTGTTTTAACATGCAATTCAAAAGTGGTTGATGCAAACTCCTTGTTACCATACTGCGTTAGTATATTATGTTCTCTTGTCCTGGAATGAATCTGAGACCTGAAACCCAACTGAGAAATGTCTTCTTGTATCTGCAGCAAGTCCTCTTTTTTGCCGTAAAAAACCGCATAGCCTTTTTTGTCAGAAAAATACATGCAACCATCTCCGAAAAGGTAACCCACAATTTTTGCAAGTATTAAGCTCTTTTCTGACACGCTTTGTCTTGGGACCCCTTCAAAAAGATTCACACCAACTTCCTGTCCGAAAAGAGACTCCACAGCAGCCATGCCTTCTTTAGTCAAAAACGGATGATCCTTTGTTGCCTTGATAGTTAACCCGGACTCTAATCTTACCTCAAAAACATCATCAATCTTCTTTTTCATAAATGCCGATGCAGGTTTAATCTCAATTTGCTTTGTCTTTAAATTCAATGTCTTAAGACGCGCATTCAACTTTTTCATAACAACATTATCTACAATAACTTCTTCATCCAGACAAAACTCCTCAAACTCACTGATTTGCTTATAGCAGCCAAATTCATCAAGTATCTTAGAATCACCGGTTAAGCAATTGATATCATAACCAACCCCTCCAGGGCTGATGATTCCTTCGTCCATGTCAAAAGCAGCAACACCACCAATAGGAAAACCATAACCCTGATGAGCATCAGGCATAACATAAGAAGCCTTTTGAATGCCTTTCAAACAGGCAACATTCTGCGCCTGCAACAAAGTCTTATCCTCTTTAATCTTTTTAATCAGAGCCTCAGAAGCATAAACAAAAGCAGGAACCCGCATCTTGCCAGACTTAGGAATCTCCCAAACAAACTCCTCCTTTTTCTTAATATCTATTTCTTCCCCCATATATAGTCGCAAGAAAGATCCCTTTAAAAATCTTGTGATTAAGAACACCAATACATACTGTTTAAATACAAACTGTTTTTTAAGTAATGCATGATACGCTTAAAGCAGATTTGCCTGGCCCGGATGGAAAAACACACTCGATAACATTTACTAGAAATGTAGAAATCGAAGAAATTCTTTATGATTGCACAAAAGTGCGAATCAAGGTATATGAAGGAAAGTTTCCATGGGTCAAGACAGACTCTGTCAATAAATACAGAGTGCATCTCAGGGCAGGGTGGAAAAAGTTTAACACTGCTGTAAGAGCAGGATTTTTTATTGAAAGAACTGTGTACTTACACAAGAACTTGCCTGTAGAAGAAAAACTTGCAAAGCATTCCACGAACTAATCCACATAATAGAACAACACCCTGAAGGAGAGGACGTTGAGACAGAAAAAATCACAACAGAAGCAGCAGTAGCAGTAGTTGCAAAGAACCAAGACTATCTAGAAAGCAAAAACATCAATACTAAGAAAATAATAACTTCTTTGCAAAGGAGATTGAAGATTTATATTGAGTCGAAATTATAGATCCACAACAACTTGGACATATTCTTCTGTTACTTCCATCTCTGCATAAGTAACAGCCTTGACAGAGCCGACATGCTCATACTTCTCAGCAGAATCACCAAGAACAGAACCTTGGATTTTAAAACCGTCTTTGGTCTTATTTATTTTGATGTTTTCTATCCTGCTGGGAATAAACGCATCTGTATCAAGCAGAACAAGAAACTCCTCAAGCCAGTTATACAACAAAGCCTTTTCATCACTGCCTGTGGTTTTAACCTTTTTCTTAATTTTGGAGTCGACATCTTCTATCTTAAACATAAATGAAAACATGGCAAGCAGAGCATTGCCAAACTGCTCCTCAATATCCTTTCCATACGCGCGGAACTTTCCATCAGCAGTGTGCTCAAGAATATCAAACTTCTTCATTTTCAATAAAACTCTAACTGAGGCATATCCTCATCTTTTTCTTCTTGTTTTTTCTCTTCTGACCCTGAAGCACCAGAAGAATTGTCAAAAATACTTGCAAAAGCATTGCCAGTATCCTGCTCTGCAGCCGGCTCTGGCGCGCCAGAAGAATCTAAACCAGGGGAAGGATCATCAAAAATGTTCCTTGAAGGACTATTGGAATAAACAAGACCCTCTCCAACAATACTCTGCAGCATCTTAATAGCCTTGCGAATATCATTATGAGAATCCTGCGAAGTATCAATAGTTATCTTCATGAACAGAACTTAGGAAATCGAGTATAAATAATTTTCTATCCAGCACCTTTAAATATGGCAATAAACTATGCACTGATATGAAAAAAGCAGTATTGCTATTATTAGTTACCTTGCTGATTGCAACAAGTGTGCAGGCAGTTGAAGTAAGCTTAAAAGACAGTGAAACAGGCACAACAATAGCAGACAAGATAATTTCTATAAACATCGAAGGCAGGGAATCAACAAAACAAATAAGCTCTCTTGGAAAGATAAGCCTGCCTATAACAGAAGGTCAGACAATAGAATTAACAGTAGACAACCCAGAGACACAAGGAAAAGACTATTACAGCAAGATAATATATGATGGAGAGAGCGAAATACTGCTGTTCCAGATCTCATCTATACGGGGCATAGTAAAAGACAGCCTGGACAACATAGTAAGCTATTCAGACATTAAATTTGCGTGCAAGCCTCTGCCAAAAATAAACCACCCCTCTAATGCAGACAGGTTTGGAACTTTCTCAACAATAACGCCGACAGGAAAATGCAAAATATACGCGAGCTATGAAGACGCGCTGGGATTTAAAGAAATCGTGCTTGAGCAAGGGGAACTAAGAGACATTGAAATCAGGCTGGACAAGACAATTGTTTCGTTTCCAGTAAAAACATACACTGGCTGGATTGTTGCGATTGTTCTGGCAATCACAATATTTGCAGGAGCAGCCTACTTAATGCTGCGAAAAAAAGCACCAAAAGAAAATAAAAAAGAGACAACAAAAAGCAAAGACATACTGCCAACACTCAGTACAAAAGAAAAAGAAATAGTGAATTACATTGAGCTGAACAAAGGAAAAGCATTACAAGCACAAATAAGACATAATACAGGAATACCAAGAACAACACTGGCAAGAATAATCAAAGGTTTGGAAGAAAAGAACATACTCCGAGTACGAAAAGAAGGAAAAGCAGTTAAAATCAAGCTAACAGACTGGTTCTTAGGAAAAGAGTGAAATGGGCATTAAATAAAGTTTTAATAACCAAAAGAAAGCCTAAACAAACTTATTTCTGATATTGTTCCAGTGAATCAATATATATTTGCCCATACTTTAGACAGTACATTAACATGATTGGAGGATGAAAAACAATGAAAAACAAGATTTTAGGGATTATGATTTTACTGGTGATATGCTTAATAAGTGTATCTGTTGCACAGGCAGGATGCAGTGAAGGAATCTGCTGTGACAAAGACCTATGGGCAAAATTATCTGAAAACGAGCTTCATTTTGCCCATGCAAACAATGTAGAATATGAAATAAATGTAATAGTAATATCAGAAACAAGCAAAGAAGCAAAATTCAAAATCAATGGCCAAATCACAGATGCTTTATCTGAAGGAGAAGAATACACTCTTGCAGATGATTCTGTGATAGAAGTCAAAAAAATAATCACAGATGAAAGCCCATCAAAAGTAATAATATGCTTTGATTATGGAAACCTGCAAAACAGCAAATCAATCAATATTGCAGAAGTTACACCTGCTCCACAGCAGAAATACGCACCAGGGCAAGAAGTAACTTTCAGATTAAAAGCAACAGAAAATTTTGAAAATGGAATTGCTTCACCTGACGAAGGCTTTAACATCCAATTCTATACATTTGATGCAACTGAGTTTACTGAAGACCAAATGTTCCACGGAGCAGGAATACCTGGAGACTACATACCTGTTGACATTGTAAAACAATACAATGCTAATTTCATGAGCCCTCACTGGACTGCTACTTTTAATGTCCCACAAAACCCTGGAAAATACTACACTCTTTTCACGCTTTACTGCAGCAGAGACCAAAACACCTGCGGACATGACAATGTCTTAAGAGGCGCGCATTCCAAATACTTAATCAAATATGAAGTTGAAGGAGATGCTCCAAGGCAGAACTATGCCTGTGACGGACATAAAGCAATACTGGCAGATGGAGAAAAAGAAACATATGTCATAGGAAGAACAGAATATGAAATAAAAGCAGAAAAACACAAAGGTAATTTCAAGCTAAATGTAAACGGAGAGTACACTGATTGGCTATATATAGAAACTAAACAGACAATGGCAGACAGGCTGCAAATAAAAATACTGGATGTAGGATCAGACGACATAACATTCTGCATGACACCTGGCCCTGCACCACCAGAGCAAAGCCAACCAGAAAACAAGATAGACCTATCCAACTTTCCAGAATTATTTATCAAGGGAAACAGGCTTAATGGCAACTTTGTGGTGGGAGACCAGGCACCAGCAGATGACGTAATTGCAGCAATAGACATCTCTGTATCATTCCAGAAATACGGGGTAAGCAAAACAGGGGGAGCAATGCTGGCAAGCGAAGTAAGTAATTACAACAGAAACATAATCAGCGTGGGAAGACCATGCGACAATGCAGTCACAGCACAGATACTAAGATCAAATGGAATCAGTGCCTATGATTCTAACTGCTCATACGGCCTGAAACCAGGACAGGCAGTAGTGTACTTATTCGAGTATAATGAGTATGCACACATGCTTGTATTCGGATACTCAAGACTAGAGACAAGAAAAGCAGCAAGAGCACTGACCTTTCAAAAACTAAAAGGCACAAGGCAATGGCTAACTTTTGATGAAGACATGCCACAGCCAGAAGAACCGCCTGAAGAAACAGCTGAACCAGAACCAGCAAGAGACATACCAGAATGCCAAAAAGAATTAGAGCGGTTCAAAAAAGAGCTTGTTGAAAAATACGACAACAAAGGACTGCCAATTCCAGAAAGCTTCATGGTAAAATACGACTCGCTGCACAAAAGCTGCTTTGGCTACACAGAGAACCAAAAACCCCCAGTCACTGAAGAAACATATGAAGACTGCCCAGGATGCAGAAAAAACGGAGCATGCATGCAAATAGGAATAAGATTCCTTGAAGGAGACGCACCAGTATACTGCGACATAGACCATGCATTCAAGCCGCAGAAAGAAAACGGCAAAACCTGCATGAACAACTACGAATGCCTGAGCAATACCTGCCAAGATGGAGTTTGCCAGAGCATGTCTGAGCAGATACAAGGTATCCAGAGAGAACTAGAAGAGCAAAAAAGCATTCTAGAGAAGATTATGGGTTTTTTCAAAAGAATGTTCAGCTTTTAGCTGGAAATGTGGGGGGCAAAAAAGAGGGTCACCTCCCCTCTGCTCCCTAACCACCCTTTTAAAGAAACTGCACATCGATTTCAAGAGCATCCCAGGTGGGGTACTCTTCGATAATAGCGGGAACAAGCTTTAATTTCTTTATTTCTTCTTTTAACTCATCAACAAGAGCAATAGAAGTAAGAATGCGCGGCTTAAACACATCTATCTTCAGAGCACTTGCAGGAATACCCAACTGCTTTTGCAGCGCAATCTTGGCTTTCTTTAGCTTACCCAGAAATTTCTTTGTGTTAATGCTTTCAACCTGCAGGCCATAACCAAAGCCAGGCTTGAGTTCTGGAAGATATATTGCGCCCCTGACTAAAGTTCCTTCTTTTGTGATGAAATCTGTCTTTAAAGCAACATTCAAGGCACGCCGCTTTATTCTCCTGGCTAACTGAGCCTTGTCTTTAGTTGTAGTAGTGCAATAATGAATGTTCAGTTTTGCTTTTTTCAGGTAATTTAACAATTCTTTAGCCAGTTTTTCAGAGCCTTTTATACCGTAAGATATTTTGTTTTTAGGCTTAAAGCCCTTTTCAACCAATTTATTAACATTAGTGTCTGAAATCTCCAGTTCGTTTAAATTAAGAAAGTCAACTTTATCTTTTATGTAATCAAGCAGTTTTAGTGTCTCTTTCTTCCTTCCAGGAATGACAGGAATCTCAACACCAACATCCCAATCAAACTTTTTTGCAAGCTCTACTCTCTTCCATTCATTAGGCTTGTCAAGCATAGGATGGAAACGGATTTCATCAAGGCCTGCTTTATGCAGTTTCTTTAGTTTTGCTTCTGTAACTAAATTAAGAGGAGTGTATAAGTGAATATGAAACTTCCTGCCAAACTTTTTCTTTAGAAGCTTGATGTATTTTATTGTCCTGTCAAGCTTAACCAAAGGATCTCCACCGGTAATGCCTGCACCTTTAGCATCTGTTAACTCTGCTTCCTTGATTATGTCTTTAGGAGAAGTAATTTTCCATTCGTTAGCATAAATCACATCTTTGCCTGCTTTTTGTTCTGACAGCGGGCAAAAGAAGCATTTATTGGGGCATAGTCCAGTGACCACTAAAACTAATTTCTGGCCCTTGACACAATAAGCACACCCTTTAGGAAGCTTTCCTTTTTTCCAGGAATAAAAACCAGTATTAATCATCCAAACATCCTCTGATAATTAAGGAATATAGAATCAGCAGTCTCCTGCTCATTAAACTTCTTTACTTCTGCAATCTTCCTGATGCTCCAAATAATATTGGCAGGCTCATTTCTCTCAAACTTAACAGGGCTTAGCCAGGGAGCATCTGTCTCTGTAAGCAATTGATTGATATTAACTAATGATACAAGAGTCTCAAAATGCTGCAAACGCGCAATAACCGCAGGAACACTAAAAGACCAGCCATTATCAGCAGCACGCCTGATAACAGATTTCCTGCCTCCAAACGAATGAAGGATTACTTTTTTTAATTTAGATGACTCAAGCATCTCAACACACTCAAGCTCAGCAGAGCGGGTATGGACTATAATAGGTTTTTTTATTTTTTCAGCACAATCAATACATTTCTGAAAAGTCTCTTTCTGCTGTTTTTCATAATCTTTCAAATACTTAAAATCCATGCCACACTCGCCAATGCCCATAATCTCATCTTTCTTAGACTTAATAAACTCTAATTCCTTGTCAACATCAAAAGGTTCTGCCTGGCGCGCGAGACCAACCTCATCCAAGGCATCAATCTTGATGTTTAGCGCGTCTATTGGGTATATTCCTAAAGTGCATTTGACAATATCATATTTTTTTGTTAACTCTAGAACCTCCCTATTAGTCGGGACATTAACCCCAGAAGTAATAATAACCTTAACACCTGCTTTTTTAGCTCTCTCAACCACTTTATCACGGTCTTCATTGAATTTCTCGTGATTCAGGTGGCAGTGGACATCTACTAGATTCATACCTAATACAGAAGCAGGCTATTTTAAAAAGGTTTCTGAAACTATCGCCTGGAAAAGAAGCATATTCTTTTAATAATTCCTGCAATTCTGGCTTGCTTAAAGACTGATGAGCTCCCCAGATTTTCTCAATCATATACCACTTATTTTCCCACCTGTTTTTCCAGCAAATCGCCTCATGACTTTTCTTAATTTGCTCCAGTAATACAAAAATATCTGACCAGCTTTTTGCTTCATGTATCCTCTGCTTATCCCCTGCAGATAATTCTTGATTAACATTCTCTGGCTGGCGGCAATAAATCAATTCTATGGGGCATTCTTCAAGCTGTTTTAATTTCTGAATATCATCATCAATATGTACGCGAGGCTTAAGTCTTTGAACAAATTTTGTTTTAGGCTCATCACACGTATTGTGAATCTTTTCTATTAAATCAGGGAATTTTGCGACAACAAACTGCACGGCATAAGGATAATCATGTTGATTTCGTGAAGTAATAATCATAAATCTAAAGCCCATTGCATAAAGCTTTTTTAAAACAGGGATGCAGTCTCCTGGGACTTCATATTCCATAATTTGCTCCTCATTAAGAGGATCCATAAGATCACGATAAGTATGCGGTTTTCCTAGTTTTTGCATCAGGGCATTAAACCCTTGTTTTTTGTCTGTTCTAGGGCAAGATCCACCCCGAACCATTTTTTAGCGTATTTTATTTTAGCATTAACTCCCTGCGCTAAAACACCATCAAAATCAATGCTTGTAATTACAGTTTTAGCAATATATTCCATAAAAAAATAAGTAACCTACTTTGTTTAAATATTTTTCTGCAAAAAATCTGCCACTTTATTAAAAAGAGCAATATCATATTTAAAATAGGATAAATTCAGATATTTTTCATCTCTATTAAATTGGATAACAGACAAATCATACTCTTGGATCTCCTGTACAGACAATTTGTCTTTTTGTTTGACCATTAATTCATATGCCTCAGCTGATGCAAGAAGATTATCTTTATAATCTTGATTTGCATGCCTTAAAACCAGCTGTTTCATAATAGTATTTTTATCAGTAAAAATCACATGAATGACTAACAAATTGATATTATTCTTTTTACAGAATCTATATATCCCTTCTCTCCTGTATTTTTTATGAAAAGTAGCATCAAGAAGGGGTATTCCTCCCTGCTTTAAAACTTTTTTTGCTAAAGACAACAAAGCACGTTAAGACTTGTCTTTTTCAATCCTTGTTGACTCTATAGATTCATCAATATGCTGTGCTGTGAACAGAATACTCTTTTTACCTTTATATCTTGTAACAACAGTCTTAAGTATAAAAGCAGAATTTCCTTCTGCATCTAAAAAAGACTTGATTTTATCAGCTAGAAAAGATTTGCCAGAACATGGATCTCCAACAAACATTATCAGATTCATGGTAACTTACTTTTTACACTAGCCCAAATCAAGGGCAAAGCAATAGTAGCATCACAATAAACATCAATATACCTGCCTTCTTCTTTCATCTTGCCCCAGGAGATTCCTTCGCACAGGTTTGCTCCGCTAGAGCCGCCCCACTGAGGCATATCAGTTGAAATCTGAACACCATACATTGCTCCCTTGCTAAACTGCATAGACTGCTGGATGAAATTCTTAGGCAGGCCTCCGCCAATATAAATAACGCCGTTCTTCTTGGAATCCCAAGCCAAGCTAATTATTTCTTTCATATCCTCAAAAACAGGCAAGTCAAACTTCTTGCCCTCTGCCTGCCTGCCCCAGATCATCAAGCCAATACCAGAATCAGCAATACCAGGACAGAATACAGGAATATTTTTTTCATAACAAACCTTTAAAATAGAATCACTCTCAGGCAGAATCTCACCAAGCTTCCAAAGGAACTCTTGGATATTCTTTGTCCTGGATAATTCATCAAAGTTCTTCTTGAAAAAATCCTCCATCTTCTCATAAACCTCATTTTTCAGGAAAGTATCATAAATCCTGTCAATACCCTCTTTATGCAGCTTAGCATCATCAGCCTTTGCACAGCCCTGAAAATGATTAAAACCCAAAGCCTCAAAAACATCATGAGTCAGATTCGCTCCTGTAGAGACAAAAACATTTATCCTGCCAGACTTAAGCATATCAACAAGCAAATTCTTCATGCCGCCAGGAACCATAGCACCAGCCAAACCAAGAAAAACAGTGCATTCTTTATCTGAAAACATCTCAGACATAATCACAGAAGCCTTGGCAACCCTGCCAGCACCCATAACACCAGAGCCAGCCATCTGATTAACCAAATCAGAGACCTTCATGCCCTTTTTTATGCTAATATGATTAACAGGCTTCATAGACGATAAAAAAACAAGTGGGTTTATAAAAGTAATGGTCAACAAGTTCATAACCCCCGAGTAACAAAGACCGAAAACTTTAAATACAGACATGCGCTTCAAGAGAGCAAAGCCTTTAAAAAAAGGTAAAATAAGGTGGTAAAATATGACAATAGCAGGATTACAGTTTGACAAGATTGTTGTTGACAGAATGGACATTCCACAAGGCAAGATGAGTGTCAAGAACAACATTGTAATAAAAAACCTGGAGAAAAAAGACTTCAGCACAGGCAAGACCAAACAACACGTATTGCTGTTCAAGTTTGAGTATTCCGCAGATTATGAACCAAAAATCGCAAAAATCACACTTAACGGAACAACAACATATGTTGAGCAAGAGGCAAAGATTGATGAAATAATGAAGGGATGGAAAAAAGACAAAAAAATACCAAAAGACATCATGACACCACTGCTCAACAACATACTAAACAGGTGCAACATAGAGGCACTGATATTTGCAAGAGAGGTAGGGCTTCCACCGCCAATACAATTACCAAAAGTCACAGTAAAATAGGGTAACTTAAAGGCTTTCTAATCTGGTGGGATAATTAAACTAGAGACTGAAATGAAACAGGAAATAAAACTAAAAGTTGTAGAAGCAATACAGGATGACGTAAATAAAGGCATAGTTAGAATAGACTCTAACTTCATGAAAGAAATAGGCATAAAACCAGGAGACATAGTAGAAATCCTGGGCGGGAAGCCAACAGTAGCAATGGCAGACAGGGCACTGCCAGGAGACATAGGACTAAGCACAATCAGAATGGACGGCCTGTTAAGAAGAAACGCAAAAACAGGAATAGGAGAAGAAGTAAAAGTCAAGAAAGCAGAAATAAAAGAAGCCAAAAAAATCACAATCGCACCAGCAAGCGAGAGAGTGGAAGTAAGAACCTCCAACACACACGTATTCAAGCAAGGACTCCTTGGAAGAGCCTTGATAAAAGGAGACATAATTTCTTTAGGCGGAACAAAAAGAAGACGCAGAACAATGACCGGAAGCCCGTTCTTTGACGAAGTCTTCAGCATGATGGAGGAACAGAACTCAGGACCGGGATTTGGATTTGGGTTCGGAGACCTAAAACTAGTAGTGGCAGAAACAACCCCTTCAAAACAACCAGTGATAGTAACAGAACAAACAGAGATACTATTAAACCCAAAAGCAGTAAAAATAGAGGAAGAAACAATACCAGAAGTAACATACGAAGACATAGGCGGACTGAGCGAAGAAATCAAAAAAATAAGAGAAATGGTAGAGCTGCCATTAAAACATCCTGAAATATTCGAAAGACTGGGAGTAGAACCGCCAAAAGGAGTCTTACTGCACGGCTCGCCAGGAACAGGAAAAACACTATTAGCAAAAGCAGTGGCAAATGAGACAAACTCGCACTTCATACTGATAAATGGGCCAGAGATAATGAGCAAATACTACGGGCAATCTGAGGAGAATATACGGAAAAAGTTTGAAGAAGCAGAACAAAACGCGCCAGCAATCATATTCATAGACGAAATAGACGCAATAGCAACAAAAAGAGAGGAAACAAAAGGAGAAGTCGAGAAAAGAGTTGTAGCACAACTGCTTGCACTAATGGACGGCCTGAAAAACAGGGAAAGAGTGGTAGTCATAGCAGCAACAAATGTTCCAAACATACTTGACCCTGCAATAAGAAGACCAGGAAGATTTGACAGAGAGCTCGAAATAAACGTTCCAAACGAAGAAGGCAGACTGAATATTTTAAAAATTCACACAAGGAATATGCCACTGGCAAAAGACGTGAAACTAAAAGAGATAGCCAAAAAAACACACGGTTTTGTAGGAGCAGACCTTGCAAGCCTGGCAAAAGAATCAGCAATGATAGTACTAAGAAGACTCCTGCCAGACCTGCAGTATGACAAAGAAGAATCAATACCAAAAGAAATCCTGGAAAAACTAATAATCACAAAATCAGACTTTATAGAAGCACTAAAAACAGTAAGACCATCAGCACTAAGAGAAGTCCTGATAGATGTCCCAAATGTAAAATGGGAAAATATCGGCGGACTAGAAAGCGTCAGGCAGGAACTGGCAGAAGCAGTAGAGTGGCCGCTAAAGCACCCAGAGGTATTCAAAAGAATGGGAGTAAAGGCGCCAAAAGGAATATTACTATACGGCGCGCCAGGAACAGGAAAAACACTAATGGCAAAAGCAGTAGCACATGAAAGCGAAGCAAATTTCATCTCTGTCAAAGGGCCAGAGCTATTATCCAAATGGGTGGGGGAAAGCGAAAAAGCAGTAAGAGAAATATTCAAAAAAGCAAGACAGACAGCACCAACAATAATCTTCTTTGATGAGATTGACAGCCTGGTTCCAAGAAGAAGCGCAAGCTCAGATTCACACGTATCTGAAAGAGTTGTGAACCAGTTATTGACAGAAATAGACGGACTAGAGGACTTGCATGACATTGTAATAATCGGGGCAACAAACAGGCCAGACATGGTAGACACAGCACTATTAAGGCCAGGCAGGTTTGACAGAATAATACTAACACCAGCGCCAGACGAAAAAGCAAGAGAAGAAATATTCACAGTACACACAAAAGGAATGCCGATCAAAGGCATGACTGTAAAAGAACTGGCAGCAATGACAGAAGGTTATGCGGGCGCAGACATAGAAGCAATATGCAGAGAAGCAGCAATAATCGCACTAAGAGAAGACATGCAAGCAAAAGAAATAAACAAAAAACACTTTGAGGAAGCACTGCAAAAAGTAAGACCGTCAGTAACAGAAGATATAGAAAAAGCATATGAAGAGCTAAAAGAACAATTCAAGGCAGCAAGAGCAAAAGAAATGCAGCAGCAAAAACCAGCATATTTTGGATAAGAATGAAAAAATTATGGATATTACTCATTTTACTTTTAGTATTACCTAATGTTCTAGCGCAGATTCCTTCATACAAAGGATATGTAACAGACAATGCAAACATTTTGGGAGAATATGGGCAACAGATAGAGAAACTATGTGAAGAAATAGATAAGAATACAACAGCAGAAATTGCAGTGCTTACTATCGAAAGTCTTGAAGGAAGACCGCTAGAAGAATATTCACTGGAAATTGCAAGAAACTGGGGCATAGGAAAAGAAGAAAAAGACAACGGACTGCTGCTTCTAATATCTGTAAAAGACAGAAAATACAGGTTTGAAACAGGCTATGGCCTTGAAGGAGTCCTGCCAGACGCAAAAACAGGAAGAATCGGAAGATACATACTAACACCAGCATTCAGGCAAGAAGAATACGGTAAAGGTGTGCATGAAGCAATAACAGAAATAAAAGGAATACTGCAAGAAGACCCAAGCATAGTAGCAAAATACAAACCAACAACGATGAGCACATTTGGCGGGCTTATTGTGTTTGGATACCTGATTTTACTTTTAGTACTACTTGTTGCAACAGAGAAACTAAAAAAACACAAATGGAAAACAAGAGCAGGAACAGACGCAGCAATACTGGCAGCATCATTATTCTTAGGAGTAACATATTTTACAGTAGCATTTGTGCTTAGCATATTGTTCTGGATACTGGCAGCACAGATAAGCTGGATGGCAAAACACGGCAAATCAGGAGGCTCTGGAATCATATGGGGCGGATTTGGAAGAAGCTCTGGAGGATTTGGCAGAGGCGGATTTGGGGGCGGGGGCTTTGGAGGAGGCGGAAGCTCTGGAGGCTGGTAAGATTTTTATATTACTTTCATAATAAATAATCGAGGTGTCAATAAATGGCAAAGAAAACAAACAAAACAAAAATCTGGCTCATAGTCGGAGGAGTAATACTGGTTATATTAATGTTATGGCTTGTGATGGGATACAACAAGCTGGTTGGCCTAGACAATACAGTAGCAGAGAGCTGGGCAAATGTAGAGACACAGTACCAAAGAAGACTGGACCTGATACCAAACCTGGTAAACACAGTAGAAGGCGCAGTACAATTTGAGAAAGAAACACAAACAGAGATAGCAGCACTAAGAACAGGGGTAGCAAAAGCAAAACAAGCATTATCAACTGCAACATCACCAGAACAACAACAGGCAGCACTGGCAGAGAGCGATGCAGTAGTAAGCAGATTCCAGGGACTGAACATAAATGTGGAAAACTACCCGCAGCTAAAAGCAACTGAAAACTTCCTGAGCCTGCAAGACGAACTGGCAGGAACAGAAAACAGGGTTGCAGTGGCAAGAAAAGACTTTAATGCAGCCATCAAAAACTACAATAACGCTGTAAGAAAAGTGCCAACAAACCTGATTGCTTCAACATTCGGCTTTGAGAGAAAACAGAGCTTTGAAGCAGACAAAGGAGCTGCAACAGCACCAAAAGTTGAATTTTAATTTCTTTTTTCTTCTTATTTTAGTAAAGTTAATAAATAAGCAATTCTAAGTCCAGTAATATGGCAAAACCAGGTGAAAGAGTAAAAATCAAGACAGACAAAGAAGAAATAGAAGGAGTTCTAATGCCTGAAGAAAAGGAATTTGTAGTCATAAAACTAGACACTGGCTACAACATGGGCATAGACAAGCAAAGAGTGAAGGCAATCCACACAATCAGCAAAAAAGAAGAGAAAAAAGCAGAATTCCCAAAAGAAAAACAGAAAAAAGACCTGCCAACAATCACGATATTACACACTGGCGGAACAATTGCCTCAAAAGTAGACTATGAAACAGGCGGCGTGATTGCAAGATTTGAACCAGAAGAAATACTCGCAATGTTCCCAGAACTAAAAGACATAGCAAACATCAAGTCAAGGCTAGTATCAAACATGTTCTCAGAAAACATGCGATTCGGACATTACAACATATTAGCAAAAGAGATTGACAAAGAGAAAAAAGCAGGCGTTGATGGGGTAATCATAACACACGGCACAGACACAATGCACTATACATCAGCAGCCCTGTCATTCATGCTAAAAGACTTACCAATGCCAGTAATATTAGCAGGAGCGCAAAGAAGCTCTGATCGGGGAAGCTCTGACGCAGCCCTGAACCTGATATCAGCAGCATTCTTCATAGCAGCAAACAAGAAATTTGCAGAAGTAGCAGTATGCATGCATGAAAACACAGAAGACAAGACCTGCGTGATACTGCCAGGAACAAAATGCAGGAAAATGCATTCAAGCCGGCGCGATGCATTCCAGGCAATAAACGTACTGCCCTGGGCAAGAGTAGACTATGACAAAAAACAAGCAAACTACCTAAGAACAGGATTCAGAAAAACAACAGCTAAGAAAAAAACACAAATAATGCCAATGAAAGAAGACCTGAAAGTTGGAATAATCTATTGCTGTCCAAACATGTATGCAGAACAATTCAAGGCATTCTCTGGATATGCAGGCCTGGTAATAGACGGAACAGGGCTGGGACATGCACCAGTATCAGAGACTGACAAACTAACAAAAGAAAACGCAAAAATCATGAAAGAAATTCAAAATCTCATCAAAAAAGGAACAACAGTCGTAATGACAACACAAACAATCTTTGGAGCAGTTGACATGAATGTCTATGCACCAGGAAGACAACTGATAGACATAGGGGTGCTGGGAAATTACTGCGACATGACACCAGAAACAGCATACATCAAACTATCCTGGCTATTAAGCAATTACCCAAAAGAAAAAGCAAAAGAAATGTTTGGACAAAACCTTGTAGGAGAAATTTCTGAAAGACTTGAATATGAAAAAGAGTTTATCAAGCAATGATTCCAATAAAAGAACTACTAAACAAAATCAAGTGGGACAAAAACGAAAATCCAGAAGACTACACAGTCGGATATTATGACCGCTTAAAAAAGGAAATCATCGAGATTCCCTATAACAAAATAACACACATCTCAGAAAACTTCATGCTGATTGACGCAAATGGAGAGGAAAAAATGATACCCCTCCATGCAATAAAAATCGCCAGGAAAAAAGGAGAACAATTATGGAAAAGGCCAATCTCAAAAGACTAGGATTCAAGTGCGGAATAGAGATACACCAGCAACTAGAAGGCAAGAAACTATTTTGCAACTGCCCAACCACATTAAGAGATGATGAGCCACATTTTACTGTCAAAAGAAAATTAAGAGCAGTAGTAGGAGAGACAGGCAGGATAGACATTGCTGCAAGAGAAGAAACAGAAAAAGGAAAATACTATGTCTATGAAGGGTATTATGACACTAATTGTTTAGTTGAGCTTGATGAAATGCCGCCAGAACCAATTAATTCTGAAGCCTTTGAGACAGCACTGCAAGTATGCAAGATGCTAAAAGGAGATTTTGTAAACGGAGCGCAGGTGATGAGAAAAACAGTAGTTGACGGCAGCAATACAGCAGGATTCCAGAGAACAGCTTTGCTTGCGCGCAATGGAATATTGAAAACAAGTGAAGGGGATGTTCGAATTCCCACCATCATTCTTGAAGAAGATGCCTGCAGGCCGATAAAAAATGAAAAAGACCATGTATTGTTTAGATTGGATAGGCTGGGAATACCACTAATGGAAATAGGAACAGAGCCGGATATCATTAGTCCTGAGCATGCAAAAGAAACAGCAGAGAAATTAGGAATGTTGTTAAGGAGCACGGGAAAAGCAAAAAGAGGAATAGGAACAATCAGGCAAGACGTAAATGTATCCATAAAAGAAGGAAACAGAGTAGAAATAAAAGGAGCACAAGATTTGAAGAGCATCCCAACACTTATTGAGAATGAAGTAAAACGACAAATCAATCTAGTTGATATTCATAAGGAATTAGAAAAAAGAAGAGTAAAAAAGTTTACCAACAAAGCAAAAGACGCAACACAGACACTAAAAAATTCAGGAGCAAAACTAATCACAAAAACATTACAAGCAGGAAACACTGTAATGGGAATAAAATTAAACGGGTTTGCAGGACTAATTGGTATGGAAACACAACCAAAAAAAAGGTTGGGAACTGAGTTTTCTGAGAGAGCAAAAGTAATTGCAGGAGCAGGAGGAATAATACACTCAGACGAGCTTCCAGCATATGGAATAACAGACAGAGAAGTAGGGGTGCTAAGAAAAGAATTGCTGTGCGAAGAGCAAGACGGTTTTGCACTAGTAGCAGATGAAAAAGAAAGATGCTTGAAGGCATTAGCAGCAGTTAATGAAAGAGCAAACCAGGCAATACAAGGAGTGCCAATGGAAGTTCGCAAGGCAAACCCAGACAATACAACCAGCTATGAAAGACAGATGCCAGGAGCAGCCAGAATGTACCCAGAGACAGACATACCACCAATAAAAATTACTAAAAAAATGATTGATACTGTTAAATTACCTGAATTGATTACAGACAAAATACCAAAGTATGAAAAAATGGGCTTAGGAAAGGATCTTGCTGTATTGACTGCAAAATCACCAAAATCAGAATTATTTGAGAAATTAGTTGAAAAACACAAGAAAATAAAGCCAGCATTCATAGCAGAAATAATAATGACAGCACCAAAAACAATACAAAGACAATACAAAATAGAAATAAACCCAACAGAAGAAGACTTTGAGTTGCTCTTTGATGAACTAAGTTCAGACAAAATAGCTAAAGAAAATGTTCTGGACATTCTGAAAGAGAACAAACCAGTTGCTGAAATAATAGAGAAATATCACATGATGTCTGATGCAGATTTAGAGAAAGAACTGAAGAAGATTGTTGAAGCGAATAAAGGATTACAGTTTAATGCGCTCATTGGAGAAGCAATGAAGAAGTTAAGAGGAAAAGCAGCAGGCAAAAAGATTTCTGAAATGCTGAAGAAGATGGTCGGGTAGGTTGAGTGTTCAATCAGATATTATTCTTTTCGTATTGATCTTGGACTAGTACGAAGAAATTGTTTATACTTATTGAAAATATCCTTAATTGTATCATCAAATATTTTTTTGGGAGAAGGCTTATGTTCTGGCAATATTAACAGATTACCTTGATTATCAAAAACAGGGTATGCTTTGAACCAATTTTCTTTTGTTCTGTTAAGATCTGCATACATAAAATGAATTGATAAATCAGAATGTTCTTTTAGTCCCTCTTGTAATCTTTTAATATTGGCTTCATCAACAAATAAATTGGTTTCTTTTGCTCTGCCTATTGGAAGAAGGCGGATTAATTGTAAGTCAGATATGCCTTTTTCTCTACAAAACGCAGGAAATGCAGGTATATTGCCATAATTATTATTGTTGACGACGCAATTCAATCGAACTTGTACTCCTGAAGCTACAACTTTTTCGATATTATTTGTAACTTGTGCAAATCTATTTTTCCCCATACTTCTAAAATATGTTTCTTCATTTGTACCATCTATGTGGATATCTAGACAATCAACATAAGCAAGTGCTTCATCAGGAATATGAACTCCATTGGTTGCAACATATATTGAACAATTTGCTGCGCGCATTGTTTTAAGTAAATTAATAATATTGGGCAAAATAAATGGCTCCCCACCTCCAAGAATCAGTTTAAACGGCGCAAGTTCTTCTAATCTAGCAACTAATGAATCAGGTAACTCTGCGGCTTTTTTAATCTCACTCTCAGAAAGACAATAAGGACATTCCAAATTGCATGCATCTGAAACTTCGACTGTTAAACTAATTGGTTTTCCAGATAAAGATAACTTCTCTGAAAAAATGAATTGATCCTTTGCAGGATTATACCAAGTATCTACATCAAATTGCCTAGCCATTTCTCCAATACGCTCCTACTTCCTGCAGTAATTAGATCCATCTTCAATACCCATCAAACAAATTCTTCCTGGGCTGCTTAATAACATAATGAATGAGAATCATAATCAAAACAGCTGCTAAAGCACCCATAGAGTTCCAGACTAAGTCATACATTGTGTTGAACCAGCCGCCGCCATATGCATCAATTTCTTCGAATGTTGAGACTAACTGGCCTGTGCAGGCATCACCAGCACCAAACGCAAGAGCACCCTCGCCAAAACCATACATAAGGAATCCAGAGAACTCAACAAGCTCAATAATGACACCAACACCAGAAGCAGCCAACAAGACAACCAAAATCAAAAAAATAGTCTTCTGAGTAAAAAACTTCCTGTCCATCCAAGGATACAGGAAATTAAAAAACAGCAAACCAAAACCAAAAATAGCCGTTATATGTGTAAAATGATCCCAGGCCAAGCCAATAGGAGTATTCAAATAAAAACCCATAAAACCCAAAGCATGCGGAATAAAACCCAGAATCAACATAGTATATATTGGAAGATTCAAGTTCCACTTCTCATAAGTAAAGTAAAAAAACAATGAAAGAACAATAAATGCAATCATGTCAGGAACAAAGCCCGTATTGCCAACAATATAAGACATCAGAATCATGACTAGAAAAATAACCACGCCTAATCCAAGCACTATTGAAGCATAAATATCTCTACCAGCCATACACACTAAAAATAGGGCTTTATTTAAAAAGGTTATTAAGTGGTTATTAGTAGGTAGTTGGTGGTTGGTAGTCGCGGAATATCGAATTTCCGAATAACTACAAACCACAAACTAAAAACAACTAACCAAATGACCACAAGCTTTAAAAAGGCAAATATGCCAATTAGAGGTATGTTACAGCACATATTATGGGTCATATTGTTCTTCACACTATGGCTCTCAATCATATGGATAAGCGTACTTCATGCAGAAAAGTCAAAAAAAACAAAGCTAAAAAAGCATCCAAAAGTCACAATAGGCATTCCTGCATATAATGAAGAAAAAACAATAGAAAAAACAGTCAATTCTATAGTAAACTCAGACTATCCAAAAGAAAAAACAGAGATAATAATAGTAAATGACGGCTCAAAAGACAGAACAGCAAAAGTATCACAAGAAATAATAAACAAAAACAAAGAATACAACATAATACTAATCAACAAGCCAAACGGCGGAAAATCAAGCGCAGTAAATGCAGCAATAGACAAGGCAACAGGAGAATTCTTTGCAGTAGTAGACGCAGACAGCAGAATAGAGAAAGATTCAATACACAAAGTAATACCACACTTTGAAGAAGAAAATACAGGCGCAGTAATAAGCAGAGTAAGAGTAGACAGCCCGAACAAAACCCTGGAAAGAATACAATTCTTTGAATACGTAATGAGCAACTTCATAAGAAAACTAATGGCAGTGCTTGGAACACTGGCAATAACACCAGGAGTATTATCAGTATACAGGACAGAAATACTAAGAAAAGTAGGAGGATTCACAAAAGACAGAAACAACCTAACAGAGGACCTGGAAATAGCAATGCGCCTGAAATACCAGGGATACAGGGTAGAGATGGAAACAGACAGCACCACACACACAATAGCACCACAAAACCTGAAAGCATTCTGGAAGCAAAGAATAAGATGGGCAAGAGGATACATCTACAACATGTGGAACTACAGAGCAATGATGTTCTCAAGAAAACACGGCGTGTTCGGGCTGTTCCAAATGCCTGTAAACGTGCTTGTAGTAGGACTATTAATAACAAACATAAGCATAATCGCATACAATTTCCTGGACCAAACAATAGAATTCACAATAAGAAGCGCAACAATAAAAGGATATTTCTGGACAAAACTTCTGGAATACCCAACACTACAGGAACTAATGCTTGCACAAAACCTAAGAATAATGCTGCCAATAATGCTCGCAGCAGTGCTTGGCTTTTACCTGATACTGCACGCACACAAGAAATTCAATGAAAAAATAACAAAAAACATAATCGGAGCAGCAGGATATTTCCTGTTCATACCATACTTTACAACAGCAAACTGGATAAGCTCAATCTTCCAGGAAGTCTTCAAGACAAAAAGAAAGTGGTAAACTTTAAAAACACAACACAACTAATTCTTTAAATGCACTCGTAGCTCAGCTTGGATACTGCAAAATTCGGAGAATTTTGCCGGATTTGCGTAGAGCAAATAGAGCACTTGCCTCCTAATTCTAAAGGAGCCAGCAAGGGGTCGGGGGTTCGAATCCCCTCGAGTGCGTTAGCAACAGGAGGCTGAGAGAAAGCTCTGCTTTCGACCATGTCTCTGGGTGCGTCTAAAAATGTACAGGATAAAAGAAAAAACAGAAGATTTCATTGTCAAAGAAATAAGCACAATAAAGCCAAAAGAAAAAGGAAAATACACCTATTTCTTGCTAAAGAAAAAAAACTACAACACAATAAGAGCACTAGAGCATGCAGCGAATGCATTGCATATTAATCCTAAAAAATTCGGCTTTGCAGGAAATAAAGACAAAATAGCAATAACAGAACAAGTGTGCTCTGTGCCAGAAGTCAACAAAGACAGGCTAGAGAAAATAAAACTAAGAGACATTGAACTAAAGTTCTTGGGAAAAGGAAATGAGCCAATAAGCCTGGGAGACCTGGAAGGAAATGAATTTGAGATTATTGTTCGAAACATTGACAAAAAACCAGCGGCAAAAAAAGAATTTGTGAATTATTTTGGAGAGCAAAGGTTTGGAAAGATAAATGTGCCAATAGGAAAAGCAATAGTCAAGAAAGACTTTGAAAAAGCAGTCAAGCTGATGCTTTCTAACAAAGGGCCTGAAGAAGTAAAGGTAAGGGATTATAACCATAAAAATCCAACAAATTATGTCGGAGCACTAAAAACACTTCCTTTGAAATTGTTGAAGATATACATTCATGCTTACCAAAGCTGGATATGGAACAAAGTAGTTGAAAAAACAGGAAAAAAAGGCACGCTGCCACTAGTCGGATTTGGAACAATAGTGGATAATTCTGTACTCGCTGATTTCTTGGCAGAAGAAGGAATCAGGCCAAGAGACTTCATAATCAAGGAAATACCAGAACTAAGCTCAGAAGGAGATGAAAGAGAGATAATTGCAGAAGCAAAAGACCTGAAAATAGGGCCTCTTGAAGAAGACGAGATAAACAAAGGCAAGAAAAAAAATTTGGTAAAGTTTACATTACCAAAAGGAAGCTATGCAACTGTTTTTATCAACCAGCTATTCACCTAATACCTTAATAATATCCTTAAAGACTTCTTCAACAGGCCTGTCACCATCAACAACATGAACAACATCTCTTGGCTTGTAATATTCTATCAAAGGCTGTGTCTGGTCATGATACACTTTCAGCCTATGCTTACTGGTTTCAACATCCTCATCAGAGCGCTTGACAAGCTTGCCACCGCATTTCTTACAAGTATCACCTTCATCAGCAGTCGTAGACCTGCCGCACTTGGCACAAGTCCTTCTATTCATAATCCTATCTACAACAACATCATCAGGAACATCCAAAACAATAACAAAACCAAGCTCAGCCATCTCATCAAGAGCCTCTGCCTGCTCAAGAGTCCGAGGAAAGCCATCCAAGATAAAACCCTCTGTGCAATCAGCATCTTTTAAACGCATCTCAACCAAGCGAATAGTAATCTCATCAGGAATAAGAATACCTTTTGCCATCATATCCTTAATTTTCAAGCCAAGCTCTGTTTTCTTGTCCATAGCAGCACGGAACATATCACCAGTAGAGATATGAGGAATACCATACCTTTCAGCAATCTTGCCGGCTTGTGTCCCCTTTCCAGAGCCAGGAGGCCCAAAAATGACAATATTCATCCTAAATACTCCTTTAAACCATGATCAGAGGAAGGTATCTCTTGCCAACAAGCCTCTAAAGACTTCACAAAAGGAATCATCTCCTTTCTGATATCAGGCCACTTCTCAGCAACTTCCTTGATAATCTCAGCATCTTTCTTCTCGTCCAGCAAAAACTCTGACTCGACAATCTTCCTGCTCAAATACAAAATCCTGCTAAAAAGCTCAAAAATTTTCTGCTTGTCCTCATCATCAAAACAACGATATTCATACAAATCAGACAAAGCAGCAGTCTCTGGCTGAATTATCTTATTCAAGATATCAGAAGCATAATTCAACCTGTCTTTAATCTTGCGCTTAATCTCACGCAACAAAAATCCATCCGGCTCAATAGTAGCTATCTCAAACTCCTTGTTAAGAAAATCAAAATCAGGAAGATCAAATTCTTTCTTTAATTTAGCATACACTTTTTCAACCAAATGATGTCACCAAACAAAGCACAAACAAACGCATATTTAAAGTTTTGTTTTTTGAGGAGAAAGAAAGAAAGCCCTGTTTCCCAAACCCATACAAAAAAAGGGTAAAGCCAAGGGGCAGTGCCTAAAATCAAAGATTTTGGCTGGTTCTCATACACCTTTCTCATTGACGTTCGAAAGCCTCCGAAGGGAGTTGCACCCTTGATCTTCTGATTGCTTGCAATTTTGCTACAAGTCAGACGCTTTAGCTACTAAGCTACGGAGGCAATAATAAAATTGCGAACCAAGAATTTGAATTACAGAACAATTTATAAAGCTTTTCCTTACTTCTTATAGAGATTTAAAAACGCCTTAATCTGCTCTTTCAGGTGTTCTGTATCCTCGCGAAGAGCATTCTTGAAACCGCTTAAGAAAGGAGTGTAAATATACTTCTCAAAAATCGTCCTCAGGACATACAGCCAGGGCTTCATCTCCCACCTATGCTCATAATCTGTCTCTAAAACAGACTTAATTTCAATAACGACCCGGCCTTTATTCAATTTCTGCTTTTTGCCAGCCCTTGTAACCTCAACCTCTTTGCAGTCAGAAATCAGGATTTCAATCTTGATGATTGCCTTGGCATAATCAGTCAGTTTCTTGAAAGGCTCAAGCTTTGCTGTAATAACCTTTCCCTCTTTCTCAACACTCTCTTCAATAAACTTCTCAATAGGAAAATAACCCTTTGAATTCACCCAGTCCGCAATAAGCTGATAAAGTTCTTTAACAGAAAACAAACCCTCATACTTGATTGCTTCTTTTTCCACAACAGTTGTTTTTTCAGACATTTTATTACGCAACAGCCTCTTGTTGACACATTTCCCTTATAAACTTTCCTAAATTAACTATTTTAAGCATAATTTCATCTTCCCAATAATCACCAATATCCTGCTTGATGATATATTTATGATAAAAATCCTGAAAAGCCTGCAGGAATTTTGAACCATCAAAACGATTCTCAAAATCCAATTCAATCTCCCCGCTTATGTCCGCAGTAATCCGTCCACTATTGGTCTGCACCTTTTTACCTTCTTTAATAACCTCAATATCCTTTATGTCATACAAGCGAATAAAAAGAGTTATTGTGAACTTGACATACTCATTCATCTTGCGCTCGCCATAAATTGTCATCTCATGCTCCCAGCCTCCGGCAGGCTGCTTAAGCTTATGCGCAGGATAATGGACCTTGAACTCATCGCCCTCAAACCAGTTCTTAATGCCCTGAAGAACAGCAGACAAATCAAAAATACCTTTATGCTTTATGTTAATACTTGGCGTGCTTATTTTTGTCATTAATTAAAAAATTAGAACAAGAATATATAAAAGTTTCTACTGCTCTGGAGTCCGTTTTGGCCAGAACTCAAACCCAGCCATCTTGCTTGGCAGGTAAGTCTCAAGCTGCAGGTAATAATTTATCGCATCCCTGAACTCATAAGCCTCATTGTACAACTCTTTCTCAATCATATCCTTTTTCTTGCTCAAGAACCTCTTGAAATAAAAATTCCTGAACGGCTTTAAGAGCGCACTCTTTTTCCACTCACCTGAAGCATCATAAATCAGGTTTGCAGCAACCTGCACCTCAACCTCGCCCTTATTAGCCTTTACTTTCTTATTCTGAACAACCAGCTCAACATCTTTCAAGCCAAGAACATGCATGTCAATATCCAAATCAAACCTCCAGAACTTGTTTCCAGGAATAGGGTGTCTCTTAGGCCTCCACCTGATCCACACCTCTTTGCCGGCAGGGCCTGTCCTGTCAAGATAATACCGTTCAGGAAAATCAGCATCAACCCTTGTTGCAAAACCGCGCTCAACAAGCCACTCATACATCAAAACATACAGGTCTTCAAGAATAAAAACATCCTTGAACTTTACAGAAAACCTGGTAACAGTCTTGTACTCAACACCAGTATACCTGTGCTTTATTGAAACCATTACTACCTTTTAAATTCACGCATTTATAAGGTTTTCGCCCAAAGATTTTTATAATTTCAGCAAATCAGAGAACAACATGCTAATCGGAGTTGTAGGAAAAGCAAACGTGGGAAAAAGCACATTTTTCAAGGCACTTACATTAGCAGAGGTGCTAATAGCAAACTATCCCTTTGCAACAATAGATCCTAACAAAGGATTTGGGTTTGTGAAAGTAGAATGCGCTGACAAGGATTTCAATGTACAGTGCAATCCAAGAACAGGATACTGCATAGAGCACAACCGCTTTGTTCCAGTAGAGGTGCTTGACGTGGCAGGACTGGTTCCAGGAGCGCACGAAGGAAAAGGGATGGGAAACAAATTCCTTGACGACCTGAGACAAGCAGATGCACTGATACACATAGTGGACATATCAGGCAGCACAAATGAAAAAGGAGAGCCAGTAGAGCCAGGAAGCTATGACCCTGCATTTGACATAAACTTTCTTGAGACAGAACTGGACATGTGGTATCTATCAATACTAAAAAAAGGATGGGAAAAATTCGCAAGACAGATACAGCAGGAAAGCAAAGAAGTATCAGCAGCACTGGCAAAACAAGTATCCGGGCTTAATGTAGACGAAAAAATGATAGAAGCAGTCATACAAAAATTCAGTCTTGACCCTGAAAAACCAGCACAGTGGAGTGAGAAAGACCTTAATAATATTGCAGTAGAACTGAGAAAAAAAACAAAGCCCATGATAATCACAGCAAACAAAATAGATATGCCAACAGCAAAAGACAACCTTGAAAGAATAAAAAAACAGTTTCCAGACCACATAATCACACCCTGCTCAGCAGAATCAGAGCTGGCACTGAAAGAAGCAGCAAAAACAAACCTTATAAAATACATACCAGGAGAAAAAGAGTTTGAGATAACAGGAAAACCAAGCGAAAAACAAAGAAAAGCGCTTGAATTCATAAGAAAAAACATACTGGACAAATACAGCACAACAGGGGTGCAGCAGGCAATAGACGCAGCAGTATTCCAACTGCTGAATTACATAGCAGTATTTCCCGGGGGAGTGAACAAGCTCGCAGACCAGCACGGCAACATACTCCCAGACTGCTTTCTTCTTCCAGAAGACTCAACAGCGCTTGACTTTGCATACAGAATCCACACAGACATAGGGAAAAAGTTCATAAGAGCAATAGACGTAAAAACAAAAAGAACAGTAGGAAAAGAACACATCCTGAAGCACAAGGATGTCATAGAAATCATCACATCAAGATGAAGCCTCCTGCACATCAATAGGGGCAATACTCTTATCAATCACAACAAAATTAACAGTCCGATTCTTGCCAAGACTCTTGGCCTTATACAGGGCAGCATCTGCATGCTTTATCATCTTGTTCTCATCAATACTTGAATTCATGCACGTAACAACACCCAAAGAAACTGTTGTCAAGCCGGAAAAAGCAGATTCAACAGACTTTCTCATCCTCTCTGCAATAGAAAAAGCATCATCCTGCGAAGTCTCTGGAAGAATAACAGTGAATTCCTCACCCCCATACCTGCAGGCAATATCCATTGAACGAATCTGCTCCTTAAGAAGCCTGCCAACCTCTTTAAGAATCCGGTCGCCCTCAACATGGCCTTTAGTATCATTCAATTTCTTGAAATTATCAAAATCAAACATGATCAAAGAAAGAGGCTTTTGATTGCGCTTTCCACGGGCAAGCTCTGTCTTGACAGCCTCAAGAAAATACGCCTTGTTATACAAGCCTGTCAAAAGATCTGTGATAGCGCATTGCTGTGCATCCTCAAAATACTTTGCCCTTGAACAGGCAACAGCCATCTTGGACAAAAGCGATGAAACAAGCTCAACATAACTGCTCAAGTCAAGACCAGAATAAAAAAAACAAACACCAACAGCTTTTTGCTCGTGAGGAACAGGAAAAGCAAGAATCGAGTGCTCCATAGCCTTGACATTTTTGCAGTCAGAGAGAGAAATATCTGACTTTGGGTCTTTTATGAACAAAAAAGAGTTAGAATCAAGAACCTGGCTCTGCAGGAGTGCCTCAGCCTCCTGCATTCCAAGGGATGCAGTATTCTGCCTTTTTTGTGTGCTGTTATAAAAAATAGAACAATCAGACAGCCTGAACTCTGTATAAAAGAAGTCACAGCTACGCTGAAGAACCTGGTCGACGTTCATTGCAGAGTTCAGCAGGTCTAAAAACTTCAGCAATATCTCTTCATAAGCCATAAAAAAACATGAATAAAACTATTTTAAATAGTTTTATGTGATGCAAGCACTAATTACTCACTTCAGGCTGGACTCACAGCAGTACCATCCAGGGTATGCTGCCTTAATACACTTATAGCCTGCTTTTTGCTTGGCTTCTAACACCGGGGAATCTCCAGCATGGCTTGTCATACCCATAGGACACAACCGGGGAGAAGCATAAACTGCCTTTCCAGTGCCTTGTGATTTCATAGTCATTACCAAGCCAACTATAGCAACTATCACTAAAATGCCAAGCATCAGCACGATAATTGTCTGTGATGACATTTTCTTGCTCTTTGCCATTCCTGTTTCACCTCCTTTTTTTGCTTAAAATATTGAATATTCGCTTCTTGAATTTTTGATAGTGTTTTTTAGGAACAGTGGCGCCTGCAGAGACAGCATGGCCTCCTGCAGATGCCTTAGAAATGCCTTTGCAGGCATCTTCCAAAACCTGATTTATCTTTACCTTGACATCACCGCGCCTGCCGCTGATACCAACAGGATTCCTGGATATGTCCACAACAAAGACAGAACGATGAGGATATCTCTGCCCAAGAATCGTGCATAAAGGCGACTTGGTGTGGTATTTAGGCTTTATTTCATAATAAATGCTGTCCTTCTCAAACAATGCATCTTTCCTTAGCAGTTTGAGGTATTTCTTAATTTCATCATCAATCTTTTTGCGAAATGCTCTTAATTTTGAATTCAGTACGTCATGATAAGAATCTGCATTGTACAAAACATCAAAAGCAAGCTTTACATTCTTTACATCAAAAGACTCTGCAGAACTGATAAGAATAGCGCACTCTCCCAGTTTTGTCTTAAACAGATCCTCCTGCTTTTTAATCCGGTATCTTCTAAAAACACGATTAAGCCAGGCAGTCCAGGGCTTGACTGCAATATCACCGATAGAGCCTACTGCAGCAACCCAGTCAAGGTCAGAAACAATAGTAGCAAGCATGCTCAAGTCATAGCATAATTTGGAGGCAGCATACCGTGCAGGATCCACATCACAGACAAGCTGCGGCTTGATGAACACTATCTTTTTAGAAGACAACTTATTGTAGATCTTGTGATGATCAATAATCAGGATGTCTGCAAACTTCTCAATCTTTTTCAGGTATTCTGGGTTTTCATCAGTGCCTAAATCTGTAATTATTACCTTGTTTATCTTTTTTGACTTTAGTAATTTTAAAGTTTCCGGTGTCATAACATGAACACTGCCTTTTTGATTATGCCTTAAATCAATCTTTTTTCCGCGAACCCTTTCAACAACCTTGGCCATGATAACACCAGAACAAACACCATCTGGGTCTGTGTGGTGAATCACTGCAACGCGGTCCTCAAGAGTTATAGAAGTAATGAATTTCTTGAACCGGTTAACCAAGGCCTTGTTTTTGAATTTCATTGTCTTTTGATCTGCGTGATCATCATCTCAACAAAAGCAGGCCTGTTGATGAATAACAATGGAGA
>WJJT01000058.1 GCA_014729555.1 Candidatus Woesearchaeota archaeon
GAAAAGGAAGCCCTAGGTACAAGACTCCAAGCTTCAGGTTTAAGACAGACGCAAGGCTCAAGTCTCATAAGGCTGAGTGTATTAATGGCAGGATTCTTGATATATTGAATTGCCAGGGGCACTCTGCTCCTGTTATCAAGGTTAAGTATGATGATGGTGAGACAAGAACGATGATTGCCCCTGAAGATATTCGTGTTGGTGACGCGCTTTCAGCTGGCGCAGGCGCGGCTGCAGAGCCGGGCAACATTCTTATGCTTTCAGATATTCCTGATGGAACATTTATCTTTAATATAGAGGGCCAGCCAGGTGATGGCGGCAAGTTTTGCAGGGCCTCTGGAAACACAGCAAGACTGCTCACAAAATCAGGCAAGTTTGCTACAGTCATACTTCCTTCAAAAAAGCAGAAAAAATTCAATTTAAAATGCCGTGCAATGGTTGGTATCATTGCAGGCGGCGGAAGGCATGAAAAGCCTGTTCTCAAGGCAGGAGTAATGCATCATAAGAAAAAAGCAAAAAACAAGTTGTATCCGAAAACAGGCGGTTCAAAGATGAATGCTATTGACCACCCGTTTGGTAACAAGCGTTCAGCGCGTAAGGCAAGACAAAAACCAGTTTCAAGGTTTGCCCCTCCTGGCAGAAAAGCGGGCAAGCTTGCTGCAAAGAGGACTGGCAAGAGGAAATAAACAATGGCAAAGGTATTTTTGTTTAGAGGTAAAAAAGCTGAGGAGCTGAAAAAGCTGTCCCTTACAGAGTTTGCAGACCTTTTGAAATCAAGGGCACGGAGGTCATTGAAAAAAGGGTTTACGCCTGCCCAAAAAAAATTGCTTGAGGCGCTGAAAAAAGAGAAGAGGGACTATAAAACGCATTGCAGGGATATGATTATCATTCCTGAAATGATTGGAAAACCAATCAGGGTTCATAATGGCAAGGAGTTTGTCATGATTAATATTACAGAGGAGATGCTTGGCCACAGGCTTGGGGAGTTTGCAGTCACTCGTAAGAAAGTTGCACACTCCAGCCCGGGTATTGGCGCTACTAGATCAAGTGCAAGCTTGTCAGTGAGGTAAACATGAGCTATAAGTATTCAGCAAGGATTGGGAAAAATTGTGCAAAAGCCGTAGGTATTGCTCTGCCTATCTCACGAAAGCAGTCTGTGATGATTTGCAAGTTTATCAGGAACAAGAATGTTCAGCTTGCCAAAAAACAGCTTGCAGATGTTATTTTGAAAAAGCGTGCGGTTCCTTTCACAAGGTTTAATGACGATATGGGTCACAAGGCAGGCATGGCTGCGGGAAGGTATCCTGTTAAGGCCTGCCAGCACATACTTGCACTACTTGAGTCTGCTGAGGCTAATGCGCAGTTCAAGGGCTTCAGCACTGCTGATTTAGTTGTTATGCATGTAAGTGCGCAGAAAGGGCCTGATTCCTGGCGTTATGGAAGGCACATCAGGAGGCAGGCAAAGAGGACTCATGTTGAGATTGTGCTTGAGGAGAAAAAGACTGCTAAGAAAGAAAAGGCAGTTAAGAAAAAAGCAGAGCAAAAAGAGACAAAGCCGGCCGAGGCTGTTAGGAAAGAGGAAAAGCCTGTTGTTAAAGAGGAGAAAAAAACAGAAGTAAAGCCAGAGAAGCCAAAAAAAGAGAAAAAGTCTCAAGAAAAAAATCAGGTTGCTAAAGAAGAGGTTAAAGAGAAATGATTGAAAGAAAACTGCTTAAATCAAAGATGAAAGAGTTCCAGGTGGAGGATTACATAGCAAGGACTCTTCAGAATGCCGGCCACTCCCATACCAAGCTTGTCAGGACTCCTCTTGGCGAGAAAATAATTATCTCTGCTTCAAGACCGGGCATTGTTGTTGGCAGGAAAGGAGAGAACATAAAAAAGCTTACAAACACTTTAAAGAGGAAATTCAAGTTTGAGAATCCGCAGATTGAGATTTCAGAAGTTGAGAACCCTAATCTTGATGCACAGATTGTTGCTGAAAAGATTGCCTCTACTCTTGAGCGTTTTGGTCTTAAGAGGTTTAAGGCTACCGGCCACAAGACACTTAGTGATGTCATGAATGCCGGCGCAATTGGTATTGAGATTGTCATGTCTGGCAAGATTCCCAGCACAAGAGCAAGAAGCTGGAGGTTTTATTCAGGTTACCTAAAAAAATGCGGAGATATCGCATTGACAGGTGTCCACACTGCTTACGCAAGTGCTCAGCTAAAGTCAGGGACTGTTGGCATACGTGTTAAGATAATGCCTCCTGATGTTAAACTGCCTGACGATATTGAAGTTACTGAAGAGCCTTCACAAGAAGTTGAGGAGATAAAGGAAAAATGAAGATCAAGGATCTTAAGTCACTGCCAGAGGATGAGCTCAATTCAAAAAAAGTTGAGCTTTTGAATGAGCTTATTAAGGAAAGAGCTCAGGCAGCCACCGGCACTGTTTCAAAGACTCCAAGCAAAATCAGGCTTGCAAAAAGAACAATCGCAAGAATAAATACAATACTTGCAGACAAGGAGGTTAAGAAAAAAGCATGACAGCATGTCCAAGATGCGGTCTGCCTCAGGACCTTTGTGTTTGTGAGAGCATAGCAAAAGAAAGCCAGAAAATTATCGTGAAAATAGAGAAGAAAAAGTACGGCAAGAAATACACGATAATCCGCGGGATTGACCCAAAAGAGATCGACCTCGACAAGCTGGCTAAACAACTTAAGGCAAAATTTGCTTGTGGAGGAACTGTTAAGGACGGCGTTATTGAGCTTCAGGGCGGCGGCGGAAAATCCTCTGCTGCTGAGCAGAGACATCTGCAGGAAGTCAAGCAGATTTTGGTTGAAAAAGGCTTTGCTCCAGAAACAATACTGATAAAGTAAGCAATGCACAAGGTCAAAAAGCTTGTCAAGGATGAGCTGATTGGTAGGACTGTTGAAATTGTTGGCTCTGCCAACAGGGCCAATATAGGTTTGCGCGGAAGGGTTGTCGATGAGACAAAAAATCTGCTGGTCATTGAAACTTCAAGCGGGCTGAAAAAGCCCCTCAAGAAAACAAGTGTCTTCCAGATAAGCTACCTGGGAGATAAAATCACTGTCAAAGGCGTGCTTTTAATGGGCGCGCCTGAAGAAAGAATCAAGACAAAGGTGAAAAATGAAAACAGAAGCTAAGGGCAGAAAACAACCGGATTTTGGTAGCTTGAGCCTTAGAGGACGTGCCTTCAGAGGCGTTGTGATTAATGATGCAATGCAGAAAACAGTCACAGTGGAATGGGAGAGACGGAAAAAGAGCCAGAAATATGAAAGATATGAGAAAAAAAGAACGCGTGTTAAAGCTCATAATCCTGAAAGCATTGATGCTAAAAAAGGAGACCTTGTTGAAATAAAAGAGTGCAGGCCTTTGAGCAAGACCAAGAATTTTGTTATTGTTAAAAAGTTTGGAGAGGAAAGATTGTTTGCTGAGAGAGAGAAGGGTCTTGAAGAGTCAAAGGTCAGGCAGAAAAAGATTGAAAAGCCTGCCGAGCCAGAGGAAGAGCTGGAAACTGCTGAAAAAGAAGAAGTAGAGGAATCAGAAGATGAAAGCGATTAAGGCATCTGTTGGGAGGGTCCTGCCCCATAATGCAAAGATTCTTGCTTGCGATAATTCAGGTGCCAGAATCTTAAAGTTAATCAGTGTTTTTGGTCATAAGACAAGAAAAGGAAGGTACTCTGCTGCTGGTGTTGGTGATAAGATAAAGGCTTCTGTTATTGTAGGAAAGCCTGATATGAGAAAGCAGGTTGTTACTGCTGTTATTGTCAGGCAGAAGAAAGAGTACCTGAGAAAGGACGGCACAAGAATCAGGTTTGAGGACAACGCCGCTGTGATACTTAAGGATGATTTGGGCAATCCTAAGGGAACCATGATTAAAGGTCCTGTTGCTAAAGAGGCTTGTGAAAGATGGCCTAATGTGGCTAAAATAGCAAGCAATGCTGTTTAGAGAGGTTTAAAATGAATTGGGCAAGTGCTTGGAAATCAAGTAAAAAACCAGGAAAACAAAGAAAGTACATAAGAAACGCACCAAAGCATGTAAAGGGTGCTCAGTTAGGTAGCCATCTCTCTCCTGAGCTTAGGAAAAAATACAGCAAAAGGGCTGCGCGTGTAAGAAAAGGCGACAGGGTTAAGGTTATGAATGGCACTTTCAAGGGAAAGACTGGCAAGGTTGAACGTATTGATACTGAAAAGCAGAGGGTTTTTGTTTCAGGCATTGAAATCCTGAAAAAAGACGGCAGCAAGGCACAGTATCCTGTTAAGCCTTCTAACTTAATGATTCAGGATCTTGATTTAAGCGATAAGAGGAGAATTAAGAAAACAAAATGAAATCACACCTTAAAAGACTGGTTACACCAAAGAGCTGGACACTGCTGAAAAAGCAGGAGAAATTTGTAGTTAGGCCCAGGCCTGGCGCTCATCCTGCAAAGATTAGCATGCCTGTCGCTCTGTTGCTGAAAACTCTGGGCTATGCTTCTACAACAAGTGAAGTAAAGAAAATTCTTAACACTAAAGAAGTGCTTGTTGATGGAAGGCGCATCAAGGAGCATAAGTTCCCTGTTGGCTTGATGGATGTTGTCGCAATTAAGGATACAAATGATGCTCTGCGGATAGTGATTGACACCAAAGGCAGGCTTAAGGCGGTTCCTGTTGAAAAGGATGAAGCAAATCTTAAGTTATGCAGGGTTAAGAAAAAAACTGCGGTTAATAATGGAAAGATTCAGTTAAACCTTTCAGATAACAGGAACATCCTGTCCGACAAGACAAGCATTAAGGCAGGAGACACTGTGCTTATCACAGTTCCTTTCCAGGAAATCAAGGAGCATTTTCCGCTTGAAAAAGGTGCGATGATTTATCTTGTTGGCGGAAAGAATATGGGCCACAGGGGGATTGTGGAAAGCATTGAAGGTGGCAAGCTGATTTACACAGAGTCAAAGAAAACGCATGAATCATTGAAAAAATATGCTTTTGTTGTGGGCAAGGGCAAAGAGGCTATAAAACTGGAATAAAAAAATGAATCAAATGCAACAGTTAAGGATAGAGAAGGTAACCTTGAATATTGGTGCTGGCAAGGACAATACAAAACTGGATAAAGGGGTTATGCTGATTAAGGCTATCACCGGTATTGAGCCCGTCAAGACAGTCACCAAGAAAAGGATTCCTGGCTGGGGCTTGAGGCCTGGTCTTCCGATTGGCTGCAAGCTGACATTGAGAAAGCAGAAGGCAGTAGAGATACTTAAGCGGCTGTTTGAGGCCAAGGATAAAAATCTGGTTGAGTCTCAGTTTGATGAGCAGGGCAATCTCTCATTTGGTATTCACGAATACATAGATATTCCTGGGGTTGCTTATGATCCCAAGATAGGAATTATGGGTCTTCAGGTCTGTGTTTCGCTTGAGAGGCCTGGTTTCAGGATCAAGCGCAGGCGTCTTGAGCCTAAAAAGATTCCAAAAAAGCACCAGATAACAAGAGAAGAAGCAATAAAGTTTATTCAGGAGAGTTTTGGTGTTAATGTAGGTGATGTTGCATGACTGTAAGTGATTGGAGAAAGGTTTTGAAGCAGTTGAAGTCAAAACCTGCTAAGATGAAGAAGTACATCAAGCATAATGCCCCTAAAGATAGGAGTGTGGGCAGGAGAAAAATTAAGTGCAGCCAGTGCGGCAGGTATGGCGGGCATGTAAGCAAGTACGGGCTTGAGCTCTGCAGGCACTGTTTTAGGGAGATTGCTCCAAAGATAGGTTTTAAAAAATATAGTTAAGGTGTAAAAATGAACAATGATCCTTTGGCAAATGCATTGTCCGCAGTTTTGAATTACGAGCTTGCGGGAAAGAAAGAGATAATCATAAATCCCTCATCTAAGTTAATACTGGGAGTTTTAAGAATATTTAATACCCACCAATATGTTGGCGAGGCTGAAAAGGTTACAGATGCAAGAGGCGGTTTTATAAAGCTTCACTTGCTTGGAAATATTAACAAGTGCGGTGTTATCAAGCCGCGTTTTAGTGTTGGCTGGCAGGATTTTGATAAGTTTGAGAAAAGATATCTCCCTGCCAAGGGCATGGGCATTATTATTATATCAACAAACCAGGGTCTGCTGACTCTTGATGAGGCGCGAGAGAAAAAGATTGGAGGAAAATTGGTGGCTTACTGTTATTAAAATGAAGCAGGATATTGAGGAAGTCATAGAAATTCCTGATGGAATTCAGGTGGTTTTGGATAAAGAGTTTGTAGTTAAAGGGCCGAAAGGCGAGCTTAAGAGGGCTTTTAGGTATCCTGGCATTGCTATTAAGATTGAAGGCAAGAAAATCAAGGTCACTACAAAGAATGCCACAAAACGTGAGAAAAAAATGCTTTATACTTACAGAGCGCATTTGGCTAATATGCTTAAGGGTGTTCATGAGCCTTGGATTTACAAGCTTAAGGTTTGCGCAAGCCATTTTCCCATGAATGTTGGTGTCAGCGGTAATGAGTTTATTGTTAAGAATTTTCTTGGCGAGAAGATTCCAAGAAAGTTGAAAGTAAAGGATGGTGTTACTGTCAAGGTTGATGGAAAGGATGTAATTGTTGAGTCTATTGATAAGGAGCTTGCAGGCAGTACTGCTTCAGACATAGAATTGTTGACTGTTATCAGGGGCCGCGACTTGCGGGTTTTTCAGGATGGGATTTATATTACCGAAAAGGCAGGTAAACCGATAAAATGAGCATTAAAGAAAAGCTGGAATTGAGAAAAAAGATTAAGAGCAGAAAGCCGAATTACTTCAGGGAAGATCACCATAAAAAGAAAGCTGTTGATAAGAATTCCTGGAGAGGTCCGCGGGGCAGGCACAGCAAGATGAGGCATGGCTTCCAGGGCCACAGGGCGACTCTTGAGGTTGGCTATGGTTCTCCCATGGAAGTCAGGGGCCTGCACAGTTCCGGCCTTTTGCCTGTTGTTGTGTGTAATATTGCAGATATGGCTGCTCTTGATAAGTCAAAGCAGGCTGCTATTGTTTCAGCAAGGGTTGGAACAAAGAAAAAAGTAGGTCTTGTGAATAAGGCAAAAGAGCTTGGTATTAATATTATTAATGTAAAGGATGCTGATGCTTTCCTTAAAAAAGTCGAGGGGCAGTTAAAGAAAAAGAAGGAGAAAAAGGAGAAATCTACTAAAGACAAGGCAGCTAAGAAAAAAGAAAAGGAAAAAAAGGCAGAGGAAAAGGCCAAAAAAGAGGCTGCAGAGTCTCCTGAGGATGCAAAGAAAAAAGGAACTAAAGAGCTTGAAAAGGTCTTGACTAAGAGGGAACAATGAAACATTTACGGCTTCAGAAAAGATTGGCTTCAGAGGTATTGGAGTGTTCTCCGCACAGGGTTCATTTTGATCCTGAGAGAACTTCAGATATTCGTGAGGCTATTACAAAAGCAGACATAAGGGGATTGGTCAAGCTCGGAGTAATTGGTGAGAAAAAAATAAAGGGAATCTCAAGAGTCAGGGCCAGGAAAATAAAGGTTCAGAAAAGAAAAGGGCGCCAGAGGGGCAGCGGCTCTAGAAAAGGAAAGTTTACTGCTCGTGCAAAGCCTAAAGAGGTTTGGATGAATACTGTGCGGGCTCAGAGAAAGTTCCTGAAAGAACTGAAAAGCAAGGGCTTGTTGACTTCAGCAAATTGTGGGGCGCTGTACAAGAAGTCAAAAGGCGGTTTTTTCAGGAGTGTGCGCCACATTAAGCTGTTTATTAAAGAAAAGGGAATGGTTAAGTCAAAATGAGCAGATTCACAGTTGCAAAGAGGCGGAAAAGGGAAGGAAAGACAGACTACAAGAAGCGGGTATCGCTTTTGATGTCCAAGAAACCACGGCTGATTATTAGAAAGAGTCTCAAGAATATTTCTTTGCAGTTGGTTGAGTTTTCTCATGAAGGGGATAAGATTATTTTGTCTGTTAATTCACGCGAGCTGAAGAAGCTTGACTGGAAAGCAAATAATAATAACCTGCCTGCAGCATATCTCTGCGGTTATTTGCTTGGAAAAAAGGCGCTTGCAAAAAAAATCAAGGAATCAATGCTGGACCTTGGCATGCAAAGCAGCGTGAAAAAAGGGGTTTTGTTTGCTGCATTAAAAGGTGTTGTTGATGCCGGTCTTGCTGTTCCACACTCTGAAAATGTTTTTCCAGAGGAGACCAGGATCAAGGGTGAGCACATTGCGAATTATGCAAAATTGATAAAGGAAAACAAGGAAAGGTATGAACAGCAGTTTTCTGCATGCATAAAGCAGGGTTTTGATCCTGAAAAAATGCCTGCTCACTTTGATGAAATTAAAGCTAAGATTGGTGCGAAAAAATGACTGAAGAAGAGAAAAAAATTCAAGAGCCTGTTGAAGACGAGTCTGTTGATGAGGAAGAAAAGCTTGAAGTAGAGAAAGAGGCAATGGAGGTCCCTAAATCAGAGGATTTTGTAGAAGGGGCTCCTGTTTCTGCAGAGCTTGAGGGCTGGAAGCCCAGGACGAGTGTTGGAAAGCAGGTGCAGTCTGGTGAAATAACAGATATTGACGCCGTACTGGATTCTGGGAAAAATATTCTTGAGCCCCAGATTGCTGATGCGCTTCTGCCTGGTCTGCAGAAAGAATTGCTGCTGATTGGCCAGTCAAAAGGTAAATTTGGCGGCGGTTCTAGAAGAATATTTAAGCAGACTCAGAAAAAGACTCCTGAGGGTAATAATCCTAGTTTTGCTTGTTTTGCTGTTGTCGGTAACGAGGATGGTTATGTTGGCGGCGGATTTGGCAAGTCAAAAGATACTGTTCCTGCTCGTGAAAAGGCAACAAGAAATGCTAAATTGAATATATTCAAGATTAGGCGCGGATGCGGCAGCTGGCAGTGCGGCTGTAATACCCCGCACTCTATACCTTTTGAGGTTTCAGGAAAATGCGGCTCTGTCAAGATAAAATTGATTCCTGCCCCTAAAGGCAAGGGTCTTTGTATTGAACCAGAGTGTGCAAAGATTTTGAAGCTTGCAGGAATAAAGGATGTCTGGAGCAAGACTTTTGGCCAGACAAAGGTAAAAACCAATCTTGTTAAGGCCTGCACATCTGCATTAAAAGAATTGATGAAAATAAAGGTTAATCAAAGCAGGTACTCTGCTTTGGGTATTGCAGAAGGAAGAGCCACTACAAGAAAACAAGAGGAAGTGAAGAATGAGTAAGATTGCAGTTATCAGGATTAAGGGGCCTTTGCAGACTACTGCGCCTGTTAAGAACACAATGGCTATGCTTAATCTTAACAAGAAGTTTAATTGTGTTGTTGTTGAAGATACTCCTGCTTATAAAGGTATGCTAAAGAAGGTTGAGCACCTGGTTGCCTGGGGAGAGGTTACTGATGAAACTGTTAAGATGCTTGAAAAAAGAAAAAAAGGCAAGTATTTCGCACTTAATCCTCCTAAGGGTGGTTTTGAGAGAAAAGGCACCAAGATGCCTTTCAAGTTAAGGGGAGCATATGGTTATCGCAAGGAAAAGATTAATGATCTTATCAAGAGGATGCTATAATGACTACTAAACGCAGAAGAAAAAGCACCAGAAGCCCTGGTTCCCGTACTTGCGGTTATGGCGTTTCTCACAGGGGTGCTGGTGAGCGTGGAGGCCGCGGAAGGGCTGGAACTGGGAAAAAAGGAAAGTGTAAAATGCCTGTTAAGGGCAGGTGGACAATCCAGTACTTTGGAAAGACCGGCTTTAAGTCTAAAGGAATCAAGTATACTGCTTTGTCCATAATTAACCTAAGGCAGCTTGAGGAGCTGCTTGATAATTTTGTAAAGGATAAGTTTGCTGTTCTTGAAAAAGATGTTTACACAGTTAATCTTACTGGCTTGGGTATTGATAAGCTGCTTTCAGCAGGCGGGGTTACAAAGAAATTCAGGATTAGTGTTAGCGCTGCCTCAAAGACTGCTGTTGAAAAGGTTAAGGCGGCTGGCGGTGAGGTTATTTTGCCAGAGGCAGAGCCAAAGAAAGCGCCTGAAACAGAGGAAAAAGGTAAGGAATAATGGGTTTTTTCAAGAACTTGCTGTATAATCTTCCTGAAGTTAAGGGGCCTACTCAGAAAAGGCTTTCATTTAAGGAGAAACTGAAGTGGACTGGAATAATTCTTGTTTTGTTTTTTGTTCTTGGGATGGTTCCTTTGTTTGGTCTTGGCCAGAATGCCCTGCAGAGGTTTGAGTTGCTGTCAGTTATTCTTGGCGCAAGTTTTGGTTCTATTATTTCCTTGGGTATTGGCCCTATTGTTACTGCATCTATTGTTTTGCAGTTGTTGAATGGTTCTGGTATTCTGAAGTTTGATTTGACATCTCATGATGGCAGAAAGACTTTTCAGGGTGTGCAGAAGGTTTCTGCTGTGTTTTTTATTATTTTTGAGGCTTGTATTTATGTTTTTATGAGTGGTCTGGCTCCTCCTGCAGAGCTTGCTGGTACTGCTCTTTATTTTCAATTGGAATTACTGCTTGTTTTTCAGCTGTTCCTTGGCGGAATGTTGATTTTGTTTATGGATGAGGTTGTAAGCAAGTGGGGTTTTGGCCAGGGTGTCAGCTTGTTTATTGCTGCTGGTGTTTCCCAGAGTGTTTTTATCCGTGCTTTGAGTCCTTTGCCTTCTCCTACTAATCCTGCTATTGCTACAGGTGCTATTCCTGCATTGGTTCAGAGCCTGGCTGCTGGCGACCCTCAGACTGCTTTGTTGATGTTTGCTGGTGTTGTCTCTACTATTGTTGTTTTTGTTATGGCTGTTTATTCTCAGGCTATGAAGGTTGAGATTCCTTTGAGTTTTGGAAGGGTTCGCGGTCATGGTATCAGGTGGCCGTTAAGTTTTATTTATACGTCTAATATTCCTGTTATTCTGGTTGCTGCCTTGCTGGCTAATATTCAGTTGTGGGCTAGGTTGTTTCAGAATTGGGGTTTTCCTATTTTTGGTACTTTTGTTGGTAATAATCCTGCTACCGGTCTTGTTGCTTGGGTTTACTCTCCAGATATTGTTGGCAAGGTGATTCGCGGCAGCTTGACTTTTGCTGATATTGGTCATGCAGGTATCTATACTTTGATTATGCTTGTTGGTTGTGTTGTTTTTTCCTGGTTTTGGGTTCAGACCTCTGGTATGGATGCAAAGTCTCAGGCAAAGCAGATTATGAGTTCTGGTTTGCAGATTCCTGGCTTTAGGAAAGATGAAAGGGTTTTGGAGAGGCTGTTGCAGAGGTATATTGGTCCTTTGACTATTATGGGCGCTATTGCTGTTGGCGTTCTTGCGGCAGCAGCTGATGTCTCTGGGGCTCTTACATCAGGTACAGGTCTTTTGCTTACTGTCATGATTATATATCGGTTGTATGAGGAGATTGCAAAGCAGCACATGATGGATATGAATCCAATGTTAAGAAAGTTCATGGGAGGTTCATGATGGCAGATTCATTTATTGAGACTTGCGTTTCACCAAATAGTATGATTTCAGTTAAATTTTTTTTAAAAATTTGTGATGCAGATAATCAGATGTTAAGAAAGTTCATAGGAGGTTCGCGATGCGAATAAAATTTAAGTGTGTGCTTGAGGAGGATGAATCATAATGGGTTTTTTTAGTTTTCTTGATCCTGCTTTGAATTTTATTTTTGGTCCTTTGCTTAGCCTGCCTGCTTTTTGGGCTATTTTGATTATGTCTTTCTTGATTTCCTTGATTATTGTCTTGATTTACAAGTTTGCTACTAATCAAAATTTGATGAAGCAGTTAAAGGATGAAATCAAGACCTTGCAGAAGCAGGCTAAAGAGCTTAAGCATGAGCCTGAGAAGGCAATGGCTGTTCAGAAAAAGGCCATGCAGACTAATATGAAATATATGATGCAGTCTATGAAGGCCACTTTGTTGACTTTTATTCCTATCATTATTATTTTTGGATGGCTTCAGGGGCATTTTGCGTTTATGCCTATTCTTCCTGATCAGGATTTTACCATGACTCTTGATTTTGAGGATGGTGCCAAAGGCAATGTTTCTGTTTCAGTTCCAGAAGGCATTGAAGTTATTGGTGATAAGTCAAGGACTGTCGAGGATAGCCAGGTTATTTTTGGTTTCAGGGGTAAGAAAGGAGTGTATGATTCCCCTCCTGTTGAGTTTTCTTTTGATGATAAAGAATATGAAAAAGAGGTCATTATCACTTCTGGAAAAGAGTATGTTGAGCCTGTCAAGAGAATTTCTGATGATAACATTGAGTCTATTACAACAAGCAATGAAAAGAATGTTGTTATGAATTTGTTTGGCTGGAAGCTTGGCTGGCTTGGAAGTTATATTATTTTTGCTCTTGTTTTCAGCCTGGCTTTAAGAAAATTAATGAAGGTTTATTGAAATAAAAATTTTATTTTTGGATTATTATTTTTTATATAAAAAACAATTATTCCATCCGAAACAAAGGGGTCTTCTGCCGGAATTATTCCGATTCTTAAGCCACAAAGCTTATAAATTCAGAATTCTCAGAAGTTCCATAAGAAGTGGAGCAGGCATTATGTTCAGAACCTCCATTTTAAAATACAAAAGTATTTAAATATTACCCCATTATAACTCATTTAAATACTATTTAAATAACATTTGGGGTGGAACCAATGGCTAAAAAGAAAAAGGCAAAGAAAAGCGCCAAGAAAAAGAAAGCCAAGAAAAAAGCGGCGAAGTTAAAGCCTGTAAAGCCTAGCAAGGATGCAAAAGAGATTAAGGTTGTGAACATTGTTGTTTCTGCTTCTCTGGGCCAGGATATTCCTCTGGAAAAAATGGCTGCTACCTTGAGCAATACAGAGTATAATCCAGAGCAGTTTCCAGGATTGGTTATCAGGATCAAGGAGCCTAAGACGTCTGCATTGATTTTCAGCTCTGGAAAGATTGTGTGTACAGGAGCAAGGTCAATGGACAAGGTGCATGAGAGCATCAAGAAGATTATCAAGAGTCTGGAAAAGATTAAGGTCAAGATCAAGGAAGTGCCCGAAGTTAACATACAGAACATTGTGGCTGCAGGTTCTGTTGGCATGGATTTAAACCTGAATATGCTGGCTATGCGACTTGATAATACAGAGTATGAGCCAGAGCAGTTTCCAGGATTGGTTTACAAGCTTCCTGACCAAAGAGCTACTTTCCTTCTATTCTCAAATGGAAAGGTTGTTTGTACTGGAACAAAGAGTGAGGATGAGGTTCACAGGGTCTTGGACATCCTGATTGAGAACCTTAAGAAAGTTAAGAAATAGGCACTGGTCAACCGCTCACAGACTATATAAACTAGTGTGAGCTATATTAAAAAAAAATGGATGCAACAGAATTGATAAGGAAAATACAGGAGTTTTTTGAAAAGAATTATTACGCAGAGCTTCTTGAAAAGATTCGCAAGAATGAGAAATTTATTCTTGTTGATTTCAGCAGGCTCTCTTCTTTTGATCCTGAGATTGCAGATTTGTTGCTTGACAAACCAGAGGAGGTTATTAAGGCTGCTGAGCTGGCTGTTGAGCAGATTGATTCTAAGAATGGAAAGGCCTTTGCAATGCGTGTTGTTAATCTTCCAGAGTCTTCCAGGATTATGATCCGGAATATAAGGAGCAAGCATCTCAGCAGGTTTTTGTTCACAGAGGGTGTTGTGCGTCAGAAGTCTGATGTTCGTCCCCAGGTTACTGCTGCTCGTTTTGAGTGCCCTTCTTGTGGCAATGCTATTTCTGTTCTGCAGTTAGACAACAAGTTTAAGGAGCCTAACCGGTGTTCTTGCGGCAGGAAAGGTAGGTTTAAATTACTGGAAAAGTCTTTGGTTGATGCCCAGATGCTGGTTCTTGAGGAAGTCCCAGAGCAGTTAGAGGGCGGTGTTCAGCCTAAGCGGATTAATGTCTTTATGCAGAATGATTTAGTGAGCCCTTTGTCTGAGAGAAAGACTAATCCTGGCTCCAGGATTCTTATTGCTGGAAGCATTAAGGAGATTCCTATTTTTACAAGGTCTGGAAGCCAGAGCACGCGTTTTGATATTTTATTTGAGTCTAATTCTGTTTTTGCTGTTGAAGAGGATTTTTCAGATATACAGATTGATAAGAAAGAAAAAGAGCAGATAGAGGCTTTGGCTTCTGATGATAAGAACTTGATGAAGAAAATGATTGCAAGCATTGTTCCTTCTATTTATGGTCATGACAAGATTAAGGAGGCCTTGCTGCTGCAGATGGTTGGTGGTGTCAGAAAGGTTCGTGATGATGGAGGTATCACGAGGGGTGATATTCACATTCTTTTGGTTGGTGATCCTGGTGGTGGTAAGTCACAGATGCTTAAGAGGATTGGAACTGTTGCTCCTAAGGGCAGGTTTGTCAGCGGCAAGGGTGTTAGTGGCGCTGGCCTGACTGCTTCTGTTGTTAAGGATGAGTTTTTGCAGGGCTGGAGCCTTGAGGCTGGTGCTTTGGTTCTTGCTAATAAGGGTGTTATTTGTATTGATGAGCTTGATAAGATGTCTCAGGATGACCGTTCTGCTATGCATGAGGCATTGGAAGGCCAGACTATTACTATTTCCAAGGCGAATATTCAGGCCACTCTGCGCTGTGAGACAACTGTTCTTGCTGCTGCAAATCCTAAGTTTGGCCGTTTTGACCCTTATGATACTGTTGCAAGGCAGATTAATCTTCCTCCTGCTTTGATTAATCGTTTTGATTTGATTTTTCCTATCAAGGATTTGCCTGATGCTGACAAGGATGAGAAGCTTGCTAAGTTTATTCTTAATCTCCATCAGAATGATTTGTCAGAGCCTGATGTTGATACGCGTTTGTTGAGAAAGTATTTGGTTTATGCCCGCCAGAATATTTTTCCTAAGCTCACTGATTCTGCTGTTGAGGAGCTGAAGAACTATTTTATAAAGATGCGCAGCTCTGGCGGTGATATGCGTTCTGTTCCTATCTCTGCAAGGCAGTTAGAGGGTCTTGTCAGGTTGTCTGAGGCCTATGCAAGATTAAGGCTTAAGTCTAAAGTCACTAAGAAAGATGCTCAAAAGGCTGTTGAGATTCTTGATTATTGCTTGCGGCAGGTTGCTCTTGATGAAGAGACCGGCACTATTGATATTGACAGGATTGCGACGTCTGTTCCTGCCTCTCAGAGAAACAAGATTATTCAGATTAAGGAGATTATTACTGATCTTGAAAACAAGCTTGGTAAGACCATTCCTTTGGAGGATGTTGTGCAGGCTGCTACTGATAAGGGTGTTTCAGAGGCAGAGGTTGAGGAGATGATTCAGAAGCTTAAGCGTTCTGGTGATATTTTTGAGCCAAGGCGTGGGTTTATCAGCAAATTGTAAGCAAAAAATTAATATATATAATGTGGTTAATTGGTTGTTATGGAGACTGTGTTTAAGGAATTTTCAATGGCCCTGCTGTATGTGGTTTATTTTATGTGCACTGCTGTTCTTTTCCTGACTATTGTTTTATTGGAAAGCAGCACCAGGCTGGCTTTTCTTACTTTTCTTGCAGGGCTTGTCGCAGTGTTTTTGTGCTTCTTGTCTTGCTGGGACATGATTGCTGCTGGTATTAGAAAACATACTGTTCTGGGCGTGATTTTGTCAATACTGACTCTTTTCCTGTTTCTTGGCTTGATCTTTGACTTTATTCAGGCTGTTGTTTGAATTCCTCTGCCAATCCTTTTGCCTGTGCCAGCATTGCGCTTGATCTTTTTAGTGAATTGCAGGATTTTGAGAGATAGTTGTTTAATATCTTGCTGCATACTGCGTAGTCTCCGTCTATTGCAAATTCCATGTAGCAGCTGTCTTTGCTGTCTTGTGTCTGTATGTTTTCGCAGATAATGCTTTTTCCTGATGTCTTGGCCACTTCTGAAAAGCAAAGGTCTATGTCGTTTTGTCTTATTAATTTATTGCACAGCATTGCTGCTGCTTCTGGCTCTGTTTTTGCTACAGTATTTGCCTGCTGTATTAGTTCTTGGGGTGTTTTTGTTGATTTTGAACAGTCTTCTGCACAATTCAGTGCGCTTTCTCCTTCTTCGCAGATTCCGTTGCCGCAGCAGGGTATTATTGGTTTGTGGACACAGAGTCCTTTTTCGCATGAGTCTGCTGTGCATGGGTTGAAGTCATCGCAGCTCTCTGGGCAAACCACCTCTTCTAAAATTTCTTCTTCAATAAATTCTTCAGCATATTCCTCTTCAGGAAGTACTGCATCTTCAGGAGCTTTTAGCACAGCGAATGTGAATTTTCTTTGTTTTGTTCCTAGTTTATGGCTCATGACTGTTTTGATTTCATATGTTCCTGGTTTCAGGTCTGCTGGAAGGCTTATTTGTATTGTGAGGCTTCTTTTTCTTCCGATTTCTGGCCTGTCTTGTTTTGTGGATATTATTTGTTCTTCTTGTATGTCTATCAGTTCATGGCTTAAGAGAACCTGCTCTATTCTCTCAACATTGCTTGTTAATTCTACCAGAAAGGGTATTGTGTCTCCAGGGTATGCTTCTGTTTTTAATGGCGCTGCTGTCATGCTTATCTCTTTTGGCTCTGGTGTCAGGAGCCATACTGCTCCTAGGATTATCAACACCAAAAGTACAAGTGAAATTGCGCCGATTATCAGGACTTTTAATGTTAATGATATCTTTTTTTTAGGTGTTTTTGCATACTTGAGTGCTTGGTTTATTTCAGCAGGCGCGTATCCTGAGTTTATCAGCGTGGTTCTGATTGCGCCTGGTGTGTATCCTGCTTTTAGAAGTTTGTTTATGTATTCTGTTAGGCTTTGCTTCACCATTTTTTTATAAAAAAAGAGGTTTTGTGTATTTAAATGTTTGTAGTCAAGAATACAAAAGTATATAAATGCTGTTGCAAATGCCTGTATAGGGTGGTTTATTGGCGCAGCAGATTAAAAGACAGATTGCTGAAAAGCTCTGGATTGCAGACTTAAAGGCAGGCCAGTACATTAAGGAGGAGGGTCTTAGGCCCAACTATGTTCTTTTGAAAAATAATCACAAGGTTTCTCGTGTGAATCTTGTCGGCACTGTTGTCTCTAATAATAATGATGCTGGTTACAGGGATGTTTGTGTTGATGACGGTTCTGCCAAGATATCTGTGCGTGCTTTTGAGCAGATGCCTTCAATGGATGCCTTGGGTATTGGTGATACTGTTTTTGTTGTTGGTCGTCCGAGAGAGTATGGAAAGGAGATTTATGTTTTGCCTGAAATCATTAAAAAGATAAGTAATATGAAATGGCTTGAGGTTCGCCAGTTGGAGCTTCAGAAGAACAAGATTGTTGAGGCAGAGCCTGATTTGCCTGAAGATGTTGCTGTGCCTGAAGAGGAAACTGCAGAAGAAGAGGTTGTTGAGGACAAGGGCACTGGTGCTGTTAAAGAGGCTATTAAGTCTCTTGATTCTGGTTCTGGTGCAGATTACGAGGGAATTATAAAGAAGGCAGGTCCTGATGCTGAGAAGATTATTTCTAATTTGCTGAAGAACGGGGATGCTTTTGAGGTCAGTCCAGGAAAATTAAAATTATTGGAGTGACTAGAAAAATATTGGTGTTACAAATACTTCTATCAGTGCTGCAATGAATAGTATGAACACAGATATTAGTATCAGGTCGGATGAGTCAAGCAGTATTCTTTCAAAGCTTTTTGTTCCAAAGTCTCTTTTTATTATTGCTACTGATAAAATTCCTCCTGCCAGTCCTGCAACAAAATAAGCTAGTATCTCCGGGATTCCGTGCAAAGAATATCTTAATACGCTTAATGATGAGGCGTAAAAGTATGCTGCTATTTTGCTGAAGCCTACTGCCCCTGCGTATTGGGCCAGGTGTGTTCGTATGAAATTTCCTGCTGCTGCCCCTATTACAGATGCATTCCAGGAGAGTATGAATATTGCTCCAGAGCCGTATATGAAGGAAAACAGGATGCAGAATATCAATACTTTGATGTTGTTCAGGAATATTCTGTTCAGCAGGTTGAATTTTGCTATTGATCCTGTGACTTGTTGGTTTAGTGATGCTATTGTTTGTGTCTGTATCTTGAAAACATTGCTTGATGTTTCTGCTGGCAGCGCCACATACCAGAAGGAGAATGCTATTGTCAGGCCTAAAAAGAGCAGCACCAGCAGCATTATTGCCTTGCCGTGCTCTTTCAGCAGCTTTGATTCTGATTTTATGAGAAGATCTTTGGCTTCCTCTGCTCTTAGTGTCTTGTAGAATAATGGTATGCATGCCATTACTGTCAGGAATACCATTACCAGGCTTGCATATTCCTCAAATATCCATATGCTAAGGAATAGGGCTGCAGAACCGTAGAATATGCCTGCTACAAGCAGTTCCCATGGTCGCTTTGCCGCTGTAAAAGGGTTTAATACTGATTCTAGCACCATTTTTTGAAACAGGGAGTAATTGAGTATTTATACTTTTTGTTTTTTTGAAAACATTAATTTTATAAAGAAGGACTTAATTTATTCTCTTATGGATTATAAGGAGATGCTTAAGCGGGGGAGGGGTAATCTTCCTGAATCTGTTTTTGAAAAAGAGCGTTTTGAGATACCTAAAGTTAAAGGCCATATTGAGGGCAACAAAACTGTTATTAGTAATTTCAGGCAGATTGCCCAGGTGCTTAGAAGGCCTGTTGATCATTTATTGAAATATATCCTGCGTGAGCTGGCTGCTCCTGGTGAGCTGAAAGGCAATATCTTGATTATCGGCACAAAGATGCCTGCTTCTCGTGTTAATGAGAAAATCAGGCAGTATGCTTATGAGTTTGTGCTTTGTCAGGAGTGCGGCAAGCCTGACACTGAATTTTTAAAGGAAGGTGAGTTTTTGTTTGTAAAGTGCACTGCCTGTGGTGATAAAAAGCCTGTCAAGAGCAAGATTTAAATGCTGTTAAAAATGATTGTTAAGATTCATAAAAAGGATGAGAAAACTGTTGTTGCGGTTTGTGACAGTGATTTGTTGGGCAAGAGGTTGGAGCAGGGTGATTTACAGCTTGACTTGACCTCTGACTTCTATAAGGGTGAGGAAATGGATGAAAAAGAGGCAGGGGACTTGATTAGGAACGCAGACATCGTCAATCTTGTTGGCAGAAATTCTGTTAAGCTTGGCATCCAGGAAGGTATTATTGAAGAAGACAAAATTCTTGAGGTTGATGGAATTCCTCATGCAGAGGCAGTTATTGTTCATGAGGAATGAGCTAATCTTATTTACTTTTGAATGAAATTTTTCACATCTTTAACCAATCTTTTTTTAGTGTTTCGCGGTGAAAGCCGCAGCTTCTATCACACTCTCCTTCGTGGAAATCGTCATTTTTCACTTGATAACACTGCATTCCTGAACAATATTCGCAAGGAAGATATTCTATATCTTCTTTACCATCGATTGCGATCTCCACAGCTGCATTCAAGCCTGATCCTGAGCATTCAGGACATTGATAGCATTTTTTTCCTATTCCTTCATCCATCTCAGCACCACTCCCCTATGCCTGTCTGTTTTTCTTTCTCTTTTCCAAATACGTCTTCTATTCTTTTCTGGAGCAGTTCTATTGTTTGCTTCAGGTATTTTGATACTTTGTAGTTGTTAATTAAGTCAATTGTTGCCTGCAGGTATTTTATTATGCTTCCTTCTGATATTGTGAATATTATTTTGCCGTTGCATTTCAGGCATTTTCCTGCCAAAGGGGGCCTTCTGTATATTTGATTGCAGTTCACGCACCTGAATGACTGCATTGAAAATTTTCTTAAGTTCCCTTTTGTGTCTTTGAGGAAATGTCTTTCAATTACCAGTCTTGCCACGTCTGCCTGGTCTACTGCTCTTATCTTTTCTGCAAGGTCCATCTGGCCTGCTAGCTTCTCTTTCATGGACGGCAGAAGTTTATAAGAGGAGCATCTGACTGTGTTGTTCATGCTGTCAAAGTTGTGTGTGAATCCCATTTTTTCATATTGTTCTGGCTTGCCTAGTGTGTTGCTGATTGTTTTTATTTTAAATTCCCATGGCATTTTGTATTCCTGTGTTGCTTCGTAAAAGTCTAAGGGGTATTTCCAGGGTATGTCAACCTGGAAGGCCATGTCATCTACTTCTCCAGGTAATAGCACAGATGTCAGTACAAGTGGTGCGTCCATTGTCGCTCCTCTGCTGGATGGAAGGTATTTTCTTGAGAAATTAAGGAATGCATCCAGTACAAGCACAAAGCAGGCTTCATCCCCGTCGCAGTCTCTTCTTGTTGCTGCGTGCAGGTATGGGTGTGCAAAGAATCCTTGTGTTTTTGAGAATCCTATTACTCTTCCTGCCATCCCTGCTGAAGTGTGGGGTGCTAGTGCTACTATTAAGTGTCCCACGATGTCTTGTGGTTTTGTTATCTTGTAAAATGGGGGAAGCCCGTATAAGTTTACAAGCACGTCATCAATAAAGTTAGCTGTCTTGAATAGCACTTCGTCTGCGCCCTGGTCTGGTGACGGGTCGCATGCTGGGAGTATCACGTCTTGTGGTTTTATTTCCAGCACCTGGTTTTCTTCGGTTAGTTCTTTTCCGTTTATGTCTTTGTCATATCCCAGTTCTTTTAGTTTTGCCACAGGCGTTGCTATCTCCGCTGGCTTGAAGTGTGTTATTGGCATTTGTGTCATGTCATATCTTACTGTCCCGTCTTTGTTGACAAATATATCATGTTTTGCTCTTAGTATTGCTTTTGCCAGGTGTTCTGGTGTATGGTCCCTGTTGCTTGTCCCTCTTACGCCTTTTATCAGGTCTGGATATGTGCGCATTCCAAGTTTTTTCAGGCAGTAATTAAAGTATTTCTTTATGTCTATGTCTTGTCTCTTGTAACCTATATTCTCTCCGTGTGTCTTGCACTCTGGCTCAAATTGCCATTGCTTGCATTCTTTGCAGTAATATCTTCTTTTTGTTTTTCTTTCACATTCCTCACAGATAAGAAGTATTGTTTCTTTTTTGCATTTAGCGCAGTAATAAACCGGAAGATCTGAATTGATTTTTCCTGCATCTAATGCACTTTGGAAGCACCTGAATTTTCCTCCCTGCTTCCCTACTGGAAAAAGCCCGTGTGGAGATCCTGTCATCTTTCTCATTTTTGCTTTTTCAGGCCTTCCCATTCTTGCTCCGATGAATATTCCTGCTTTGTCTTTTAGTTTGACTTCCGACAGCATGTTAATAATATGCAGGATGCTTTTTTCTTTGTTTTCATCAAGCAGTTTGTTCAGTTCTTCTGTGTTTTTGTTTTCTACGTTAAGTGTTGTTACCAGCGCCAGTGCGTGGTTTTTGTGGACTACAATATATTCATTATTTGCTGTCTCGTGCGGCACTCCAAGAATCTCCAGCACTCTTTTTGGTTTTTTTGAAAGAGGAATTATTAATTTTTCAATCTCGTTGCTGCTGTCTTTTGCTGCTCTTGCTTTTTTTATGAAAGGTATTAAGTCTATAAGCTGCTGCAGGGTTATTGTTGACCAGTAATACGTGTATTCAGGGTGTAGAGGTATTCCTAGTTTTTTTGATATATTTATTGCGGTTTTTGCACTTATTTTTGCTGTAAGGGGGTTTGCTGTTATTTTCTCCGGAATGTCTGCAGGCACTTCTGTAAGCTCTGCTAATTTTTCTATGTCAAGTGTTCCGAATCGTTCTATTGTGGCTTTTTCAAGCTCCTGTACCCACCATTCCTCGCAATAGCCTGCAGGAATCAAGGGATGGGCCCTGTCAAGGAAATCCCCATAGCTAACCAGAAAGTCCCCGAGGAATAGTATCTCTTCTATTTCTTTTTGCACTTCTTTTACTTGTTTTATGCTTGCCAGCTTCATTACTTTTCCGTTTTTTAGCTTTACAATTGGACCGTCTATTGTATTGCAGGATGTTATTGCTGTTCCTTTTGACGGCCTCTCTATTTTCAGCTGTGTTCCTGTTGCCAGGTAATTGTTTGTTACTGCCATTGTTGCAGGATGCACTGCGCATGTGGAGTATCCTGATGCCCTGCTTCTGCCGTATCTCAGCCTGAACCCTCCTGTTCTTAGCGGATGTGTGAATATTGGTCTTCCTGCTACAAGGTCTTTTATGTAGCTGAAGTCTGGTTTGATTTTTGAATCGTCTTTTTTTTCTGTTTTAACACTGCCTTTTGCTTTTATCTCTTTCTGCATCTTGAGGAATTCATCAATAAAGTTCCATTGTTCCATGTCAAAATCTTTTCCCCATTTTGCAAGCTGTTTCCATAGTTTTGGTGCTTTTAGCGGTATGCATTCTGTCATCATCAGGCAGAACCCGCTTCTTAGGTTGTTTGTTGGCACTCTTGGCAGGTCTTTGTAGTTGGATACCTCAAATTTTTCAGAAGGCTCTCCTGCAACCTCTATTGGCAGGTTTTTCATAATAAATTCTACTTCTTTGTAGTCTGGAAAGTATTGCCTTGGTGCTACCCTGTCTCTGTAGTCCTGCATTTCTGTGTATGTTCTTTTTATTTCCTCCTCCTGCACGTCATAGACATCGTATTTGAATTTTTTTCTTACATAGTCTGCTATGAGCATTGAAACTGCTGCTGCTGTTCCTCCTGCGTTTCTTATCGGCCCTGCAAAGCTCAGGCTCATGTATTTTCCGCGCTTGTCCATTCTTTCCTTGAAGTCTATTGTTGCTATTCCTTCCAGTGGCGCTGACACCACCCCTACTGTTACATAAGTGAATCCTGCCCTGATTCCTACGCTTATTGCCTCTTCCTGGTTTTTGAACTTGCAGAATTTTTCTTGTGATATTTCTTCTGCTACTTTCAATGCCACCCGCCAGTCAAGTGTGCCGTGCTCTTTTTCCAGTTCTATGATTCTTTCCACGACTCCGCTGTCTACTATTTGCGGCGCTATGACTGATATTAATCCTACTACTCTCTCTGCCATGTTTTTTGCAAGCTTAACCTCTACTTCCTCTTCAGGGTCAAATCCTTTTTTTCTTGCTTTTGCAGCAAGACCGTGCAGTGCCATAATGTTCTTTTGTATGTGGTCAAAGTATTTTTGCATTTCTTGGCTTGCCTGCATTTCAAAACCTCATTATTTTGATTTGTCTTGTTTTTAGGTTGATTACCGGGACTTTTCCTGGGTCTGCTATGTGCCCTACTTTATCCTGGAATGCTGTCTGGCCCTGCCAGCAACTTCCGCAGATGATTGACACTCCCCTGTAATTTGAAACTGCGGCCTTGTGCACGTGTCCTGATATGAAAAAATCTGGCACTGTTTCTATTACCAGCGGGTCTGTTTTCGGGTCTGGTATGTATAGTGTTGTTGAGTGTGACGGCGCCAGGTGCCTTCTCTGTAGCATGAATTTCATCACAAGGTCCACTCTCTCAGACAGGTGCCTTCCACTTGTCTTTATGGATTCCACAGCCTCTGCGTAATGGTCATAGCTGTAACCATGATAAATAAGGAAAGTGAATCCTGGAAATTCTGTGGATCTGTGTATGTTTATTAGTGCTGGATTGCAGGTCATTATGACATTTGGCATCTCCCATAGTTCTTTTGCATAGATTTGGGATAGTGCCGGCTGTGGCTCTGCCATTCTTCCTACGTCGTGGTTTCCAGGGGATATAATTAGCCAGATGTGTTCTGGTATTTGTTTTATGAGCCTTGTTGCTTCCTGGTATTGCTCGTTTATGTCTGGTATGTTCAGGTGTTCTTCCATCCCTTGGTAGATTCCTATGCCGTCTACTATGTCTCCTGGTATGAATATGTATTTTACTTTGCGTGCAACTTCTTTTTGCTCTTCATTGCCTGCCTCGCCTTTTATCCATTTCAAGAACCTTTCAAATCTCTCGCGCTCAAACCATATTGAGCCTACATGCAGGTCTGACAGGATCAAAGCATATGCTTCGTCTGGTGCTTTTTTTAGCTCTGTCTGCAGCGGTATGTCTGGAAAAAGCATGTTGTTTGCAAAGAGTATGTTTTCTCCTGTTGAGCACACTATTCCTATTACTTCATCAAGCACAAGGTCTTTTGCCAGTGTAAACAGGTCCTGTTTGTTTTTGCTGAAAACTACGTTTATCTGGCCTGTGTTATCCTCAACAGTCACGATTAGATTGTCGTTTCTTGTTATTCTTTTTTCCGTGACCATGCCTATCACAGATGCTGTTTCCTTGTCCTGCTTGTTCACTAGCCGTGCTATTGATGTTATGTTCTGCATCTCTGGCCTCTGTACCAGCATTTTTTCAAGAAGCTTGTATCTTGCGTTAAAGTAATTAACAAAGTCCTGTATTTTTCTTTTGTTGTATTCTGTTTCGTATTCCCATAGCACTTTTACTTTGGATTCAGTTGTTTTAATTTCTTGTGGTTCTGCTTTCTTGAAATCAAGTATTTGGTGCGGCTCAGGGTTCTGTCCTAGTTTAGAATGTATCTCTTCTACTGTTCCTGGGTCTTTTAGTTTCTCAAGGAATTCTGTGTTGACTAACACTCCTCTGCCTACTAAGAACCCCACTATTTCTTTCTTTTTTTGTTCTATGCCTGCAGACATTTTGTAGAACCTTATGTAAAGCCGAGTTGTTCTTCAAGTATTTTCTTTATTCTTTGGTGTATTGCTCCTGTTGTTCCTAAAGAAATCTCCCTTGTTCTCCCATATCTTCCTTTGGATATTACTTTTGCGTTTATTATTCCAAGCATATCCATCTCAGCCAGTATGTCAGATACCCTTCTTTGTGTGAGCGGTCTTAGGTCTGTTCTTGTGCACAATTTTTTGTAAAGTTCATATACTTCTCCAGTGAATATTTGGTTTTTTTTGTTTTGTGCTATGTGAAACACAGCATAAAGTGTTGTATGATACTGTTTTGGCTGCGATGTGATTATGTCTAGGATTCTGTCTTTCTCTATCTTTTCTTCTGCTTCGTCAAGGTGTTTCAGCTGTATTTTTTCCTCATTCTGCCTCTCTGCTAACTCTCCTGCAACCCTGAGCAGTTCAAGTGCTCTCCTTGCATCGCCGTGTTCTCTTGCCGCAAATGCTGCGCATTTTTCCATTACTCCTTGTTCAAGGCTTTCGTCTCTGAATGATTCTTTTGACCGCTGTTTCAGTATTTTCTGGATTTGCAGCGCATTATATGGCGGAAACACCAGCTCTTCTTCTGATAAAGAGCTTTTTACCCTGGGATCAAGATTGTCTGTGAACATAAGGTCATTTGATATCCCTACAAGGGTTATTTGTGATTTCTGGAGCTCTGCATTTATTCTTGTTAAATTGTAAAGAATGTCATTGCCTGCTTTTCCTGTTAACTGGTCTATTTCATCAAGTACGAGCACCACGTTTTTTTGTTCTTTTTCAAGTATTCTGTAGAATATATTGTACACTTCGTCTGTTGGCAGGCCTGTTGGTGGTATTGCTGTCCCGAATTCCCTTGCTAATTGTGCTATCAGCCTGTATTCTGTGTCTGATATTTTTTTAAGCTTGCAGTTTATGTAAATTATTTTCAAAGGCAGTTCTCTTTCTTTTGATATTTTCATTAATTGGCTGGACACGTATTTTGCTACAAGTGTTTTTCCTGTTCCTGTCTTGCCGTATATGAATATGTTAGATGGCTTGTCTCCTTTTAGGCAGGGTGCTAGTACATTTGCCAGCTGCTGTATTTGCTCGTCTCTGTGTAGAATGTGTTCTGGTGTATAATTTGCTTGTAAAGCGTTTTTATTTTTAAATACAGATTTTTTTGTTAAAAATTTCTCAAAATAGTCAGCCAACCCCTTTTCTTTCATGATTTGTTCCAGACGAAAAGGGGGTATTTATATTTTGTGATTTTACCACCACCCCTTTATTTCATATGGAAACAGCTTTATTTAAACTTAAGGTTTTTTTGTTTTTATTATATTTATTAATTTATTAAATTTTTATATAAAAAATAATTATTAAATACTTTATATGTAATATATTATTTTTTCATAATACTTTATATGTAATATATCAATTTTTCATAATTGGTTATCGTAGCAAGCAAGATATATTTTTAAAATATGTGTTATATAATACATATTATATAAAACAACATAATAAACAAATACGCCAGATATCACACATCAAATAGTGTATTCCATAAGAAATCAAGGTCTCAGACCTATCACAAAAATGTTGCTACTTTTGAATAACAAATAATAGAAAACTTTATAAATCAGCTGTATTTAAGGGTGAATAAAGAGTATAACAAAGCGTTTAATAGGAGGGGTTATCAATGATTGTACAAGCAGATTTTTTAAATCGACTTAAAGATTTTGGTTTAAACAGTTACGAAGCAAAGCTTTGGACTGCCTTATTGTCTAGGGGTGTTGCGACTGCTGGTGAATTGTCTGATATTGCTAATGTTCCGCGGTCCAGGAGTTATGATGTTCTGGAGAGTTTGGAGAAGAAGGGTTTTGTTGTCATGAAGCTTGGAAAGCCTATTAAGTATATTGCTGTTCCTCCTTCAGAAGTTATAGAAAGGGTTAAAAAATCAATTCTTGATGATGCTGAAAAACAGTCCAAGATTTTAGAGGATCTTGGGAATTCAGAGGTTTTAGATGAGCTTACTGACCTGCACAAAAAAGGCATTAATCATGTTGATCCAGCTGATTTGACCGGTGCTGTTAAAGGAAGCACAAATCTTTATTCACATCTTGGTTCTGCTGTTAAAAATGCAGAGAAATCTGTTTTAATACTGACTACAGGGGCTGGCTTAGCAAGGAAAAGCATTCTTCTTAAGAACGCCCTTAACAAGGCAAAAGCAAAAGGAGTTAAGATAAGGATTGCAGCGCCTATCACAAAAAACAACAAGTCTGCGCAAAAGGCGCTTTCTGCTTGTGGGCAGGTCAAGAAAGTTGATTCAGTCAAGGCCAGATTCTGTGTTATTGACGGCAGGTCTGTTGTCCTTATGGCAATGGATGACAGCAAGACTCACAAGAACTATGATTTTGGGGTCTGGGTGAATACAGAGTTCTTTGCAAAAGCTTTTGAGAATATTTTTAATATGCTCTGGGGCAGGAAATAGGCAAAGGTTTTTATACTATTTCTCTTTTTAAATGGAATATCATTTAAAGAGGTGTTTTGTATGGTTGATGCTGTTTTAAGAATTACACTTGCGGTTGTTATAGGCACTCTTGCTGCTATTGTTTATAGCCTGCGGGTTCTTGTTTTAATGGAGAGAAGAATAGCGCGTATAGAGCTGCATATAGAAAAGGTTGCTCAGAAAATTCTCAAGGAAGAGCTTAAGATTGAGAAGATGCTTAGCAAGCGTAATAAGAGCAAAAAGAAGAAAAAATGATTACTTTCTCTTTTTCTTGGATTTCTTTTTTATTGTCTTTTTCCTGATCTTTTTTTGTGTTTTCTTGGCTGGTTTTTTTCTTGTTTTTTTTACTGATTTATTTTTTTTATTGATGCTCTTTTTTGCTTTTTTCTTCGATGTTTTTTCTTTTTTGGATTTTGGCTCTTTTATTGCAGGAAGCTTGCGTTTCAGCTCTTTTTTTAGTGTTTTGATTTCTTTTTCTATTTCTTTTATTTTTTGGGCATTGTCATCTTGGTGCAGCAGCTCTCCACATTCAGGGCATTTGAATTCAAAGTCAGTTGCCTGCTCAAAATTGAGTCGTATGCAGTTGTTGCTGCAGATAAAGAAGTTAGAGCTTTTTTCTCTTTCAAGCCTTTCTTTTAGCTTGGTTATTCTTTGTTTTATAAGGTCTTTTGCAAGATACTGGAATCTTGGGATGTTTAGTGTCCAGTAATAGATATACCACCCTTTTTTTTTGTCTTTTTTCTTTATGGATGTTACCAGGTTTGCGTTGTACAGCCTGTAAAGCCTGTTTCTTACCAGGTTTATCTCTGTTTTTGTTTCTGTTGCCAGTGTGAATTCAGAGACATCTCTCCTGTTTTTCAGGGTTTTCACTAAAGGCACAACATCTTCGCCTGCAACTCTGCTGGCTACCTCTTCTATGAGTTTGCTTGACATCTTCAGCTCACGAACTCCAAAAATTGAAGAACAACAATATTTAGGGGTTTTTCTGTATTTAAAGTTTTCTGATAAATAATTTAGCTTTAAACTGTTAAGAATCTTTAATATTACGTTATATGCTCAAATAGATATCCTTTATCTTTTCCCAAACTTAAATCTGCAGTATATCTTTTCTCTGTCTTTTTTAGGTCTTTTGGTTTTAAAAAATAAATTTTATCCCTGTTGAATCGTATCGCTATCCATGGCTCTGCCCCAAACATCTCAGCATAATCTAAAAGCTGTTTTATTTCCTCTTTTTCAAAATACTGGTACTTGCTTTTTGTGCTTTTGCACTCTATCGCCAGCTTTCTTGTTGCATTTCCAGCTATGACATCTGGTGCAGGATACTTCATTGATCCACTGCCGGCAACTCTGCACGCAGTCCACCCGGGCATTTTCCAGAACGCATGTATTATTTCCCTTTCTGCGTTGATTCCCTTGCTTTTTCTGCTCATTACTCTTTGTTTTATTATGGGTTTTATATTTCTTTTGCCTATGCACACTTCTTTCTGTGTGTCTCAATATTCAATGTTCTTGAGTAAAACCACAGGCTTACTATTAATATTACTGGCAATATTCCCCAGAACAAGAATGCTGTGCTCATTGTTTTTGTTTTTATAACATATCCTAGCAAAGGGAAGAACAGGAATATTGCCAGGTTGTCAAAAAAATTCTTGATTGAGAGCATTGTTGCCCTGGTCACTTTTATAATTTTATCTCAAATTCGAAACATTTAAAAGACCTTCTTTGTTCTCTTTGTTTTATGGCAAAGCGTTCAATTCCATTGGCTGCTATGGAGAAGATTCTAAAGCAGGCAGGAGCTCCTCGTGTGAGTGATAAGGCAAAGGCTGCTTTAAGAGATGTTCTTGAGGAGCATGTTGAGAGGATTGCTCATGATGCTATTCGTTTTGCAAATCACGCAGGTAGAAAAACAATTAAGGCAGGAGATATTAAGCTGGCTCTTAAAAAGTAATTTTCATGAAGTCTCTTGCAGCTAATGTGTTGTCAAATACTGTTCTTGCGTCTTTTTCTAGCGCTCCTTCGTCTTTGTATCGTGCACTGAAGTGTGTTAGTATTAGTTTCTTTACATTGCTTTGTGATGCTGTTTGTGCTGCTTCAACTGCTGTCATGTGGTGATGTTCTTCTGCCTTGTTGCTGTGTTCAGAGCTGTATGTTGATTCGCATAGCAATACATCCGCATCTTTTGCTATTTTTTTGCAGTTCTTGTTCGGTCTTGTGTCAGATATGAATGAAAATATTCTTCCTTTGACTATTGTTGATACTTGTTCTGGTTTTATTTTTTTCCCTTTGTGTGTTATTGTTTTTCCTTCTTGTAATTTGCCAACTAAAGGCCCTTCTGGTATTCCAAACTTTTTAAGCGCGCTTTTCTTGATTTTTCTCTTGTCTTTCTCTACAAACCTGTAGCCATAGCATTTTGTCCTGTGTGACAGCGGGTATGCTTCCATGTAAAAGTCTTTTGTGTCCAGGAATTTTCCTTCTTTTACTTCGTGTATTGTTGCTTCTATTGGGTATGAGCTTTCAAATGCTTCTAGTAATTTCTTGAATTTTTGTTTTGATCCTGGTGGCCCGTATATTTTGAGTTGTTTTGTGTATTGGTGCATTGCCATGCTCTGCAATAGTCCTGGCAGCCCGAGCATGTGGTCTCCGTGCCAGTGTGTTAAGAATATTCTTGTTATTTTTGAAAAGCTTATCCCTGCTTGCTTCATCTGCCTTTGTATTCCTTCACCACAGTCAAATAACAGGCCTTCAGACTTGTAAGTAAGCAGGTATCCTGGATGGTTTCTGTTTTTTGTTGGGACTGTTGCGCTCGTCCCCAGTATTGTTAATTGCATTTTTTTATCACTTGTATCAAATAAATATAAAAACCTTTTTAAACCTGTTCTTTTTAAGTGTTTTTTTATGGCAAAGCAGGTTATTCAGGCAGAGTTTGCAAAGGAGAGGATATTGACTGAGAATTCTGATCAGGCTAGAGACCTCTATAATACCAGCAGGTTTGGCAAACTGCTTGATAATGGCAGGGTTCAGCTTTCTTTGCTTGAGGCACTTTATTTGCTTGAGAAAAAGCGTTTAGAGGTTTTAGATGGCAGGAACAAGCCTATTCCTTTTGAGAAGTTTCTCAAGAAAGCAGAAAAAATTGAGCCTAATTTCTGGGTCAGGTATGTTGTTTTCAAGGATTTGAGGAACAGGGGTTATATTGTCAAGACTGCTCTTAAGTTTGGTGCTGATTTCAGGGTTTATGAGCGTGGTGTCAAGCCTGGGGAGGATCATGCAAAGTGGGTTGTTTTTCCTGTTCATGAGATTAATTCCTTGACCTGGCATGAGTTTGCTGCTAAGAACCGGGTTGCTCACAGCACTAAGAAGCGTTTGATGATTGGTGTTGTTGATGATGAAGGTGATGTTTCCTATTGGGAGGTCCGCTGGATTAGACCATAATTCTGTATCACAATAATCTATTTATACAAAGTTGTCTTTTTGTTTTATTATGGATTATACTGACAAGATTCTTGCAATGGCAAGGAGCGAGCCTCTGACGCCTACAAAAGTGGCAAAAGCTGTGGAAAAGGATTCTTTGATTGCTTCTGCTATGCTTTCTGCTATGGTTGGAAAGGGTTTGCTTAAGATTTCTAGTGTCAAGGTGGGCTCTACCCCGCTGTATTATGATCCTGATCAGTCAGAGCAGCTGCAGAATTATGCTTCTTATCTGAATGAGAAAGACAGAAAGGCCTATGACCTATTGAAGGAAAAAAAGGTTTTAAGGGAGAATGCTCTTGATCCGCTCTCAAGGGTTTGTGTTAAGAATATCAAGGATTTTTCAAGGCCTCTGGAGGTTTCTTTTAATGGCACTAAGGAGATTTTCTGGAAATGGTATTTATTGCCAGATTCAGAGGCAGAGCCTATTATTCGTGAAATGCTGGCTGGGATTTCTGATCAGCCTGTGAAAGATCAGCTTGCTGCTCCAGAAGAACAAGCTCCTGCTCCTGAACCTCCCCCTCCTGCGCCGCAGCCAGCTCCTCAGCCCCCGGCTCCAGAACTTTCTTCTGCAAGGCCTGCTGCAGAGTCCAAGCCAGAGCCTGTAAAGCCTTCTGCTCCTGAGCAAAAGCCAGAGCCGGAGCATAAAAAGCCTAAAAAAGCCCAAAAAAAGGTTAAGAAGAAAAAGCCAGAGACTCAGAAGAGGATTGTTGATAAGATTAGGGATATGATTGCTCCAAAGGCTATGAAGGGTTCTGATGCTTTTTTAGAAACACTGCAGGGTTATTTTTACAATAATGAAATAAATGTTGTGCAGACTTTTGAGCAGAAGAGGAAGTCTGAGTTTGAGTTTATTGTTGAGATTAACTCCTCTGTAGGTCCTCTTGTTTATTTTTGTCATGCTAAGGATAAAAAAAGGGTGGGGGAGGCTGACCTGAGCAATGCTTTTGTGCAGGGCCAGTTGAATAAGCTTCCTGTCTTGTTCTTGACTACTGGAAATCTTACTAAAGGTGCTGAAAAAATTAGTAAAGATTTTAAAGCAGTTGCTGTTAGGAAATTATAATGGGTGTTAATCTTAAGGATTTGTTAATAAAAGAGGTAATTGGCCTGGATGATTTAAAAGGCAGGGTTGTTGCAGTTGATAGTTTTAATATGCTTTATCAGTTTCTTACTACTATACGGACTCCTGACGGCAGACCGTTGACAGACAGCAGGGGTAATGTTACTTCTCATCTTATTGGCTTGTTTAACAGGACAACCAAGTTCATGGCAAAGGGTATTAAGCCTGTTTTTGTATTTGATGGGGAGAAGCCTGAGCTTAAGACTGCTGAGCTTGAAAAGCGCAAAAAGCACAAGTTAGAGGCTAAAAAGAAGTATAAAGAGGCTGTGGCTAAGGAGGATGCTGCTGCTATGAAGAAGTATGGCGGCAGGTTTGCTTATCTTACAAATGATATGGTTGATCAGGCAAAGGATTTGGTTAAGGCGCTTGGTCTTCCTGTTGTTCAGGCTCCTTCTGAGGGGGAGGCGCAGGCTGCGCATATTGTTCACCAGAACAAGGCATGGGCAGTTGTTTCACAGGATTTTGATTCTCTTGTCCATGGTGCTGACCGTCTTGTAAGGAATTTGTCTATTGCAGGCAGGAGGAAAAAGGTTGGCTCTCTTGCCTACACCACAATAAAACCTGAGTTGATTGATTTGTCAAAGAACCTTAATAATATGGGTATTGACCAGGATAAATTGATTGCTCTTGCAATTCTTGTTGGCACTGATTATAATCCCTCTGGCATAAAGGGTATCGGTCCCAAGACTGCTATTAAGCTTGTCAGGGAGTATGATGATTTTGATGATTTGTTTGCTCATGTCAAGTGGGATGAGCATAATGATATTCCATGGACAGATATTTTTTATTTGATTAAGAAGATGAAGGTGACTGATAAGTATAATATCGGGTTCAGGACTCCTGACAAGCAAAAAATAATTAAATTACTGGTTGATAAGCATGATTTTGGCGCCGAAAGGGTTGAAAAGACTCTTGAGCCGGTTTTAAAAGAAAGGGAAAAGAAACAGCAAAAAAAGTTAGGTGATTTTTGATAATGAAAGCATGGGTTATTTTTATTTTAGTCTCGTCAGTATTTGGTGCAATAAGCCTTCTGTTCAAGAAAAAAGCTTTGAAAGATGAGCATACTTCTGAGTATCTTACTGCTTTCAAGTTGCTGGAGCTTTTGCTTGTGCTTGTTTTTGCGCCGTTTATTGTTTTCAGGATACCTGGAATGTATGTTGCGTTTATTTTTTTGATGTCTTTGACAGCTGCTGTGGCGCTTACCTTTATTTCAAGGTCATATAAGCATGTTAATTTGTCTGTTGTTGCTCCTTTGAGTAATCTTATGCCTGTTTTCATACTTGTTCTTGCTTTTTTCCTGCTTGGCGAGCACGTTTCTTCAAAACAGATGTTTGGCATTGGGCTGCTTTTGTTTGGAACGTATTATCTTGAATCAGAGCATCATGCAGGCCACTGGTTTTCCCCTGTTCTGAATTTTTTTCGTATTAAGAATATATGGTTTTTGTTGCTGGGCTTTTTATTGTCTGCTGTTATTGTTGTTGGTGAAAAAATGATTTTAACAGTGGTGTCTCCCTTTACATTGATCTTTTACCACTACTGTTTTCAGACTTTTTGTTTTATAATGATCACGCTGTTTTTCTATGGCGGCTTTAAGGATATATTTCATGCGTACAGGACGTCTGGCAAGTGGATCCTGGGAAATGCTTTTTTTGCCAATCTGTCTAATCTTGCGTATTTTATGGCTGTTTCCATGACTTTTGTTAGTCTTGCAACACCCGTAAAGAAGCTTTCTACTCTGTTTGCTGTTTTACTGGGCGGTGGTTTTTTAAGGGAGAAGAGGATTTTTCATAAAGTACTTGCATGTGGTATAATGCTTGCAGGCGTATTTGTGATTGCAGTATGACGACTATAAAACAGGCTCTTAAGAACAAGCTTGCCAAGAAAGAGTTAGATATTATGCCTTCTAGTTTTGATGTTGTTGGCAGTATTGCTGTTATTGAGATTCCTCCTGAGCTGAAGAAAAAAGAAAAGGTTATTGCAGAGACCATGATTAAGCTTTTCAAGCCTGTCAAGACTGTGGCTAAGAAGAGCGGTATTCATTACGGTAAGTACCGGAGACAGAAGTTAGAGGTTCTTGCTGGTGAAAAGACCAAGGTTGCAGAGTATAAAGAGTCTGGCGTCAGGATGCGGGTTGATCTTGAGAAATGCTATTTTTCTTCTAGGCTGGGCACAGAAAGGTTAAGGATTGCAAAGCAAGTTAAAAAAGGGGAGAAGGTTTTGGTTATGTTTTCTGGTGTTGCCCCTTATCCTTTGGTTATTGCGAGGAATGCAGAGCCAGCTGTTGTTTATGGTGTTGAGCTTAATCCTGTTGCTCACAAGTATGCAGAGGAGAATGTCAAGCTTAACAAATTGCAGGACAAAATAAAGCTATACAAGGGGGATGTTGTTGGTGTCGTCCCTGAATTAAAGAAGAAGTTTGACAGGATTCTGATGCCTATGCCTAAGACTTCCTTGACTTTTCTTGAGACTGCTTTCAAGGCTGTTAAAAAAGGCACAATCATCCACTTCTACACTTTTGGCAGGGAAGAGGAGTTCAAGGAAATAAGAGCAAAAATCAAGTCAGAATGTAAAAAGCACAAAAAGAAGTGCAGGATTCTGCGTACTGTAAAGGCGGGGCAGTATGCTCCTGGTGTTTACAGGGTTTGTGTTGATTTCCGCTTGCTTTAGGTCTGATGGCGCCTAGCGTAGTATTCTATTTCTGAGCGATAACTAACAAATCTGATAAATAAGTGATTAGGTAAGCAAACGAAGCGCGCCATTAGCCTTTTTCCGATTACTTTAAATACTGTGGTTTTATATTATGTTCCAGTGCAAAGCGCAATGACGAGGTGAATCCCAATCGAGCCTTAGGGCTGTGAGATATTTTGGAAGACCGAGCGCGCACAAATCTTCTAACCGAACATTTCTTTGTATTCAATATCTTCTTTTTCAGCCACTTTCTCAATTGCCTGTAAGAAATCTTCTTCTTTTACTTTTGTCCTGTTTTCTCTTATTGCAAAGTATCCTGCCTCTGTTACAGCGGATTTTATTTGTGCTCCGCTGAAGCCGAGCATTGTTTTTGCTATGTTTTTACTGTTAATTTTGCCCATGCTCATTTGTAATGTGTGTATCTTGAATATTTCTTTTACTGCCTCTTCTGTTGGGAGTTCAACTCCTGTGAGCCGGTCCAGCCTTCCTGGTCTTGTTATTGCAGGGTCTAGTATGTCTATTCTGTTTGTGCACCCGATTATTTTTACATTATCCAGTGGCTTGAATCCGTCTATCTCTGCAAGCAGCTGCATGAATGTTCTCTGGACTTCTCTTTCTCCTGAGGTTCCCACGTCCATTCTTGTTGCCGCTATTGCGTCAAGTTCGTCTATGAATATGATGGAGGGTGCTTTTTCTCTTGCCAGTTCAAATATTTCTTTTACTAGTTTTGCTCCTTCTCCTATGAATTTTTGCACTAGCTCAGAGCCTACTACTTCTATGAATGTTGAGTTTGTTGATGATGCCACTGCTTTGGCCAGAAGGGTTTTTCCTGTTCCTGGAGGGCCGTGAAGCAATAATCCTTTTGGAGGGTTTATTCCTACTTTTGTGAATAGTTTTGGCTTCATTAGTGGAAGTTCTATTACTTCTTTTATTTCTCTTTCCTGTTCTTTTAGCCCGCCTATGTCTTTCCATTTCATGTTTGGTTTTTCTACTATCACGAATTTTTCAACATCGAATCTTTTGTTTTTCTGTATTTTTTTGACAACTGTCAGGTTTTTTTGTTCTGCTAGCACAGTGTCTCCTGGCTCTATTTTGCTGCAGTCCTGTGATAGGTCTACAAGAAACTCGTTGCTGTTTGGCAGCCTCACAAGTACTTTGTCGTCTAGAAGTTCCTTTACTTCGCAGGATATGAGCGGTGTTCCTGTGAATTTGTTTAGTTGCTGTTCAAGGTGCAGTATTCTTTCCTGTAATGCCCTGTTTTCTTCCTCTAGATAGCTTTGGTCTGTTGAGTAGCCGTAGACTATTTTTTTGATTTCATCGTCTTTGCTCGTCATTGTGTTTTATAGATTTTGAAGGTTTATAAACTTTATGGTCAAAACATTTATATATGATATTCTTTAAAACAGGGCCAATGACTAATAAGCGTATAACCAAGATTGCAAAGGTGCTTGTTGATTACAGCACTAATGTGCAGGAAGGTGAGAGGGTTGTTATAACTGCGCCCCCTGTTGCTCAGCCTCTTGTTCTTGAGATTTACAAGCTTTGTCTGCAGAAAGGTGCGCATCCTGTTATCAGGACTCCTCTGCCTGGTGCTGCTTATATTTTTTATAAATATGCTAAAGAGAATCAGCTGACGCGTTTTCCTAAGATTGCTATGTATGAGATGAAGAACACAGATGCGTATATAGCTATTCGTGCTCCTTTGAATACTAATGAGTTTGCTGGTGTTGAGCCTGGAAAGATTGCTGTACGGTCAAAAGTTCTTAGTCCTGTGTCCAAATGGCGTCTGCAAAAGACCAAATGGGTTGCTTTTGATTACCCAACTACTGCTTATGCTCAGAATGCTGGGATGTCTCTTCACGATTATCAGGATTTTGCTTTTAATGCTATTAATCTTAACTGGGGCAGGTTAAAGGCAAGACTCCAGAGGATTGCAGATGCAGTGAATAATGCTGAGAAGGTTAGTGTTGTTGGTCCTGGTACTGATTTGAAGTTTACAGTTAAGTCAACCAGGTGTGTTTTGGGTGATGGCACTAATAACATGCCTGGTGGGGAGGTTTTTACTGCTCCTGACAAATATTCTGTTAATGGCCATATTACTTTTAATTATCCTGCGATTTACAGGAGCAATGAGGTTCGTGGTGTTCAGTTGAAGTTCAAGAAAGGAAAGGTTGTTGAGGAAGATGCTTCTTCTGGGCTTGATTTTTTGAGGGCTATGCTTGATTTAGATTCTGGCTCCAGGTATGTCGGGGAGTGGGGTATTGGCTGTAATTATAATATCAAGCAGTTCACAAAGAATACCTTGTTTGATGAGAAGATTGGAGGCACTGTGCATTTTGCTCTTGGCCATGGCTATAAGGAATGCAATGCAAAGATCCGTTCTGCTCTGCACTGGGATCTTGTCAAGGACCTGAGAAGAAACGGCGAGATTTATCTTGATGGTAAATTGTTCCAGAAGAATGGAAGATTCAGGAGATGAATGTTGAAGAGATTTCCTGGGTTGTGCTTTTTTAAGCCGGGGATATGCGATGTTTTTTCTCAGATTTCAGCTATTAATGCCTTGCTTTTATTGGCCGTAGATGTGCGTTTTATAAGAAAAAGGCAGGACAGGGTCCTGTTTGGCCAGCAAAATCCGTTTTAGTTGTACGCTTTTCTAGTACTGCAAAAAGATTTGCTTATCTTATTTGTTATAGAAAAATTTAAAAGTATTGTATACGCATTCTTGTATATGGAGCAGATAACTTGCATTATTCCTTCTTATAATGAAGCGCCTAGAATCGGAAATGTTCTTAATGCAATCAAAGGGCATCCATCTATCAGGGAGATTGTTGTTGTTGATGACGGGTCAAAAGACAGCACAACAGAGGTTGTCAGTAGATTCAAAGGTGTACGATTGATTAGTTTCAGGCGCAACAAGGGAAAAGCAGCTGCCATGGTCAGGGGTGCAGAAGCAGCAAAGACAGAGCTGATTATGTTTCTGGATGCAGATTTGGTTGGTTTGACAAAAAAGGATATTACTAGTCTAATTACGCCAGTTAGACAAAAAAAAGTGGAGATAACTATGAGCAGAAGAGACCACGTAGGGTCGTGTTTGAGCTGGATGGATTTGGTCACAAGACTTATTAGGATAGGGCCTTTGTCAGGAGAGAGGGTTATGAGAAAGAATTTGTTTCTTAAGATGATCAGAGGTAAGAAAAAGACAGGCTTCGGGGTTGAGACACTGGTGAATGAATATATTATAAAGCATAGAATTCCTTTCGCAGTGGTTGACTGGAAGCGCGTGAAACAGAATGAGAAATTTGTTAAGAGGGGCTTTTGGAAAGGCATTAAGATGGAATTGGTTATGTGCAGGCAGATACTGCGGGCGATTCCTCTTCATAAACTTGTGGTGCAGTTTGCACTGCTGGCTTTGAGGAATAATAAATTTTGATATCTCTGGGATAAGGCAAGTCATTCATATGCTTCTTTTGCCAGTTTTTCTATCTCTTTTTTCTCTTTTCTGAATGGCTCTAAGAGTTTGTTTATTTCTTTTGCTACTGCATTCTTTAAGTCAAGAGGGTGCAGTTCTTTTGCTGAATATGCCTTTTCTATTTCTTCATATGTCTTGAATTCCAGATTGCCTCCGAATTTTTCAGGCCTCTCAACAATGAATTTTTCTTTTTTGTCTTCTTTTATTGCCATTATTACGTATTTCATGAATGCAAGCAGCCCGTTGTCCTGCACCACACCTGGCTCGCAGTATGCGTTTTTTAGCTTGTTCACAACTGTTTTTTCGTCGTCTGCAAGGTCTATCTTGCTTTTTGGGTCAGATGCGCTCATTTTCTGCCCCATTAGTCCTGGTATCATTGGTGTCATTACC
>WJJT01000009.1 GCA_014729555.1 Candidatus Woesearchaeota archaeon
GAACTCCGGACCTCACGATTTGTGAATTCTTGTTCAGTCACTGGAGACAGAGTCTTCAATGGTGAATCTCCCGAAGAAGATTCGCGAACTCGAATTTATCAGTCGTGCGCTCCACCAGGCTAAGCTACAGGCCCATAACTGCTGCCTGACAGTACCCTCAGAAAACCTTGTTTGTTTTATAAAAGTTATGGTTTGTTGCAGGAGTGGACCTGGGTGCCTTCGGCACAGAGACAAATGCATATGCGAAATTTGTCAGGATAAACTATGCCCGCGAGCAACTTGGCTGCGAGCCTATCTGTCCGCAGGGTTTTTAGCCTGGATTCAAAAACATTTAAACTGGTCCACTGGCCATATTGCCACAACCTATTTAAAGGCGTAAAAGCTTATTCTCGCTGATGGACTTAAAAGTAGAGGAAAAATCAGGGGCTCCTGTAATAGACCTTGCTCTGGATACAATCAGTAAGAACAAGCAGGCTTTGGTTTTTGTTAACACAAAGCGTTCTGCTGAAAAATCTGCAGAAGAAATCAGTAAGAAAATAAAGAATGTTAACTTAACAGATATTTCTGAAAAAGCCAAAAAAGCTTTGAGCAGGCCTACAAAGCAGTGTGAAAGACTGGCAAAATGCCTGAAAGCAGGTATTGCTTTTCATCACGCTGGTTTGCATTCAAAGCAAAAAGAATTGATTGAAGCTGGTTTCAGGGAGGGCAGGATAAAAATCATCTGCTGCACTCCTACTTTATGCGTCTCAAAAGATACAAAAATATGGCATGGTGCTTCTGAAACCCTTGTTTCCGATTTTAAGAAAAGTAATCCACTCTATGTGCTGTCTGGGGATAAATTAGCCAGCTTGAAATTACAAAAAATTGAAAAGATCCATAATTCTTCAAAGCTTATTCATATCTCTTCTGTTTCCGGCCATTCGATTAAAATTACCCCCAACCATAAAATGCTTATTAAGAAAAAAAATAAGAAGGTGCTTATAAAGGCGGAAAATATCAAAAAAAGCGATAAAATTGCAACAATTGGGAACTTAAGTACAGACAACGTATCAATTCCTGCCAATTCCTGTTTCATTAGAGACAACGAGATTAAGAACAGCTTTAAATTCACTCCAGATTTGTCTTATTTTATTGGGCTTTTGCTTGGCGATGGATATTCCGGAGCAGAAACAAACAGTGGCAAAATAAAGTATAAAGGATCACCCTCCATTGTAGGAATAGATGCTGAAGTTTTTTCGCATGTTAAAAAAATATGCAGGCAGCTAGAATTAAATTGCAGAAAAACAAAAACGTTTCATGGAACACCACAATTAGTTCTAGGAAAGAATAATTGGTTTAGAGAGTTCTTGGTGCGATGCGGAGTTGAACACAGGGACAAGAAGCATATTTCTGAAAATTTGATGATGATGGATTTAAAGAACATTTCTTCTTTGCTAAGAGGACTTTTTGACACAGACGGTTATGTTAATAAACAAAAAAATGTTGGTTTTAGCAATATTTCAGAAAAACTTGTCAAACAGATGCAAAAATTGCTTCTTAGAATCAGAATTGTTTCAAGCATAAGAAAAAGAAAAGCCGGCGTAATGAAAATTTATGAAAAAGAATATAAGACAAAGCCTCACTTTGAGTTGCTTATCACACAGAAAAAAAGCATACTTGACTTCTATAGATTTGTAGGGTTTAATATTCAAAGAAAACAAGACGATTTAATTGATTTAGTTGCTAAACTTTGCGCTAATCTGAATTATGTTTCATGTGGCAAATGTAATTATAAAATATACGCAGATCTTTTTTCTGGAAGAACAAAGGCGCATAAGAACTGGGGTAAGACCAAATTACAGGTCATAAAATTGCTTGGAAAAAAAGGAGAGCTGGGCTCAAGAAAGCTTAACAAATTGCTTGAGCAGAATGCCGGGAAAAGCGAGAGAAGATTAAATCATCATTATGAATTGATAAAAAAGCGAAGAATTGGAAATAGAAGCAATACAGAATTGTTTTGGAGCCTTAATCCTATCGGCAAATGGGTTTTTGATAACATTTTAAGCAAAAACAGGCGCATCACGGATTTCTTTCGCTTGAGAAAATGCCCCTTATGTCAAAATAATATAGATTGGCTACTTAAAAGAGGCTGGAGAGACTCTGATTTTGAAGGCGATATTTTCTGGGATAAAATCAGGGAAATCAGGGAAGTAGATGCTGAAAAATTTGTTTATGATGTTGTTCTTCCAAATAAGCCTGAAAATGATCATTTATTTGTAGCTGATGGTTTTATAATTCATAATTCTGCTGGCGTTGACCTTCCGGCATTCAGGGCGATAATAAGAGACGTGACAAGATTTACAAACAGGGGCATGCAGCCTATTCCTGTTTTAGAATACCTGCAAATGGCCGGGCGCGCAGGCAGGCCTTCTTTTGACAGGCATGGAGAGGCTATTGTCACAACTGGTTCTGATGCTGAAAAGAATTCTGTTTATGAAAAGTTTGTCTTGGGAGAGCCAGAGGATATTTTTTCAAAGCTTGCTGTTGAGCCTGTGTTAAGAACTTACTTGTTATCATTAATATCTACCAGGGTCATTCAATCTAAAGAGGAAATTTATGATTTTTTTGGCAGGACTTTTTGGGCTTATCAGTTCAAGGATATGGATAAGTTAATGAAAAATATCAACAAGATGCTGAAATTACTGGAAAAATGGACTTTTATACAGTTCCTGGACAATAAATACAAGGCAACTTTGTTAGGCAGGAGAATTGCAGAGCTATACATTGATCCTTTGACTGCAAATCATTTCTTGGAATGCCTGCAGAGGGCTAAAGAAGTCAAGCTTAAGCCTTTGTCTCTTTTGCTGCTTGTCTGCAATACTCTGGAGATGTGGCCTTTGTTAAGAGTAAAGGTTAAAGAATATGACTTGATTCAAGAGGCTATTGCTAAGCAGGAAACACACATGATTGACAAAGAACCAAACATGTTTGAGCCAGAGTATGATTCTTACCTTAATGCTTTCAAGACTGCCTTGATGCTTGATGACTGGATAAAGGAAAACGATGATGTTTATTTGCTTGAGCATTATGATGTCCGGCCTGGAGAGACAAGGGCAAAACTAGAGCGGGCTAATTGGCTATTATATGCATTATACGAAATTGCAAGGATTGACCAGCAGCAGTGGCTGTTAAAAGATATTACAAAGTTAAGGTTCAGGCTAAAGCACGGTGCTAAGGAAGAATTGATTCCTTTATTGAGATTAAAGAATGTTGGCCGTATGAGGGCTAGAAAGATGTTCAAGAATGGAATAAAGGATTTGGGTGCAGTCAGGAAAGCTAAATTAGAAGTTTTAGAGGGTTTGCTTGGCAAGAAGATTGCGCAGGATATTAAGGAGCAGGTTGGTGAAAAGATTGAATCAAAAAGTGACAGGGGACAGCTCAATAACTTTGTTCAGTGAAAAGTATCAGGAGCATTATCACTCTACAAAGGGGGCAGTTGAAGAGAGTTTTGAGAAGTTTGTAAAGCCCTGCAGGATTGCTGAGTTGGCAAAAAAGGGAAAAATCACAATTCTTGATGTTTGTTTTGGTGTTGGCTATAATTCTGCAGCAGCTGTTGAAGTTGCTCTAGAAGCAAATCCAGATTGTAAAATAAAAATAATTGGCTTGGAAAACGACCAAAAAATTCTTGATGAAAGAAAAAACCTAAATCCTGCTTTCAAATACTATGACATAATCAAGGAAGAAAAAACCGATGAAAGAATAAAATTAAAGATTCTGTTAGGTGATGCTAGAGAGACAATAAAACAAATAAAAGAAAAAGTCGATGCTGTTTTCTTTGACCCTTTTTCCCCAAAAGTCTGCCCAGAATTATGGACAAAAGAATTCTTTGAGTGTGTAAAGAATGTCATGAAGCCTGGCGCAATATTAACAACTTATTCCTGCGCAAGAGTTGTGAGGGATAACATGAAAGCAGTCGGCTTTAAAGTTGAAGACGGCCCTATTTTAGGAAGAAGGGGTCCTGCTACGATAGCAACACTTAAATAACAATATAATTTAAGAAAAGCCATGAAAAAATACGACCTTCATATCCACACGTATCACTCTGGTTGTTCTAGAATCAGGCCTAAGAAACTATTGCAAATCGCAAAGAAAAAAGGCTTGAATGGTATTGCTGTTACAGACCATAATACAATCAAAGGCGGCAAAGAAGTTAAGAAACTCAATAAAGACAAGAATTTTGAGGTAATAATAGGTGCTGAAATCAAGACAGACAAAGGAGAAATCTTAGGACTTTACCTGAAAAAAGAAATAAAGTCAAGAAAAGCAGAGGATGTCATTGACGAAATACATAAACAGGAGGGTATTGCTGTTGCTGCACATCCTTTTACTTGGGGTTTGTTGAGGACTGCTGCAAAATTCAATAAAAAGGAGTTAAAGAAACTTGATGGTTTTGAGACTTTTAATGCAAGAAATACATTCCGTTGGGAAAATGAATTGGCTGTTCAGTTTGCTCAAAAGCACAATTTAGCACAAACTGGCGGTTCTGATGCTCATTTCTATTATGAAATTGGAAGGGCTTTCACTTTGTTTAATGGCAGTTTAAGAGATGCCATAAAGAAAAGAAAGACTGCGATTATGGGCAGGATTGCCCCTCTGCCGTTTGGAAGAACTTTCAGCATGTTTAAGAAAATTCTTAAGTAAAATTTATAAACAAGTAAATCAATCAGGCATATATTGAGGTGATGTTTATGGAAAAGCTTGAGGCAATCATACTTATTGTCATTGTTCTTGCAGGAGCTGCAGGATTGTATTATTTTTTCTCAGCAGGTGCTGGCCAGGCTACGAGGATGCTGTCTACCTGTACAGGGGATATGACTGGTAATTTGTATCTTGGAAGGATTCCTGGCACTGGCAAGGAAACACAGGAGTGCCGCACCAGGGGAAGTGTCATGCACACTGCAGAGGTTCAGCTTTTGGCTGTTGAGGATGATACTGTTTATCTCTCTGTTGATGGCGAGCCAACAGGCCCGTTGAAAGAAAGAGATATTTTCCTGCCTCAGAACTCATACTGCGGTATTAAGATTGATGAGATTCGCGGAAGAAATAATTATGTTCAGTTCTGCATGGCAGATACAGAGCCTGTTTGTGTTAAGCATGAGTGGATTACAGAGGAAAAGCCTGGCGGCGGCATTACAGGAACAAGGCAGTGCGTCCAGTGGCTGAGCTCTGCTGACACAAAGTTTGAGCTTGAGGGCCAGGGCAGGTTTGAAGCACAGTAAACATTTTTCTTCTTTTTTTTAGTTAGTTTTTTAAACCCAGAATAAGTTATTTCTCTTATGCCCCTGTAGTATAGTGGATACTGCTTGTGCAGCCATAAAGTACGTGCGGTTGCGGTCCGTAAGACCGGAGTTCGATTCTCCGCAGGGGCGTATATTCTTATTCCGCGAATTCAAATTCAAAAGAAACTTCGTGCGTACAGCCTTGCGCTGTACTGTTTTGATCAAATTTTTTTTAAAAATTTGGTTTGCTTCTCCGCAGGGGCGTTTATTTCTTACTATTCAAATTTTTTCTGAACGAGTTGTTTACTCCTACCTTAATGCAGTTTCTAAGAAATACACAGCCTTTGCAAATTTCTGATAGATTATCAGAATTTATAGTATTCATAGAATGATTAAAAATATCTTTTGCTTTATGAACAGAGTTCGGCTTTATTTTCAGCTTGTTAAAAACAGCATCGTCCTGCCGAAGAATCCATTTATTTAGCTTGGGTGTTTTTTTACAAACACCATCTCTTTTGTATGGGCATTTTTCACAGATAGTATCACATTCTCTGATAACTTTTACACTCGTGTTTGGATGCTGTCGTATTTGCATGCAAATCTTCTTTAGATTTAATCCAAACTCTGTTGTATAACCACCGCCGTAAAATCTGGGAATACACAAAAGATGGTGTGCTCTTATTTCCATTTGTATTAATAGTCTTTCTTAACTTAAAAAGTTTGCGTTAGCAAAACTTAAATATGCTAATAACCACCAGCAATACATGAAACTAACAAAAATAATTTTTTGGGCATTGATTGTATTGGGAATTTTAATATTTGCAAGTGTTTTCACAGGATTTATCGGAAGAATTCCATTCCTTCCTTCTATTGGTTTGTTCTTCTTATTAGGTGTTTTATTGATTAGTTTCACTTTAAGAGAAAAAGTTAAGGGCTGGCTTAAGTTTTTTCTTTTGCTTACAGGCATCTCTTCTTCTTGTTTTGTCCTGTTTGTAGTATTTCATAATTTGTTTTATGCCTTGAATATTATCTGGGCAGATATTGTATTGTTAAGATATTTGACAGAATGGCTTCACGTGGCTTATTTTCTTATCGCAGTTCTTGTCTGCCCGGTTACTTTCTTGATTGGCTTGATTGGCAGTATTGTTTTGTTTCTGAAGAAAAAAAGATAAGCATTCAACACATCAAATACTCCTCAATAAGTTCTATGTCTTTTTTGTCTTTCTCTCTGCCCATTTTTTCCTTCCAATCAAGAACATGTTCTAACTTCACAAACCTTATTCCATCTATAATATCTGCAGTGTCTATTAATTCGTCTCTATTTTTTAGCCAAGGCTCCCAATGCTTAAAGATGTGTACGTTTCCTATACTTATAAGATCATCCCTCGCAAGTTTATGATTTTTGGCTAATTTTTCCCAGAGCTCTGGCTTTACAAGTATCTCAATGTCTTCATTCTCTCTAAGACCTCTGATTGCCAGTGGTCCTGAGCCAAACACAGCATACTGGTCAGTAGGAAAATTCAGTTTCTTTAATTCTTCCAGGAATTTCATTTTTTGAAATCAAACTTTTTCCTTATTGCCAGTATTGCCAGCCCGTATTTTTCTATATCTTCTTTGCTGTAAAACTTCTCAATATCTTTTGTGTTGAACTCATACAAGACTTCGCACTCTATCTCTCTTCCAGTAAGCTCGTCATCCACTTGCTCTTTAAGAACCAGCATATCTCCAGGTTCACAGTCAAAGTCAGCAAGCCTTACTTCAAATCTTTTTCTGCCGTCTAGTATTGCTGCAAAGTATTCTTTCTGCACTTTTTTTTCGACTTTTTTCATCCTCTGCCTCTCTGCATGTCGTAAAGCATCTCAATTTCCTCTAATGTGCTGATTTCTCCAACCCCTCTGTCTTCCCTTAACTTGACAAATCTTGGAAATCTTAATGCATATCCTGATTTGTATGTTGGGCTTGCCTGTATCTCTTCATAATCAACCTCAATAACAATTGAAGGTTTTACCCACACTATTTTGCCTTCTTCTTTAATAATTAATGGTTTTAGCATCTCTGTTAATTGCCCAAAACTAACGCCTTCTTCTGCCTTTTCTTTTATTCCTGTTCCTACTCTTCCTATCTCTAATAATTCGTCTGTGTCAGGGTCTCTTATTGCTACTATAAAGCTGGCAAGCCATGCAGATCTCTTGCCCTCTCCATACTCTGCCCCAACAATCACGACTTCCAGTGTGTCCATTGTCGGCTTTAATTTAACTCCATATCCTACTCTTGAACCAGGTTTATATACCCCGCCTAAATTCTTTACCATCACTCCTTCGTTTCCTGCTTCTAGTGATTTTTGGTAGAATGCTTCTGCTGTTGTTTCATCTTCTGTAATCAATTGCACTGCAGGCTTTATTTTTAGTTCAACTGGTGTTACTATATGCTCAACTATCTTCCGTCTTTCTGAAAACGGTTTTTTAATGAGATTCTCTCCATTGTAGTAAATCACGTCAAAGACGTCAAGCTCTACTGGGAATTTTTTAGCCATTGTGGCTATGTCGTATTTTCTTCTTATTCTTTGTGAGATGTTCTGGAATGCTGTGTATTTTGCTGTGCTGGAATCATACCCTGCTGCTTCTGAGTCTATGATAAATGAATCTCCAGCAACATTCTCCTCTACAAACTTTACAACATCTGGGAATTGTTTTGTTACATCATCCAGCCTGCGGGTAAACAACCATATTTTTTTGTTTTTCTTGTGTATCTGCAGCCTGAACCCGTCATACTTGTATTCAAATGCTGCTGGTTTTCCCACTGTCTCAAATGCTTCTGATAAATTCTTGGCTTTTTGGTACAGCATTACTTTTACTGGCTTGCCAGGCTCTAAACTGAGTTCTTTTAGCCCTTGAAGTCCTTTTGTTGCTTTTTTTGCAACTATTGCAAAATCATTTGCTATGTCTATTGCCTCCTGCACTGCATCTATGTATGAGTTGTATTTTTCTCTGTCCTGCACCTCTAGTTTATTCTCTGCTTGGTCGTATTTGAATTCCATGTCTTTTCCAAAGAATGCCCAGGTTATTGCATCTCTCATTGTTCCTGCCCCTAGCCCGACTCTCAGATACTCTAGAACTGTCCTGATGATGTATTTTGCTTCTTTTGGCTTTGCGCTTGTTAATAATTCAGCGATTAATTTGACTTTTTTGTTTACAGTTCCTGTTCCTTCTATTATTGCCTGTTTCTGGAGGTTTGCAAAGACTTTTGCGACAGTCAGCTCAGAAGTGAAAAGTGTTGCTTGTTTTTTCTTTCCAATGATGTTTTCTGCTGTCTGTCCAAGGTCTCCTGTTTTTTTCCACTCTTTCTCTATCTCTGCAGTATCCACGCCAGATGCTATGTTGATTGACTTCAGCAGTAGTCGTGCTGCCATTCCTATTTTTCTTTCGTCCCAGTCTGGAAAGACCCTGCCCTGAACTAGCAGCATTACTGTGTCAATTTCTTCAGGAGGGACTGTTTTCAGGAATTCTGATAAGTAAAAGGTTTTCTCTAGTCTTTTTGTTGTTCCCTCTAATTGCTCGTACACCCCCACTAAAGCCAGATATTTCATCGAAAAGAATATATATCAGGTCTGTTTAAAAAAGTTTCTAGAATGGAAACACTTGAAGCTTTGCGTTTAAGAAGAAGCATTAGGAATTATATGGATGTTCCTGTTGAGTTTGAAAAGGTTGGTAATATTCTTGATGCTGCCAGGCTTGCACCAAGCGCCGGCAATGTTCAGGACTGGAAGTTTATTCTTGTGACAAAAGAGGAGACCAGGAAAAAGATTGCAGAGGCCTGTCTTAAGCAGTATTGGATGCAGGATGCTCCTGTTCATATTGTTGTTGTTTGCCATCCTAAAAAGGTTGCTGCTTTTTACGGTGAGAAGGGTGAAAAGGTTTACTGCAGGCATAACAGTGCTGCTGCTGTTGAGAACATGCTTGTAGCAGCCATTGACCAGGGCCTTGGCTCATGCTGGGTTGGTGCTTTTGAAGAGGATATGCTAAGGACTGCTTTAAAGATCCCTGCCAATGCATCGCCTGAGGCTGTTGTCACGGTTGGTTATGCTGCTGAAAAGCCGCAAATGCCTCAGAAGTTTAAGATAGAGAACATTGCTTTTTTTGAATCCTATGGCAACAGAATCAAGGATATTGCTGCTTTTATGGATTATTATGGAGAGCATGTTCAGTCAGCAATTAAGAAAGGCAAAGAGATGTTCAAAAAGGTTCTTGAGAAGAAAAAACAGTAGTATAGTTTTTAAAATATATTTTGAATCACAAAAATGTTTATATACTTGGTTTATTAAGTAAAAGAAATATTAATTTTAAACAGAGTTTTGGCGAACTCGGTTTAAATATTTAGCGTAAATATTTTGGCAAAATACTAATTGGCGTTTTAGTATTAGTTAAACGAATGTGATTTCTCTCAGATAAATTTGTTGGCGCAAACTTATCTTAAACCCCTCGTTCTGGGAAAAAATAAAATCAACTCACATATAAATATTTCGTAAGTTGAAAAGTTATGTGGGAATATATAGATTAAAAAACACCAAAAAAAGGGGGGGATACAAATGGATGTAATCCTAGAAAACGCAAAAAAACAAGACTTGAATACAGAGGGCCTGAAAGTCGGTCAGGCAAATATTAAGGTTATTGGTTCTGGTGGAGGCGGTAATAATATGGTCACCTGGCTCTACAAAAGAGGAATCAAGGGCGCTGAAATTCTTGCTTGCAACACAGACAAGCAACACTTGAATGTTTCAGAAGCAGACAAGAAATTCATAATTGGTAAAGAAAGCACCCGTGGTCTTGGCTGCGGCGGCTTTCCTAAAAAAGGTGCAGAAGCTGCACAAGAAAGCATTAACGAGCTAAAGGCAGCTCTTAAGGGAGCTGATATGGCTTTTGTTTGCGCGGGATTAGGAGGTGGAACAGGCACAGGCTCTGCTCCTGTTATAGCACAGCTTGCTAAGGATATGGGTGCTATTGTTATTGGCACAGTGACAATGCCTTTTAGTATTGAGCGTGCAAGGATTGAGAAGGCAGAGTTTGGCCTGGAGCAGTTAAGAAAATACTCTGACACAGTCATTGTTATAGATAATAACAGGCTGGTCACTATTGCAGGAAATCTTCCGATACAGCAGGCTTTTGCAGTCGCTAATGAGTTGATTGCCACAATGATTAAGGGTATTGTTGAGACAATCGCAGTCCCTAGCCTGGTTAACCTGGATTATGCAGACGTAAAGACAATCATGACAAACGGCGGAGTTGCAGCTATTGGTGTTGGCAGTTCTGACACAAACAACAAAGTAGAGGAGGCTGTTAAGGGTGCTCTGGAAAATCCGCTCTTGGATATTGATTATGCAGGCGCAACAGGCGCTCTTCTTCATATAAGCGGCGGCCCTGACATGACTCTTGAAGAGATTAACAAGGTTGGAGAGCAGGTCACAGACAGCCTTGATGAGGATGCTAACGTGATCTGGGGAGCAAGAGTCTCTGAAGAAATGAAGGGAAAGCTGATGGTCATGACAATCATAACTGGTGTAAACTCGCCCTGGATTGTTGGCAAGACCACAGAGACAAGCAAGGCAGCTGCAAAGGATGAGCTTGAAGAAACCCTGGGCATTGAAATCATCAATTAAGTTCACCCCCTTTGGTCTTTGGTGAAGCAGGCTGAAGCAATTCAGCCGGTGTTTTTCTTTGCCTTCATTATACCACCCCCAATCAAGTTTAATGAAGGCAAAAAACGCAAGTTACCCCGCGGCCACACGCGCGGGGTTTCTTTTTTTTTATGAATTATTTGATTATTCAGATTAATAATTAAAGAATAATTCTTAAAGTTTCTTAAAAGAGGAGGAAATCTAATCTATTTCAAATCTGGTATTACATAAAATTCCCAAATATTGATTAACATCGTATTAACTTATAATAATAAGTGCTATATAAAGATAATGCTGTTTAGAATATTATCAAAACCTAGGAGAAATAAGAGCATCTTAGAAGCCAACCTTTTTAAACCCAGTCTACTCTCTGTTCATTATGACATTATACTTTATCGGTCTTGGATTAAATGACGAGAAAGATATTAGTGTTAAAGGTCTTAATCTTGTCAAAAAGGCAGATTTTGTGTATTTGGAGAACTATACTGCTGTCTTGAATTGCCCGATAGAGGCTATTGAAAAATTATATGAGAAAAAGATTATTCTTGCAGACAGGAATATGGTTGAAAAAGACCCTGAAAAAACTATCTTAAAAGATGCTAAAGACAGGAATGTTGCTTTTCTTGTTGTTGGTGATCCTTTTGGCGCAACAACGCATATGGATTTGTTGATGAGAGCAAAAAAAGCAGGTATAAAAACTCAAGTAATCCATAGTGCCTCTATAATCTCTGCCATAGGAATAACAGGATTACAGGTTTACAAGTTTGGCAAGACTACAAGCATTCCTTTTCCTGAAAAAGATTTTGAGCCAGAGACTCCTTATGATGTTATTAAGGAAAACCAGAAGATTGGCTTGCATACTTTATCGCTTCTTGACTTAAGACCTAAAGAAAACAAGTTCATGACAATCAATGATGCAATCAACACTCTTCTTAAGATTGAGATGCGCAGAAATGAAAAAGTTTTTACAAGCAATACTTTCTGCATTGGCTGTGCAAAGATTGGTTCTCTTGATCAAAAGATAAAAGCAGGCAAGGCTTCAGAACTCTTGAAATACAACTTTGGCCCTGGCCTGCATTGCTTGGTAGTTCCTGGAAAGATGCATTTTGCAGAAGAAGAAGTTGTTGAAAGATTTAAAAACTAATTTTTGAGGGATTACTCTTCGCAACTTCCGATAATGGTTATTCTGTTACAAGTTTTATGTAAACTGCCATCTCCTAAAATAATTCCACACAACTCTGCCATACTTTGTAAATCCATATTTTGTTTATAGAGATTCTGATTTAAATATCCTGCGCAAAGATGTCCAGTGGCTTTTAATTTCGAAAGTATTCCGAAATTCAGATTAAAAAAGCAATCTTTATAAATAGGCTATTTTTAATAAGCTACAGTCTCGTGGCCACTAAAATTTTAGTCCCGTAGAAAGTCAAAGTAAAATGCTTTGCTTGCGGAGTGTAGTGGCCAATCATCGCGCACTTTGGATGCGTGGACGGCGGTTCGAATCCGCCCGGGACTATTTGGTGGTGGGAAAAATATCAAAGCCTAAGCTGGCAGTTGATCTTGATGAGACAGTTGTCTACTTACTAAGGCATTTTCTTGATTTTTACAATGCTGAACATAGCACTGGATTTTCTGAAGAGCATTTCTTTTCTTATAATTGGTGGGAAGTGCTGGGAATCTCAAAAGAACGTGCCTATGCAGAAGCAGCAGAATATATCAAGGACAAGATGAAGATGTATGAAAGTCCTGAATTTTTTGATGGCCGCTTTCATATAGAATTTGTTGAAGGTGTAGAGCCTGCACTTGATTTATTGTGCCGTTTCTATGACCTGCATGCCCTCTCAGACAGAAGTCCTATGCTAGAGCCAGACACATTCAATATTTCCTCTTGGTTATGCGCAGAAGATTGTGAAGGCGGGACATATTTTCCAGAGCTCCCCTTTCCTGAAGATCATGAGCCTCTGCTTCTGCCAATGGACAAAATAGTCCTCACTCAAGAAACAGGCTTGACAAAATCGCAGTTTTGCAGGCAAGCAGGCATTCTCACAGCAATAGATGATAATCCAGACGTTGCGCAGGATTACGCGAAAAATGGTATCCACGCTATTGTTTTAGCAAAGCCCTGGAACAGGTATGTAAGCAAACATCCTTTGATAACGCGTGTAAAAGATTGGCAAGAAGCGTGCAATATTTTGGTTCCAGGAAAAATCAAGCTTCCTAAAGCAGAAAAATCTGTCTACATCTGATTTGGTAGAGTTACTTCATTTTTCTGACTGGCCGGCAATCTTTTTTAATTCTTTAACACATTCCTGTATATCATCATTACAAACAGTGTAAGAACACCCGGCTTGTCCTATGTAATGCTCATATTTTGAGTCATAATACTTAAGAAGAAGTATTTTTGAAACCTCTGTATAATTTTTGTCATCCATCAACTTAAGCAAATCCTCAACAACTTTTTTAGTAAGGTGCGGTTTTAAATAAACAATTATCTCTCTTATCTTGTCATCTTCACCATGAGTAAAATAATCTTTGACTATCTGTTTTGCTCTGTTTTCTATTGAACAATTAACTCGCACTGCAAGTCCTCTTTTCATTGCCTTAAACACAGAGTTAGGGATAAACACCTTACCTACTTTATGACTCTCTCCTTCAACAAAAACAACGTTCTCTCCCTCAAGCTCCTTCAGCCTCTTAAACAATAAGCTCTCAAAAAGTTTCTGTTCTCTCGGATTCAGGCCAATTGCCCCGAAGTTTGAGCTTCTGTGCTGTGCAAGCCCTTCTAAGTCTATTGAAGGTTTCAGTTGTTTAAGCAGTTCTGTTTTTCCGCTTCCTGCCAGACCGTACAAAACAACAAATGCAAAGGGTGGTTCATATTTCTCAAGCTGTTCACGAACATATCTTCGATATGCACGATACCCTCCTTCTAACAAAAACGCGTTAAATCCAAGGTCTGACACAAGCTTCACTATTGTTTGCGAGCGCATTCCTCCGCGCCAGCAGTAAATGATTATTTTCTTAGAAGAATCAAGTTTTTTGAACTCTTCAGTCATTCGCGGCAGTTTTTTGTTGTAATAATCATAGCCTAGTTTAATTGCTTTATCTGGATTATCTTTGTATAAGGTTCCAACTATTTTTCTCTCTTCATTATCCAGGATTGGAATATTGATTGCCCAGGGGATTCTGTCTTTCTCAAATTCTACAGGGCTTCGCGTATCTATGACTATATCATCCTTGAGTTTCAATGTTTCTTCTACTGATATCTTTTGCATATAATCCTTTTATAAGAATGAGAATAAAAAGCTTCTCATACTTGTATGGGTAGACCAAGGATTATATTTGGGTCAGGACAGGTTTTTAAGTTATGTTCTATGTCTTGTTTGCTGGACACCCCTGGAAAATCACCGCGCTTATCTCCTATTTCTGTGATTATTTGAAAGTGCAGGTGTGGAGGCCAGCCGCCATTTACATCACTATCACCAACACACCCCACTATTTCTCCTCTTCTTATCAACTGTCCTTCTTTTAATCCAGCTAATGATTCCTCATTAAGGTGGCCGTATAAAGTGAAAAATCTCATGCCTCCTTCATTATGCTCTAGGATTATTGTTGGCCCATAGTCTCCTCTTGCTTTGTTGTTGTTGAAGCTGTGTATTTTTCCGTCTATTGGGCAAAAGATATTTATTCCAGATGCAACAAATAAGTCCATGCCAAGATGGATGGATCTTACATTGGAGAATAATGGGCTGTGCCTGTAGAGTATCCTGTCTTCATTATATCTTCCAACCCCAAAACTGCAGTTGTTTTCTTTTAGCTTTCTCCAGATGTAGTTTGTGAAATCTTCTGGATTTGAGACATCTACATCCCTGAGCTCTGGATTGTTTTCAGTGAAATCAAAAACAAAAAAATCTTCCTTGAATTCTTCAGGAAGAAGTCTGTTAAATCTTAGTTCATTCAGCTGCATTTTTCATACCTCGGAAGAGCAAAAATAACAAGCGTCTCTATATCTTGATCTTCTAGAAGGTCTCTGTCACCGCCGATTAAGCAGTGGTTCCTGATCACCCCGTAATTCTGGAATCCTGCGTTATGCATTGCTCTTAGTATTGGTGTGTGTGCTATTCTTGCCTCTGCATATATAGAATCTGCCTTTTGTATTCTTGGATCACACAGCAGTCTGGCAAGGCATGATTGAAGCAGGCCTTTTCCTCTGTGCTCTCTTAATGTGGCGCCGTCACTAGCTTCGTATACTGCTACATTTTTCCCGCCAATCATTACATTTTCTGCTCTCTCTGCAGCAGTCATGCTCACTATTTTTCCACTGTACTCTCTTGCGATATAGCAGACAGAGTCATTCAGCACCTTTCTTACTGCTTTATGCGTTGGTGTGTACCACATGAGTAGCCTGCCGTCTCGGGAGTATGCTTCGTGCATAAGGTCTATTACCTGGCTGACATCCTGTGGAGTAGGGCTTACTAGTTCCTCTATAGAATACCCTGCAGGAACCTCTCGCAAAGAGTTTCTTCTCTCCAGGCTTGTCACTCTGTTTAATGCAGTTTGCTGTTCTGCAAAATATTCCTGTCTGCTCAGTCTGCTCTCATCATTCCATCCAAGATAGACAATGCTGATTCCCTGATATCTGCCGCTTGTAAGCGGAACAATTCCTTCAATAGAAAGGCCTGTGTTTTGTATTAAACCAGGATTTTCTGCAAGAACTCTTAATGTGACTCTTGTTCCATTGCTTGAGGAGCATAGAGCCATTGCATCAAGCACCTCTTCCTCTAGTCTTCTTAGGTCATGTTCATCTCTCAAAACAAGTGTGCTGAGATCTGTGTTTCTGATCCATCCCTTGACTCTTTGGTTGGTATTATCATAGAGTATCTCAACTCCACCCACACTTCCTGTATTCTCTATTTGGCGATTGCTGTTAATAACATTTCCGACAATCACCACTCTGCATATGATTCATTTTTTTTCCTCCGCGTTTAAAGTCCGCAGGACTGATAAAAACAGTTAAATTTAAATAGAATATTAACTTAATGTAAAGTATTTCACAAAAATGTAAAGTAATGTAAAATGGTAACAATAGCCCATCTTGTTGAAAAGATAATTGAGAACAAGCCAATGCTGCAGGAGGCTCTTGCACAGGGAATAATAAATAATGCAGCTCTTGCAGAGCAGCTGCAGCCTCAGATAGAGAAAGAGCTCAGCAAAAAAGTAAAGTTTTCTGCAGTGAACATGGCTGTAAGGAGGTTAGGGGAAAAACTCAAGAAAAAAACAGTTCCAAAAGCAAGGTTTGACAAGTCTTGTGACATAACAGTAAAATCAGACCTGATTGAGATTACCCTGCACAAGACAGAGAACAGCTACGGTAATGCAAGGAAAATCCATAATCTAATCAAGCTAAGGAAAGGGGATTTTTTGACAATAACCCAGGGCCTGTATGAGGTTATGATCATAACAAATCAAAAATATGAAAAAGACATCCGAAAGATCATACCTCCGCGAGCAGTCAAGAAGATAATAAAGAACCTGAGCAGTCTCACTGTGAATATTCCAGAAGAGTTTGTCGAGACAATAGGGTTCTTTTATTTGATAACAAGGGCAATGGTGTGGGAAAACATAAACATAATTGATTTGGTTTCAACATTCACAGAGATAACTTTTCTTGTGAAAGAAAAAGACACCTCAAGAGCATTTGATACACTTAAAAAATTAATAAAAATACATTCATGAATCTTTTTTGGAGTATATCTCCTCCACCTGTTCCATCTGCTCATAAATATTCTCAATCAAATCATACCTCTTTGCTTCCTCTAATGTAACCCAGGCATGCTCTGTCAGCTCATCCTCTGCCAATTGCACATCCCCTTTGTCATAATCTGCATAAAGGCTCACTATAATCGTGGAATGCCTGTTTGGCCTGATAAAACAAAGGCTGGACACATACCCAATATTCTTTATTTCCAATGTGGTCTCTTCTTTTATTTCCTTGCAAAGAACTTTTTCAAATATTCCAAGCCAGTGGCTGCTTGTGTCTTTTGGAGTGTTGATAAAATCAGAGTGCTCTATCTTTCCTCCTGGAACACACCATTTTTTTGGAAATGCTTTTTCTTTAGAGCTTCTTTTACAGATAAGATACTTTCCATTTTTTCGGATTATTCCTGTTACAGAGACATAATGTATTTTTTCTTTCATGTTCTCACCCTTTTCTGCAGGAACAATACCAAATATTTAAATAATTCCTCGATTTAATTTGAGTAGATGAGATACTCGGGGGGTTTGGTTAAGAAAGAGCGGGAGCAGATTTTCAAGCTTTTTGCAGAGCACACAAGACTTAAGTTCAGTGAAATAGAGAAAGCCATAAAGATTCGTTCTAACATGGTTTCTTATCATTTGGAAAAAATGCAGGAAGAGGGGTTATTAGAGAAAAAAGACGATTACTACTATCTCACAAAAAAGGCAGAGAGATACCTGCCGATTATTTCGCATATTACTGGCAAGGAGCTCAGCCCTCTGCCTGTAATTCTGGCTGCTGTCCTGCACAAGGATAAGATTCTTTTGATTAAGAGAAAAAGGCGGCCTTATCAGGATTACTGGTGCTTGATTGGCGGCAAGATGCGCATGGAGGAGACTTTTAATGCTGCTGCCAAGAGGGTTGTTAAAGAAAAATCTGGCCTGGACGCAAAGTATGATGGCATGGCTGGTGTTCTTTATGAGCGTGTGGAAGGTGGTGATATTGTCAAGCACAGTTTTATTCATTTTTTTGCAAGGATGCAGGCAGACCGCATTGAAATAAAGCAGTCTGAAGCAGGCGAGCTTAAGTGGTTCAAGCCAGAGGAGCTGGATAAGGAGAAAATTATTCCCTCTGACTTGTGGCTCATAAAGAATAAGCTGGACTCCAGTATAGAGGCCATTGATTCTGAGATGAAGGAGAATCAGGGTGAATTGCGTGAATTTCGCATTCTAAAACAATAAACTTTATAAATAAAAACCCATTAAATTGCAGCAGGTTGGGGGTGTAAAATGAAGTTTAAAATCATGTTTGGTTTTTTCATTATGTTAATTTTGATTAGTGGTTGTGCTAAGGATACTATTACCGCTAAGGCTATTGGTGATTTGCCTGTTGAAAAAAAGCTGGAAGTAGAGGCAAATATTAATTCTGCAGAAGCCTGTGCAGATGTTGTCTGCGGTTCTAACAGCAGGTGCGGTAACGGCAAATGTATCTGCAATCAAGGCTACAGGAAGTGCAATGGAGAGTGCATCCTTAACCAGGATTGCTGCACAGAGGATGATTGTGAATCCAGTGAGCGCTGCAGGAATCATACCTGCATTCCAGATAATTGCAAACTTAACGAGGTTGTAGATCCTGCCAAGAATGAGTGTGTCTGTGATGATGATTCAAAATACTGTGCAATGCAGAAAAAGTGCATCCCAAAAGATAACTGCTGTATGCATGGTGATTGTGAATCAGATTACCGCTGTGTTCCAACCAGCCGATTGGCTGTTCTTTGTATCACCAGCGGCAAGAAACAGTGCAAGTCTGTTCATCCAGACCGGCCAGAGTCTTTTTTTGTTGACGGCGTGCGGTATGATGTGGAGATTAATGAGTTCCTGCAGGATAGTGGTATTAACCTGGATGTGAATGATATTAACCACGTGTTTGCACCAGACACTGTTGAAAAGATTGGAGATAATGTCAATATCTATCTGGATGAATCTCAGGATGTTGGAGGCAGCTGCAAGGATACAGATTAAGATTTTTCGCAATCTTTTTAAATAAATGCTTGCTTTATTTGTTTGTTGAGAGATGAGCCGGTCAATAAGGCTTGCTCATGCTGGAGACAGGGCAACTTGTTCTCCAAGTAATATGTGAGGTAAGAAAAATGGCTAGAATGCATTCAGGGAAAAAAGGAAAGGCAGGCAGTAAAAAGCCTCTTAAAAAGGAAAAGCCCACTTGGATTAGGTACAAGCCTAAGGAGATTGAGTTGCTGATTGTAAAGCTTTCTAAGGAGGGAAAGACAAGCTCTGAGATAGGGATTATCCTGAGGGATATCTATGGTGTGCCTGATGTAAAGCTCATCCTGGAAAAGCCTATAACAAAGATTTTGGCTGAAAAACAGCTTTTAAAAGAGCTTCCAGAGGATTTGATTGCCCTCATGAAGCGTGCTGTTTTTATCAATAAGCATCTGGAAAGGAATCACAGTGACATGACTGCTAAGAGGGGTCTTCAGCTTACTGACAGCAAGATAAAGCGGCTGATTAAGTATTACAAGAAAGCTGGAAAGATTCCTGTTGATTGGAAGTATGATCCAAGCAAGCTGAAGATGTATACTGAATAACTTTTGCCGAAATTTTCTATAAATTTCTTAATTTATTTTTTTAAATTTTACAAGAAAAGTTTTACAGCAGAATTCTTACATCATCTATTCTGTTTGCTATCTCTGATCCTTTTTTGGTTAATGTCAATAATTTTAGTCTTCCTTGTTTGTCAAAATTAATTAGTCCTTCTTTCTCCATCTGCTGTAGGATTTTTACAACATGAGAATATGTGCAGTCAATGCTTTTCGCAAGGGATGATGCATAAACTTCACCGTCTGAATTTTTTAGCTCGACAAGCATCATTGCTGGCTTCTCTCTGAAAAACACTTTGAAAATTTCTTTATTTTTTTTCACATAACCACCCCATGCCGCGATTATATATGCTATAATGTTTATATTATAGGATATATTTAAACCTTTCGGTTGATATTTTTTAACCAAAAAGTTAAGACCTCTTTATTGCATTGCAGTAAATAGAGTTTATATTTAAACCTTTCGAAAACATTGCTTTTAGACAATAAAATTAACGCACAAGAACAGCAGGGCCTGTAAAACTTGCTTTTATTATAGAAAAAAACGCTTTTTAGTCGGAAAATTTTCAGGAGTATAATCAAAAAACATTTAAAGACAGGCCCTATCAAAAACTGAATGAACCTTGAAGATATTTATTTTCCTCATGAAGAGATGCGGCCAATTCAGGATGAATTAGTTGAAAAAGTTCTTTTTGCCTTAAAAAACAAGAAGAACCTGATCATTCACGCCCCAACAGGCCTGGGAAAGACAGCTGCAACCATTGCCCCTGCCCTTGCTTTTACAAAAACAAAAGACCTGACTATTTTCTTTCTTACATCCAGGCACACGCAGCACAAGATTGTTGTTGACACCCTGAGAAAGATAAAGAAAAAGCATTCGCTTAAGTTCATAGCATCTTCTGTAATCGGCAAAAAATGGATGTGCCTGATGCCTAATACTGCATCCATGCGTTCCTCTGATTTTGCAGAGTTCTGCAAGGTTCTGAGAAAGGATGACAAGTGCGGGTTTTATCTTAACTCAAGGCCTAACAAGATCAATTTCAAGAAAGCCCTTGAGGAGATTGAAGCCCTCTCCCCTATTTCCACTGAGCAGGTGATTGAGATAAGTGAAAAGTCAGAGGTCTGCCCGTATGAAGTGGCGATAAAGCTGGCATCAAAATCTAAAGTTATAATCTGTGATTATAACTTGCTGTTTAATCCAAGCATACGCGAGAATTTCTTTTCAAAAACCAACAAGGAGCTGGCTAATTCAATCCTGATTATAGATGAGGGCCACAATCTTCCTGCAAGAATGAGTGAGCTGCTGACGCAAAGGCTTTCAGGCAGGGTTATCCAGCGGGCTATCAAGGAGGCCAAGAAATTTGATTTTGAGGAGCTGATTATGCCTCTGTTTGAGCTGAATGCTGTTCTTACCAGGTTTTCAGAGAGTATGAAAGACAGTGATGAAAAGCTGGTTTCAAAAGAAAGATTTATGTCAGAGGTTAACAAGATTAAGAATTATGCAGAGCTTGTAGAGGATTTTACCCTGGCAGGAGATGCTGTTCTTGAAGAGCAGAAAAGAAGCGCCTTGACATCTGTTGCCTCTTTTCTGGATACTTGGCCTAATGGAGATATTGGTTTCTGCAGGAGCATCGCAAAAAAAGACGAGAACATCCTTCTTAATCACCGCTGCTTAGACCCGTCTTTGAGCACAAAGGATGTGATTGATTCAGCCTACTGCGCTATTCTGATGTCTGGCACGCTTTCGCCTGCAAAAATGTATGCTGACTTGCTTGGCTTTCCTGAAGATACCTTAAAGCTGGAGTTTCCATCCCCTTTTCCAGAAAAAAACAGGCTGACAATGATAATTCCAAAAACAACAACTAAATTTACCCAGCGAAGTGATGCGCAGTTCAGGGCCATAGGCAGTATCTGTAGTAAAATAGCAAACAGTATCCCTGGAAATTCTGCAGTTTATTTTCCAAGCTATTACCTGCGTGATGAGGTTGCAAAATCTCTTGAGCCTGCTTGTGAAAAGACCATTTTTTATGAGCAGCCAAAACTCACAAAGCAGGAAAAACAGGACTTATTAAACAGGTTCACTAAAAACAGGAATGCTGTTCTTCTGGGTGTTGCTGCCGGCTCTTTTGGAGAGGGTATTGACCTTCCTGGCGTCCTTAAGTGTGTTATTGTTGTCGGCCTCCCCCTGGACAGGCCTGATCTTGAGACAAAAGAGTTAATTAAGTATTATGACCAGAAATTCGCAAAAGGCTGGGATTATGGTTATGTAATGCCTGCTCTGACAAGGACAATGCAGAATGCAGGCAGGTGCATAAGAAGTGACAAGGACAAAGGGGTTCTTGTTTTTCTTGACCAGAGATACACCATGCCCAGCTATTTCAAGTGCTTTCCTTCTGACTGGAAACTGCGCATTACCCTGGATTACCTCAGGAAAATAGACGAGTTCTTTCAAAAAGCATAAAGTTTAAATAGAAAACAAGGAAATTTATGCACATGGCAGAGAAAAAAAAGAAAGGCACTATTTTTGATAAGCCAAAGACTGTCCCTAAGGAAGTAGGGGTAGAGGATGGCTTTCTCCCTCCTGAAGAGCATGAAGAAAGCTCTGAAAAGTTTGAGACAGAGATGGATACTGGCAAGAGGGACACAGATGTCTATACAGAAGAGGGCAGGGAGGAATTACTGGAAGACGATGAAGTGTCCAGTCTAGAGCAGGCATGGACTGAGGGTGCTGAAGGCAGGGGCCACAAGGGTGTCTGCGCCCATTGCGGAAAGCCCTTGAGACAGGAAGAGAATAAGGTTGTTGAAAGGAAAATTGACGGAGAGCTTGTCTGGTTCTGTTCTGGCAAGTGTGCTAAAAAAGGCCCTAAAAAGAAAAAGTAAATATGCTAAAGAAACTACAAGAAGGTTCCTGCTCTTTTTATGCATCAGCCGGCAAGATATCAAAGGAATTGCCTGTTTTCTATAATCCTGATATGAAGTTGAACAGGGATGTTTCTATACTTCTGCTGAAAAGCATTCCTGACAAGGATTTGCGAATTCTTGATTTACTGGCCGGCTCTGGCATACGCTCTGCTCGTTTTGTCAAGGAACTGCCTGCCTCTAAGATTAAGGATATTGTTGTAAATGACAAGAGCAGTGAGGCTGTCAAGCTCATAAGGAAAAATTTGAAATTAAACAAAGTTAATGCAAAAGTATTTAACAGGGACGCTAATGAGCTGCTGATTCAAAGCAGCGGTTTTGATTATATTGATGTTGACCCTTTTGGCTCTCCTAATCCTTTCTTGGACTGCGCAGCTAAAAGGCTTTCAAGAAAGGGCATTCTTGCCGTCACTGCTACAGACACCTCTGCCTTGTGCGGAAGCTTTATACTGGCCTGCAAGAGAAAATACTGGGCCGCTCCGGTTAGGAATTACATGATGCATGAGACAGGTATAAGGATACTTATTAGAAAGGTGCAGCTGATTGGAGCGCAGTATGACAAGGCTCTTGAGCCTGTTTTCTCGCACTCAACAAGGCACTACATGCGTGTTTATTTCAGGTGTGCAAAATCCAAGACAGCTGTTGATAAAATGATAAGCAAGCATAAATACCTTCTTTTCTGCAACAAATGCCTGGACATATCCGTGCACCCGCAGAACAGGAAGATTTGCTGTAAAAAGAGCATGGCTTGGGCAGGCCCTCTCTGGACAGGGAATCTGTGGGACAGAAGATTGATTCTTTCCATGCTTAAGAGGCTTGACAGGGACAATCCTGCCCTCCTGAACTTGTTGAGCACTATAAATACAGAAAGCAAAATAGGCGTGCCTTATTTCTTCAGTATTCCTTTGATCTGCAGGAATCTTAAGAAAAGCTGTCCAAAAAAAGAAGAAATATTAAAGATAGGCAAAACAGCACAGACACATTTTGCTTTGGATGGTATAAGAAGTAAAAAAGATATTAAAAAATTAAAAAAGTTTATTCAAGCTCTTTGACATCCTTCTGGATATCAATCAGTTCTACTTCCAGGTTTGCCAGTTCCTGCGCAAGATAGTTTGTTCTTCTTATTACAAACTCTTCTTCGTCAACATCAAGCACTACAAAGTCAAAAGTCATTCCTTGTTTCTTGCCTTCCCCCATTCTCTGCATGAATTCCTTTCCCTGCACCGGCGTGTGCGCAAAATTAATATTGCTTATTGTCACGTTTGTTATCTCTGCTGTCCCATAAGGTGTGTCAAAGATTAGCCCTTCTTTTGGATTTTGCACGAATTCCACTACTTTATCAGATGTTCTCATTACCTGTGACTTCCATTCCTGCCCTGGTATGAAAAAGGATTCTCCAGGCCTTACCATTATCTGAGTTATAACACGCTTGTCTGTTATGTTTATTATCTGCAATGGCCAGGGGTATATTTCTGGATTGGATACGATGTTGTTTACCACAGTCGGCTCATTTGGAAATGTCTCGTTGTATTCTTGCAAGGACAGCATTTCAATTCTTGGGTACAGTATTCTTCTTGGCCTGCTGTCTGACATATTGATCGTGACTGCAAGAACAGGCTCTATTGGCTTGATTATGATTTTCTTTTTCTCTCCCAGTTCAAGGCCTACTATTGCTTCGTCAAATGATTTTAGTTTGTTGCTCTGCCCTAATATGAATTTAAAAGGCCCTTTGACATAGTTCTCCAGACCTGCCTCTTTTGCAAGTTCTGCATCATTTGTGTCAACTAGTTTTCCATTGTCAAGCCTCATTACATAGTTTATTGTAACCAAATCTCCTAATTCTGCAACCTTGCTCATGTCTTCTATCTCGGTTATGTTTGTTTCTGGCTCTGGCGCCAGCCTTTCAAGTCTCAGCAGAAGTACTGCCACAACAACCGTTATCACTATAATCAGAGCCCATTTTATGTAGCTCTTTTTTATTTTAACCTTTTTTGCCATCTTTTATCCCCCACCTAGCCTAATGCTCTTGAAACCATCTGGACCTGCGCAGACTTTACACCTTCTATTGCTTCTATTTTTTCTGCTACAGGATCCGGACTTCCTTTTGATTCATCAGCAGAAAATTTTAGTATCACTGCTTTTAAGCCAAATCCTACCGGCTCTTCCTCAGGATCCCCTGTGACTTTGCCCCCGAAATCTGTGATTATCTTTTGTGCCTTGTCTCTCAGCTCTTCGAGGTTTATTTCAGGATCTTCTGGCATTATTTTTAGTGTCACTATTACTACTGCCATTAGTTCGGCCCCTCAAAGCCGCATTCAGGGCATTTATATCTTGCAGCGATTTCTCTGCATTTCTTGCAGCGGACTACTTCAGTC
>WJJT01000010.1 GCA_014729555.1 Candidatus Woesearchaeota archaeon
AGAACAGGCTGAACAGAACTTTTTAAAAATTCTTTTGCCTGCAAAGAAGCAGCGCCTGCAAAACTCCCGGGACTTTCAAGCAACTGGTTAAGAAAGGCTTCTGTAACAGGAATCTCAGGATCATCAGCCAATCTCTTAAACAAATCATTTCTTTTTCCTTCAAGCTTTACTTTCTTTGCAGCATCAACAGAATGCTTTTTAATTATCTCATGCATTTTCTGGCGGTCTTCACCCTGCTTGCAAAGCTCCATCAAGACAGCTTCTGTTGCCATAAAAGGAAGCTCATCATCAAGATGCCTCTTGATTTGCGCAGGATAAACAACCATGCCATCAGTAATGTTCTGGTAAAGCTTAAGAACAGCATTAGCCAGCAAAAACATCTGAGGAATACTCATCCTCCTCAGAGAAGAATCATCAAGAGTCCTCTCAAACCACTGATTAGCATAAGTGTGAGACAAGTCCTGCTGAAGATTAATCAATTTCCTGCACAAAGCAGTCATTCTCTCAGAACGCATAGGATTACGCTTGTAAGCCATTGCAGAACTGCCTGTCTGGGATTTTGCAAAAGGCTCTTCCATAACCTTAAGATTAGAGAGCAACCTCATGTCAACAGCAAACTTATGCGCAGACTCTGCAATACCAGCCAATGTCTTTGCAATAAAACTATCCAGTTTCCTTGAATAAGTCTGGCCAGTAACAGGAAAAGAGCCTGAAAAACCAAGCTTCTTGCTCACCAAAGCATCCAACTGCCTGACTTTATCATAATCACCATCAAACAATTCCAAGTAAGAAGCCTGAGTACCAACAGTACCCTTAGCACCCCGCGCTTTAACAGACGATTCAACAACCTCTAACTGCTGCAAGTCAAATAAAAGATCCTGAAGGTAGAGAACAGTTCTTTTACCAACTGTGGTAGGCTGTGCAGGCTGGTAATGAGTATAGCCAAGAGTAACCAAAGAAGAATGCTCTTGCGCAAACCTTGCAAGATTATTAATCGTGTTAATCAAACCAGACTTGATTAATCTCAAGGCAGTTCTTATCTGAATCAACTCAGTATTACAGCAAACAAACATAGAAGTTGCGCCAAGATGAATAATTCCTTTAGCAGAAGGACAATGCGTCCCAAACTCAAAAACATGAGCCATGACATCATGTCGAATCTCTTTTTCCTTAGCCTTAGCAACATCATAATCAATCTTTTTCTGGGCAATAATCATCTCATCAATCATTTCTTGTTTTACTTGAGGCAGACCAAGCTTTATCTGAGCCTCTGCAAGAGCAATCCAGCACTTTCTCCAGGTCTGAAACTTAAAATCATCAGAAAAAACCTGCTGCATAGCCTTGTCAGTATACCTGCTCACCAAAGGCTCTTGATAAATATCAGTATTCCTCATTTTGATTAGTCATTCTCAACACGAGGAGCAAGAATAAAACTCAACAGAACTTTATCAACAACCTTGTATTCAAGTTTCAAAGGGTAATCCTGGCTAAAATGAATATTAACTTCATCAGCAAGCTTAGAACCCTGCATCATCTTCTTCAAATACTCAATAGAATACTTTGACTTGACAGCAGCCTTTGTATCAGAAGTAATCTTTGTCAAGTCATCTGCAGGAATATCAATGCTTGCCTTTGACAAGTCACCCTCTGCACTAACCATCATCTTGTCAGGCTCTGCACTAAAAGTAACAGACTCAGAAACAATATCAGCATCATCAATAGCATCATTCAAGACACTCGTAGCTGTGGAAATAACAACAGGAAACGAAAGATTAGGAACCTTTTGCTCTGTCTCCTCAATCTCAATCAAAGGAAGACTAAAAGTCCTTGTGGATTTTCCTTTCAAAGTAATCTTTAACTTGTTTTCATTAGTCAACTCAAGGGAAAGAACATCATTAGCCTTTGCCCTTCTCAAAATCTGCTTGAAATTAGCCAAATTAATCGCAATCTCAGTCTCCTTGTCAATCTCATACTCTGTAAAAGCACTAGACAAAAGCTTGAAAACAACCATAGCAACATTAGCAGGATCCATGGCAATCATCTCAACGCCATCCTTTGTCAGCTTAAAGCGCGCCTCATGCACTAGCTCAGAAATAACTGCAATACTGTCCTTAAGATAAGTTGAATCTGCAAGTGTTAACCTCATTTTAATACCCCCTAAAAACCAGAAGTGTTTGCTAGTATAAATATTTTGTTATTTTGCAATAGTTATTCAAATTTCAGGGACTGGCCATTCAAGAGCTGATGCGCAGACCTGCCCTCTGTATAACCCATTTTAATGCCTAAATCAATAAAAGCATCCATAGCAGGCTTTTCACAGTGCACAGGAACTATATTTTCAGGCTTTAAAAGCTTGATAAGATGCCGTATATCCTCTTTGCGGCCATGACCAGAGACATGAGCACCCTTAAAAATCCTGGTACCCTTTGCCTTAAGAGCATCCTCTAAAATCTCCCTATACGCCCGATTGATAGGGGTGGGAATAACATTACAGGAAAAAATAACCTCATCCTCATCCTCAAACATAAAAGGATAAACCCCAGAAGACATCTTAGACAGAGTGGCCTTAGGCTCGCCCTGATGACCTGTGACAATCAAAAGGTATTTTTCAGGGCCCTCTTTTTGAACCTGCTTTAACTTTTTGGAAATCTGCCTTGCAAAACGGCAAACCTTTCCCTCCTTCTCAAGATGAGCAATATTAGCCTCTGCAGCAGCATTAATGTACTTTGAAAGAGAACGCCCCAAGAAAACAACCTTTCTGTTCAGTTTTTTGCCAAAAGAAACAATAGACTTCAGTCTAGCAATATGAGAAGAGAAAGTGGTAGCAATCATGGCCTTTCCCCTTGAGTCAACATCAAGCATAACACCCTTAAGCATCTCTTTAGCGACATTTTCAGAAGGACACTTGCCATCATAAGCAGCATACAAAGAATTGATTATGGCAACCACAACACCTTTTTTGCCAAGCCGCTCAAGAGCAGCATAATTAGGCCTGCCTCCCAGAGTAGGGGAATTGTCCAGCTTGAAATCAGCAGCATAAACAACAGCACCATAGGGCGTATGAACAGCAACAATAGAAGCCTGCGGAGTTGAATGCGTAACATGCACGAGCTCAACAGTAATCTTGTCAGAAATCTTGATTTTTGAATTAGGATTCAGCACCTTAATCTGATTAGAAAGTTTGATTTTTTCATCCTTGCAGATAGCACGCAGGACAGCAGCAGTGAAAGGAGTGCAGACAACAGGAGCCTTGTATTTTCCAGCCAAATAAGGAATAGCACCAACATGATCCAAATGCGCATGAGTAGGAACAACAGCCTTGACCATTGATTTCCACTCCTTAATCATCTCAATATCAGGAACAGCCCTTGCCTTCATCAAATCAGCAGCCTTAAGCTTGACAACAGTCTCGCCCTCTTCCTCTGTAATCTTGATATAATTCGGGAGATGAATACCCATATCAATAATTACAACCTCATCATCAACCTTAACAGCAGTCATGTTCTTGCCAACCTCTGCATAACCACCGACTGCCTTAATTTCAATAGCCATAAACACTTCTTTTAGAGAATAAGTATAAAAATGTTATGCATAGGCCGGCACCATTTTCTTTTCTCTTGCCAATTCCTGCTCCAGCTCTGCAGCCTGCTCTGTTTTTGCTGCCATATTTTTTTCTCTTGCTGCAATCTTGTGGCCTAGTTTTTTTACTTTTGCAGCAGTCTGAAGAATTGTTGCACGAATCTTTGCCCTATTAGCACCTGACTTTTCTTTGTCAAACTGGTCTGTCAATGTGTTTATTATATCCTCTGCCTCTTTTTTAGTGCTTTTAAGTTCTCTTATCTGCCTTTCCAGCTCCAGTATATCTGCCTGAAGCTGCCCTATTTTTTCTTTAAGATTTGCTATCTTTCCAGGCCTTGTAATTTTGGAAGATACTTTCTCTTTAAGACCAACATACTTCATTGCCTTGTCAAAAAATGCCATATGTCAGTAAAAACCCGAAGAATATATAAATTTTTCTAGATAAGTCATGCAGAAAAAATGAATGCGGGCGGCAGGAAATTCGGCAAAGGACCAAGTCCCCTACATTCGAACCTGCGTAGGCACTAAGCCAACAGATGACTTACAAATGATTTCTTCATTGCACTCATAATTGAGCACTCTGCACTCAAATGCCTTGAGTCTGCCTCGTTTGGCCACTCCGACACGCCCGCATAAGGGCAAGAAAACAATTGTTATTATTTAAAGCTTATTCTAAACCCTGAAGCCTTTCCTCAACCCTTGCCAGTTCAGACTCGATTATATCCATCTTAGAAGCAACATCCTTCATCTTTGTCTCAGGCATTTTTTTCTTGCCTTTCTTTTTTGAGGCACGCGCTGGCTTAGGCAAAGACTTTGCAGGAGACTTAGGAAGGTGAGACTTTAATTTCTTGTTCAAGACCATAATCTCATCCAAAACTTTCTTTAATTCAGTAATGTGCTTTGCTTTTCCCTGCTTAAGATTCTCAAAATTCTCAAAATCTTTCAGGGCGTCAAGAACATCCTTGGAAGAATTAAGCAAAAGACGCCTAGTTTTGACAGGATTCTTTATTCCTACAAAGAATTTATTATTGCTCATAGTTCTGGCTCTAAGAGTAAATGATCAATCTCCTGGACTCTTTTAGTGACCTCTCCAAGCTCTTTTGTCCAATTTGCAATCTCTGCATCCTCCTGCTTCTTAATCTCATTAATCTTGTTAAGCAGAAACTGCGCCTGACTAAGCTTTTCCTTTATCAAGCCCATAATCTCAGTAATATCCTTGTAATCCTCTATCTTAACAAATACTGGTGCTTTTTGTTCCATTTTACTCACCCTTGTGCCTCAGCTATAACCTTATCAACATAAGAGAGCTTTGACTCAACACTCTCCAGAGTCTTTTTCCACTTTTCAAAAGCCTTAAGCTCCTGATTCTTCAAGTCAGTAAGCCTCTTAAGGTACTCATCTGCCTCAACAAGCTTTGAACGAACAAAATTAGTGTTTGAAGCAAGATTCTTGAAATCATCAACAGCAACAAAAATAGGCTTGATTTCCTTGTGCCTGACAATCTCCTCAGGCTTTTCAACAGGCTCTGTTACAGGCGGCCTTTCAAAAGCAGGCTTAGGAACAGGCCTTGGCTTTATCTCAGGAAACTCAGGCTCTGCAAGAGAGGGATGCCTTGGAAGAGCAGGCATATCTGCCCTGTGAACATCTTCCAAATACTTCTTTTCCTCAGGAAATTCTTTTTTTGAAGGCATCGCTGGAAATTCAGGCATCCTGTCTTTTTCAAGCTCAGGAAACTGCAGTTTAGGCTTAATTTCAGGAATTTCAATAGGTGTTTCTTCCTCAGGAGCACTCTGTGCAGTAAGATCTGCAGGCGGCGCCGGCGGAGGAGGAAGCTCAAACTCCTCTTCATCTTCTTGTTTTTTCTTTTTCAAGAACTTAAACATTTTCCACACCCCAAGGTAATTATTTTTAATCCGTTATTAAAAACTTTTGGGACTATCCCCAAATAGTAACAAATTCTTTTAATAGGGAGCAGGAATACAGGATTCCATGAAAGAAGCAAGATGGTGGAAAAAGACCAAAGAAAACACAGTGCAGTGCTTTCTGTGCCAAAGAAACTGCGTAATACCAGAGGGAAAAACAGGGTTCTGCGGAGTAAGGCAGAACAAGCAAGGAAAGCTTTATTCCCTTGTTTATGGCAAAGCAACAGGGGTGCAGATAGACCCAATAGAAAAAAAGCCCTTATATCACTTTCTGCCAGGCTCAGCAGCATTCTCCATAGGAACAGCAGGGTGCAACTTTGTGTGCCAGCACTGCCAGAACTGGCAGACAAGCCAGCTAAAACCAGAAAAATTCCATGCCTATGAAATAACACCAGAGGAAATAGTCCAAAAAGCAAAAGAAGAGCACTGCAAAAGCATAGCATACACCTATAACGAGCCAACAATATTCGGGGAGTATGTCATAGACACTGCAAAACTCGCAAGAAAAAAAGGCCTGAAGAATATCTTGATAACAAACGGGTTTACAGGGGATGAGGCACGGCTGGAATTCTGCAAATACATTGACGGAGTAAACATAGACCTAAAAGCATTTGACAATGAATTCTACAAGAAATACGCAGGAGCCTGGATAGAGCCTGTGCTTGAGAGCCTGAAAACATATAAAAAGAAAAAAGTGTGGCTGGAAGCCACAAACCTGATAATTCCCACACTGAATGATAAAATGGAAAAGATAAAAGAAATGATAAACTGGCTAAAAGAAAACCTCGGAGGAGATGTTCCTTTGCATTTTTCAGCATTTTATCCCTCATACAAATTACAAGACTTGCCGCCAACATCAGCAGCAACACTAATAGAAGCAAGAAAATTAGCAATAGAGATAGGCATGAAATATGCATATATTGGAAATGTCGTGACAACAGACGAGGACAATACATACTGCCCAAAATGCAGAGAACTGGTGATTGAGAGGATGAATTATACAATACTGCAGAACAAATTAAAGAATGGAAAATGCAAATGCGGAGAGAAAATACAAGGAGTGTGGTAAACTTAACCAGTGAACTGCAACAGCGAGCTTCATCCTGCTTTTGCAACTGCCTGCTTTCCAGATTTGCCAGATATCGCGTATTATCCTGTTGACTCTGCAGGCACTATTGTAAAGTATGGTAAGTTTTTTATAGTCCTGTCTGATTCTGAATTTTATGACAAAAATAAAAGCCAGAGTAATCATAGAAATGCTCGGAGCACCACAAGAATACATAGAAAAAACGCTAAAAGACTATATCGAGAAGCTAAAAAAAGACGGAATAAAAATAGTCAAAGAAACAATAGAACCAGCACAAAAACAAAACGAGCTGTTCAGCACATTTGCAGAACTAGACATAGAATTTGACAAAATAGAAGACTTGCTAGGATTCTGCTTTGACTCAATGCCATCATCTGTAGAGATACTAGAACCAGAAGGACTAAGCTTAAGCGCAGCAGACTTATCAGGGTACTTAAATGACCTGCAAGCAAAACTACATGAAATAGACATGGTGGTGAAGACAACAAGAGCACAAAACAGGGTTCTAGACAAGAATGCAATGAATGTGTTCAAGAATTTTGTAAAATACCTGTGCAGAGAAGGCATGACAACAGAAGAAATGTCAAAAATAATAGGAATAGAGGCAAGACAGCTGCAGAAGTTTGTGGATATCTTAGTAAAAGAAGACAAAATAAAAAAAGAAGGCGATAAATACCTTAAAAAATGAGTGACCTTAAGAACAGGTTAGAATCAATTCTATTTGCATCAGGAAAAGCCCTAAACCTTGAAGAATTAAGCAGGTTAACAAGGGAAAGAGATCTTGAAGTAGTCAGAAAAGCATTAATCGAACTACAGCAAGAGCTTGAAGAAAAAAAAGGCTCTGTAATGCTCGCCAATGAAGGAGACGAATGGAAACTTTCAGTAAGAGAGAAATACCTGCCGTTTATCAGAAAAATAGTCACAAAAACAGAGCTGCCAAAAAGCGTTGTAGAGACACTGGCTGTAGTTGCATACAAAGCACCAGTACTGCAATCAAAAGTCATTCATATACGGACAAACAAGGCTTACAAACACCTTGATTTTCTTGAGGAAAAAGGATACATAACAAGAGAGAAAAAAGGACGCACAAAACTGATTAAATTAACACAAAAATTCTTTGAATATTTTGACATACCGCCAGAAAAACTAAAAGAAAAATTCAAAGGATTTGAAGAGCTAGACAAAGCAATAGAAAAAATGGAGCAGCCAAAAGAAATAGACCTAATAGATGAAGAAGGGCATAAAGTCAAGTTGAAAGAATATGATGCAGAACCAGAACTAGAGCCTTATACAGAAACACCTTCTCCTGTAGAAGAATACGCAGAAAAAGTAGACGGACTAGTGACTTATGGAGAAAAGAAAGAAAGAAAACACAAGAAAAAGAAACACAAGAAAGAAAAGAAAAAAGAAGAGAACGCGAAGCTAAAAGAAAAAAAGCCAGAAGAGAAA
>WJJT01000002.1 GCA_014729555.1 Candidatus Woesearchaeota archaeon
CCTGTTGTACCAGATTCTTTCCCATATTATCACATTAGCCCAAGATTTGTTGCAATATCAATTGCAGGGTATTCTTTTGCAAACTTGACATACGCCCTCTTTTTGCCTTTCATTACATAAGTATTAACCTTGTCAACCTTGGCCTTGAAAACCTCTTCAACAGCCTTCTTGACATCATTCTGTGTTGCTTTATCATCAACTACAAAAATCAATTTGTTCTCTGCCTCCATCAGCCTGATTGACTTTTCTGTTGCCAACGGATACTTGATTGTTTTTAATGATTCCATTTTCACATAAACAGTTTTTCTTTTTCAAGCAATTCAACTGCAGAGTCTGTAAATAAAGCAAGCCTTCCCGGCTGAGCACCAGGAGCCAAAAGCTCTGCATTCACATTTTTAATTTCAACAACATCAATTCCAGGAATATTCTCTGCAGCCTTCAAAAGCCTGCATTTTCCAGACACAACAAGCAGGGCGCTCCTGCTTTTCTTGTATTTTCTGCCGCGGACTTTTCCTTTGCCTGCACGAACCCTTTTCTTTGAAGCACGCCCAAGATCCTTTTCAAGACCAAGTTTTTTCAGGCTGTCCATGACATTTTTTGTCTTGTCAAGATTTTCAAAATCTTTTGAAATAAGGAAAGGAAACTTTTCAGGCAAAACATGGCCTCTCTCTGCAACAAGATCCTTGTTTAGTGTAGCAGCAATTGCAGACCTGATGGCTTTTTTTCTTTCCCTGGAATTAATCTTTTTAGCATATATTTTTTCTGCCTTAGGCGGATGAGCTCTTCTGCCGCCAACAACACCAGGAACAATAGCTGCAGTCCAATTGAACTGCGTCCCTCTTCTGGAGGTTATTTTTCTAGGCACTCTTGAAATGCCGTAGCCATAAGAGGCCCTGTACTCCCTACGCTTCTTGCTCAGCTTGGCGCTATGCTTTAAGCCAGCACGAGGATCAGAACCATACTGTTGCCTGTTGTGAGACTGCACAGCCTCAACAGCCCTTTTAATAAGGTCTGGCCTAACAGGCTCTTCAAACTGCTTTGGCAATTTTTTCTTGCCTGCTTCTGTGCTCTGTCCTGTTAAAACTTTTACTTCCATTTTACTGCTTTGCCTCTAGAGACACGTATGAAACTGCCGGCGCCTCTTTTGGAATCCGGGGATCAGGTCTTACGGCCTGTACAAGCTTTATCATTCTTTTAGCAGGCCCCTGAACAGAGCCCTTGACAAGAACATAATTGTTTTTTACATTTCCGTAACGAATAAAACCGCCTTTTGGATTTATTTCCTCAGGCTTGTTTCCAATCTTAAGAAGCCACTTGTTGTAATCAACACGCTGGTGATAACCTGTCTGACCAGCATGAGATACGCGCCAATTAATAAGGCCATGCCACGGGCCAAGAGAGCCAGGCCCCCTCTTTGTTTTCTCAGATTTGTGCTGCCTTATAGCAACACCAAACCTCTTGACAGGACCCTGCAGACCCTTGCCTCTTGTGACAGCATGCGAATCAAGCAGTGCTCCTTCGCTTAAAACATCTTCAACTTTGATTTCCTTGCCAAGATTATTCTTAGCAAAATCAAACTTAGCATTCAGGTCACTGCCAATACCAAGCTCAAAAACCTCTGGTTTTTTCTTGCCAATCCCTGTGAGCTTTGGCTGTGTCTGAATCAAAAGCATCAAATCCGCATATTCTTTTATCTTTACGTCGCCTGCTTTTTTCTTTGCTTTTTTTGGCAAAGGAAACTTTTTTGCAAGCTCTTTGTCCAGTTTGTCAGCGAAAATTTGAGAAGAAGCATGAAGACCATAAGCGTCTTTTTTATAGAGTGTAAAACCAATCAGCTTAATCGGCGGACACTCAATCACTGTCACAGGAAACATTATGTTTTCCCCTTTTGTGATGGAGTTTGCACGATTGTCGGTTATCAAAACATGAGTCATGCCAGCCTTGTAACCAGGAAAACCAAGTGGCTTTGCCTCTTTAGACTTGGTCCAGGATCTAACTCTGACTGACTCTGACCCGGCTTTTTTCCTCGGCCAAAACTGCATACTTCCCTTTCTCGGACTTCTTTTTGTTGGCATTTTTGAACAGGATAGTGTACTTTAATACACCCCTCAATACCGACCAGAACCTTTGAAGCATTTCGTAGAAGTAAAAGAGTTAATCTCCACCTCTGACGTTTGTACTGAAATGCTTCTTTCCAGGCTAGTCAGATTTGTGAAAGAAACACAGGTTTGTTTATAAAGGTTACTATTAATCAATAGGTGCCTTGTTAATCTTTTTAACTTTCTTTCTTTTTTCCTTTTTCTTGGTTAAATGTGTTAACTTTTGTTTTAGAACAGCATAATTAACAGGATTCTTAATCTTAGAACAGAAATTATCAGGGGTGCAGACATGCATATCCAGGTAATACGACCTATTGCTGCAGTTAGGGGGGAGAACCTTTTTCTTGTTAGCCTTGTGATACCTTACCTGGCCCTTGACAATAACCTCTCTTAACTGCTCTGGATTCTTCTTGTTCCAACTTTCCAACAATTCCTCTATTTTGTCGTACTCCCAGCCGCAGCAGTGCAGAAAATTCATGAGAACGAACAAGGAGCGTTTCTTGCCATCCTTCAGGCCCTTAAGAATATTTTTAACACAAGGAGGAAAATAATCCTCTGGAACAGCATTCTCAGGAGAGGAGAAATCACCAGCACCTTGTTTTATTTTAATCTCCTGCTCCTTAACCTCAGAATCAAAAGCCTGCAAGATCAATTTTTTAGCCTCATTAGGCTCAGGCCTTTGATCAAAAAAATTCATATTCACCTTAACATTTTCCGGCCTTGCATCATCCTTCCTGAACTTCAAAATATCCCTTGGATTTATAGGAATACTGATAAGACCAGACTTTTCATTAAAAGCATAAGGCATTCTATACAAATGCCTTGTGGCTATCAACACTGTGTCAATCTGCAGGACCTCAAAAGGATCAAACCTGCCCTTTTTCACAACCTCATTGAAATCCTTTCCAATATTCTTACAAATATTCTTAATGTTCTCCTGCGCAATCAACTTTTTTGCAAGATGCGGGCGAATCATCTCACCAAGATAAGCAGCAATCTTCCTAGGACCCTCAGGAAACAAAACCCTTGTCGGAGTGCCATGAACTGTTTTAGGAAAAGCCTCAAAAGGAACAGCAATATGAAAACCATGATTACCAGAAAATTTAACAGAAATCGTGTTAACACCGTGGTACTTTAAAGCATGAACCAATAAATCAGCAGCAACAGCAGAATACTCCCAAACAGGACAATCAATATCCAAAACCAAATCCCAGCCTTTTCTCAGTTCATCCATATCTTTTCTTGATAAAGTAGGATTTAGTTGCAATGGGTTAACCCATAATTCTTCTGAACAGTGAAAGGATGTTGCTCCTTTTTTAGCAAACTCAAGAACATCCTTAGGGTATTTCAAGACATCAGGCCGCTTTCCAAAACCCTTGTCTCCGAATTTAATAGCAATCTCTTTATCATCAGCAGCCTTAACAATAGCCCTGCAGATATCCTCTCTCTTGTAAAACTTCAATAAAGTGCTGAGATGAATAGCCATAAATACCCCCAAACAAATGAATGACTGCTAGTATATATTAGTTGCGATAGGATGACCAGTGGCTAGATTAATAAGCTTTAAATACTAAAGCAGTGTTATAATAGATTGGGTGGAAAAATATGTGGAACCAAATCAAAACAATAATCTTACTCGGAATATTAACAGGGTTAATGCTAGTAGCAGGACAATTAATAGGGGGAACAAAAGGCATGACAATTGCTCTTGTGATAGCTGTTGTGATGAATTTTGGATCATACTTTTTTTCAGACAAAATCGTATTAAGGATGTACAGGGCAAAACCTGCAAAAAAAACAGAATATCCAAAACTGCACAAAATAGTTACAGAGGTCGCTAAAAACGCAGGCATACCAAAACCAAAAGTATACATAGTGCCTACAGACAACAGCAATGCTTTTGCAACAGGCCGCAATCCAAAAAACGCAGTAGTAGCAGTAACACAAGGAATTCTTAAAATTTTAGACGACAAAGAGCTAAAAGGAGTAATGGCACACGAGATAGCACACGTAAAAAACAGAGACATATTGGTTTCTACAATCGCAGCAACAATCGCAGCAGTGATAAGTTATTTAGCATTCATGGCAAGATTTGCAGCAATATTTGGTGGAATGAGAGATAACAGAGGAGGAAACGGGCTAAGCTTATTGTTCTTAGCAATACTAACACCCATAATCGCAGTAATAATACAACTAGCAATATCAAGAAGCAGAGAATACCTGGCAGACTCAACAGGAGCAAAATTCACAAAAGAACCAAAAGCACTAGCAAGCGCACTGCACAAACTAGAGCAGGCAAACAAAAACAACCCAATAAGATTCGGCAACACAGCAACAAGCAGCTTATTTATTACTAATCCATTTTCTGCACGAGGACTGGTTAGTCTGTTCAGCACACATCCTGCAATGGACCAGAGAATCAAAAAATTAAACGAAATGAAGGTATAAAAAATGGAGTGCAAAAAAGAAGAAAACAAAAAACAGTGCACATGCACATACAACTGCCCTAAAAGAGGGCTTTGCTGCGAATGCATCCGCGAGCACAGAGAAGCAGGAGAATTACCAGGATGCCTGTTCCCGCCAGAAGTCGAGAGAACATTTGACAGAAGCATCAAAGCATTTGTAAATGCGTATAAGGATTTGATTGATTAATCAACACATTTTTCTATTTTGAATTTTTTATTTTCTGCGTCTAATTCAGCCATTCCTCCGATTGGAAGTATTGTGCAGGGGCATTTGTGGCCAAATTCATTAATCTTTAGAATTGGAAAGTCATAATCTTTTGTTGCTTCCAGTACTAATTCTTCAAAATAAACTCTATTTCCATCTGCATCTAATTGAGAATCCTTGTCAAAACCATAGACAAAACCTATTACAATTCCTGCAAGTTTATCGAATACGCCCATTTGTTTTAGTTGTGTCAAACGCCACTGAGTTGTTCGTATATCTGTGTGATATCCCTCTAATACCAGTATTGAATTGTTTAAATCTGGCCAATATTTTGTTCCTGCAAGCTTTAGAAGGCAGCCTAAGTGTCCGCCCATAATTTTTCCTTTTGCTTTACCTTTTCTAATACATTTCCATTTAGATATCTTATTTATTTCTCCAGACCCTTGCATTAATCTCTTTTTGAATTCTTGATGAGAATATTCTGAATCAAAGTATTCATCTTTGTTTCCTGCTTTTGCATCAGGGCCATAGAACGTGATTAATCCTGTTTTTTTGTTGATTGCATTCAGTAAGACAGTATTATCACTTAAGCCCATGAAAATTTTAGGATTCTTCTTGATTAAATCATAATCCATAAGACCGAGAATTTCATTTGCAGTCACTCCGCCCTGAACACACCAAATCATTTTTATTTCTTTGTCTGCGAACATTGTGTTGACATCCGAGGCTCTTTCTTCTGGTGTTCCTGCAGATGTGCCATACTCATTTTTTGTTGTTATGTATTTTCCTTTTTTAACGTTTAATCCAAATCCTTCAACATTTTTTATTGCGTTATTTAGCAGAATCTCTTTTTCCTTATCCGTGTAATTAGAAGGCGCAATCAATCCTACAGTATCTCCTTTCTCTAATTTCTTTGGAATCATGCTTTAATAGAATAGAGCAAAATATATAAGACTTGCTATTGGTCGTATTCCTGTTCAACAACATCCCTTATGCCTTTAGCAATCTTATCCCCAACCTTATTCACTTCTTTTAATTCCTTTTCATCTGCATTAACAACATTCTTGACAGACTTGAAATGCTTCAATAATTCTTTAGCAGCACTAGGGCCAACACTAGGCAGGGCAGAAACAATATACTCTTGCTGCTCTTTCAGGGTCAAAGGCTTTTTACAAGAATGCAGACTAAAATCCTTGCTGTTATTCTCCTGCTCACGACGAGCCATAGCCAGCAAAGTATGAGCAGTATCCTTGAAATCTTTAGTCTGGATTACAGGAATGCCATAACTCACAGCAATAGTTGCAAGCATGCCGCGAATAGCATTAGGGTGAACATTACGCATAGAAAACAAATCCTCAGAACCCTCAATAATCACAACAGGACGCTCAAACTTCTCTTTCAAAACCTTCAACTGGCCCAACAACCGGCCGTCAACAATAGAATCAACAAAATCCTTGACATTCTTAATCTCAACACCAACACGAGAACTTAAAACATAATCAGCAGAATCAAGCATCTCAAGCTTTAAATCAACACTCAAGTCACACAATTCCTTCATAGTGCCAGAGCCTTTTTCACGATAATCTGCAAAAACCTTAACCTTCTGAACATCATCACAAAACCTAGCAAGCTTAGGCTGAGCATCTTTCCTTAACTGCAGTTTATTCTTTAAATCCTTTAAGACACGATGCATTCTTTTCTCCTTATGAAAAGAAGACCAGCGATAACCTTCATCACGAGTATTCTTGGCCAAAAAGACAACAACCCGTCCCTTGTCCTGCCTGCCAGTCCTTCCACGCCTCTGGATAGTACGAATAGCACTAGGCAGGGGCTCATAAAACATAACCAAATCAACCTTAGGAATATCAAGGCCCTCCTCAGCAACACTAGTAGCAATCAAGACATTAAACATGCCATCCCTGAACTGATCCAAAACCTCCATCTGCTTTTTCTGCGAAAGACCAGAACCATTTTTCTTAGCCTGGCCAACAAAAACAACAGGAAAAACACCAGAAACATCCTTAATCTCATCAAGAACCTTAGAAGCAGAATCTCGATACTGGGTAAACAAAATAATCTTGCCAGAAGGATTATTCTCAAACTCGCTTTTCAAAGTTTTCTTGACCTCAGCAAGCTTAGGATGCTCAACACCGGCATCAAACAATTTCTGAGTCAAGACATAAGCAGACTTAAAATGCACATCAGCAACAAGATTCTGAGTAGCCTTAACCTTAGTAGTCCTTGCCTCTGAAAAAATCCTTTGCAGATAAGAATTCAGGGCAGAAATGCCCTGCGATTCCAAAAGCTCCAAGCCATGCTGAACCTTCATAGCCTCTGCAAGCAAACTAACACACTTCATCACAGAGAAATCCTGCTGGCCAGAAGACATTTTTGCATGCAGTTTCCTCTGCAAAGCCAATAACTCCCTTTTAGAATTATACATAATCGCTTTGCCAAGACCATATCTTTTTATCTCGGAAATCTTAGACTTCAAGCAATTCTTTAAAAGCTTCTGAATCTTCAAAAAAGTTGGCGGAAGGTCAACCTTAACCCACTTAATATTCATATCCTGAACATACTCAACAACATCTGGATCAGAATCAGTACGAATCTCAACAGCATCAATAAACAAATTATTACACACATCTGTAATCTTCTCAACATCAGTACCAGGAGAAGCAGTCAAAGCAAGAAGCTTAGGAAAATCAGCAAGCTTATTGTACTGCTTTGCAATAAAAACATAAGCATAATCACCAACAGCACGATGAGCCTCATCAAAAACAAGCAAAGAAACATCCTTTAAATCAATCTTCCTGGAAATAACATCATTCTCGAGGCCTTGGGGTGTTGAAAAAATAATCTGTGCCTCTTTCCACAATTTTTGCCTAGCTGCAGGAGGGATTTCTCCAGTAAACAAAACCATCTTAGCATCATCAAAATCAAGCAAGTCCTGAAAAGTTTTCAAATGCTGCTTAGCCAAAGGCTTGGTAGGAGCAAGTAATAAAATCCTAGACTTGGGAAAATTAGACAACCTCTGCTTTGCAAGCATAACAGCAACAGCAGTCTTGCCCATGCCAGTAGGCAAGACCACCAAGCAATTCTTTTCAGCACAAGTAGAGAGAATAGTCTCCTGATACAGTCTCGGCGTGAAATTCTTAAGCATAAAACAACACCAGCAAAGTATATTTAAATACTTTTTGTGTGGATGACCAGTGACCAGTGCTACAAAAATCTCTCAAAGGCAATATAAAAAACGAGCCAAAAAACAACACCAACAACAAAAGAAAGAACCAAACACAAAAGAATAGACAATGCGAGAACATAAAAAAGCACAAGAAAACCAAGCATGCCGCCAATAAAGAAAAAATAACCAAGCCTGGAGCCAAACAAAAGCCTAGAGCCATCCAAAGGAGGAACAGGCAAAGTATTGTACAAAGCAAGCAATAAATTCAAGCCAACAAAAGCATCTAAAGTTGAAGAGCCAACACTCATATTAATAGCCTTAAGAATGCCAGCAAACAACAAGTTAGCAACAGGACCAAGCATGGCAGCATAACCAAAACTCTTAACACTAGGACCATAACGATACTTGCCAAGACGCTCCTTGGTAAGCATATGAATCATTAAATAAGTGCCTGCAAAAATCATAATCCTGCCATTAGAAAAAATAAGCACAGCAAGGCCAATAAAAATACCAAGCCACCAAATCCTCTGGTCAGGCCTGTAACCAAGATAAATCGCAGCAAGCCTCTGAACAGCATGATGAATAAACACAGACACTGCAACAAGAACAAAAGCAATCAACAGATTTTTCAGGCCCTCAATAAGATTAAACTCAGCACCGCCCCACTTGTCAAAAGAAAAAATCAAGCCAAAAAACAAGACAACAAGCAAGAAATCACGAAGCTCTGCCTTAGTAAACCAGAAATACCTCTTTAACCTGTACTTGTATTCACGCCAGCTTATCGCGCCCATTATCTCTTATTTTTATAAATCAAGTATTTAAATCATTCCCTAATTTTCTGCTTTACAAGCTTCATGATATCTGTTTCATGGCCTGCACCAACAATAGCAACAATCTTCTCATCAGGATATTTCAAAAATAAATGAGCAAGATTAGAAGCCATAACCTCATTACGCTCTGTAATCAAAACCTTGTAAATATTAGGATAGCGCTTTTTAACCTTCTTGATTAATTTACTGATAGTTGCCTGAGTAGGAACAGTACTCAAGTCAAAACCAATATCCGTTTTCCTAAACACAATGCCCTTAATGATATCAACAAAAAAATTCCACTTCTCCCCCCATGACAACTCCTGCGAGAACCTCTTGAGAGTAACCTCAATATCCTGGTCAATCAAGGCAATCCTGGCCTTAACCTTTCGAGCAGCATGAAAAGCAGCAAGCATATCAGAACCAGGACTAACACCAACCTTTTCACCAAGCTTTTTCTCAACCCATGCACCAATAACAGAAAACAACCACCCCTTGAAACCAACACGCACAATATCCTTTACACGTATCTTCTCAGGCTTTTTATCACTAAGCAAAGCAGCAAGACGTTTCTTGTCCAATTCAAGAGCAACAATATCCGGCCCAAGCTTGGCAATCTCCTTCTCAACTTCCTTGATACTCTGAGAGGCGATATGAGAAGTGCCGATAATATGCAGATTTTTATACTTCATAAACTCGTTCAGAAGAAGCTGTATTTAAATAGCTTTCGAGTAAAAATAGATACTCCTGTTCCAAAAAGTTTATATATGCCTGTGTTTTCTCTAAAAAACACGGTTAAAGGAGGGATTTACTATGCTAAAAATGAAAAAAATCACAGACTGCTATGACATGAAAGTCTTTACTGATCAAGGCGACTATTTTGGGGAAATAGAAGAGATACAGTTATCCCAGACAAAAATACAGGGCTGGAGAGTAAAAGCATCAAAAAACTCAATCCTAAACAAAATACTCGGCTCTGCAAAAGGAGTAATAGTACCCCACCAGCTGGTGAAAGCAATAGGCGACATAATGATAATATCCAAAACAGCAATGCCCAGCTATTCTGAAGAAGAAGCAGAAGCGCCACAGGCATGAAATTAATTATTACCAGTGTTTTAAGTGCTTGGCTATTATGCCAAGTAATCAAAATATTTGTTTCTAAACGAAAAAAAGCTTTTTTTGAACTCGGAGGAATGCCAAGCGCGCACTCAGCATTTGTGGGTGCATTATTCACATCTGTGGGCATTACAGAAGGATTTAATTCTGTGATATTCGTTGTAACACTTGCTTTTGCAGCATTGATTGTTCACGACGCAATACACATAAGAAAACACCATAAAGCAAAAGAAGTATTTGCAGGCGTGTTGCTAGGAATAATAGTAACTTTGCTCATAAAATTGATTTTTTTCTGAACGTGCTGATGCCACTAGCCACAGGATATGTATGCGCAGAATATAAAAATTCAAGATCTTATCATAAAACAAAAGAAGAGAGCACGCAGACTTGCTAAATAATGATTTTCAGTCTTCAACACAAAAATCAGTTATGTAATCTGCTCAATGCCCGGCAGCCGTATAGCAATGTTTATATATGAGCAGTAATTAAGAAAACACAAGGGGAAAATGAGATGTACAAAACACCGGCGCCAGACTACTGGAGCCTGCAATTGGTGCGGAAAACAGCTCTGCCCATACTGCATAGGCAAAAAAGAGGGCGGCAAGCTTTACTGTGACAAGTGTGCAATGCGGCTTTCTACTGTAAAGCGGGCAAAAGTACCAAAACCTGAAAAACCAAAAAAAACATCCAGAGCAAGAGCGCAACCAGTAATAGAAGAAAAACCCACACAACAAAAAAAGGTATTCTCAGTAGACGAGGAAGGGTATCTGATTCTTGAACAATAAGGCTGGTGCAAAAAAATGAATGTTGAAAAACTAAAAAAAATGAATGAACTAAGCAAAGAACTCAAAAAACACGGAGTGGCAGACAGCACCAAGGAAGCATTTGCAAAAGCAGGAAACATGGTCAGGGATGAAGCAGTAGGGGAGGTCATATCAAGATCAGAGCAAAAACCAGAACAAGGAAGCTCGTTTGACAAACAATACCAAGTAACACTTGAGAGACAAAACAGGCAATTAGCAGGTGAGATAAACACATTAAAACAAACAGTAGCAGAACTAAAACAAGCAGTAGAGCAACTAAAAAAAGAGCCAAGACCAAAGCCGCCAGAGCCAAGACCAGAGCCAGAGCCGCCAGGACCGCCAACAGTACAAGCCAAGCTAAAAAAAGAAGAATCAAAAGATAATCCTAAACAAGGAAAATATACATCAGAGGATGTAGCAGTAGAGAAAGTATTTTATTTTGGGAAGAAATAACAAAAAAATCATGCTATATCAAAAACCAATTCCTGATCTTTATTAAAGACACCTTTGCTCTTGAGCTTAATCTTATTCTCTTGAATGATCTTTCCAGCCAGTTTAGAATTTATTCCTAATTTTTTTGCTTCCTCAATAACCTTATCCGGCTCTGGAGTAATGACTGCAAGGCCCTGGCCCATGTTCCAGGTCTTGTAAGCCTCTTTATCATCTATTTTACCCAACTCCTGGCAGTAATGCATAGCCTGACAAGGCTCAAACAAATCATTTAATTCAGCACCAAGATTGCTTGGCTTAAGAATTCTTCCAAGCTTGCCTGGTATTCCGCCACCAGTAATGTGCACAACACCATGAATCCTGCAGCAGCCACTTGTCTTAAAACCACCATGCATGTGAACAACAGCCTTAGAATATACGGTGGAAGGAACAAGAACAAGACTGCCAAGCTTATTTTCCTTGAATTCCTTGTTGTGCCAATTATCTCCAAATTCATTCTTAAAAACCTTTCTGACTAAAGACAAGCCATTTGCCCTGAAACCTTTTTCCTCTAAAACAACAACAGAATCACCAACCTTAATCTCTTTGCCAGTAAATATCTTATCCTTATTTGCAAACCAAACAACACTAGCACACCAGTTATAATTGAATCTACCATGACCGCCAACAGCACTGCCTAATTCAGCAAGCTCGCCATTAACAACAGCAACATTAGCAGCCTTTGCAGCAGCAATATAACCCATTGCCAGCTCTTTTAACTGCGGCAGGTTAGAGCTTGTTTTATCTCCCAAAGAATTAACATCAAGCACACTGCCAACCAAAACAGGCTCTGCACCACGAACAACAGCATCATCGCAAACCATGGCAAACAAATCAAAAGCAACAGTATCATGCCTGTTCATCCTCTGGGCAATCTCAACCTTTGTACCAACACCATCAAAACCAGTGCACAGAAGACTTCCCTCAGGAAGCCTGCCCACATCAACAGCCCTGACGCCTGAAAAATCATCAAACGGAACAATAATCTCACCAATATTGCCATTGCGGTTCTCAAAAGTTTTCTTAGCAGCATTATACAAAATCTTTGAGGCATCATCACCAAGCTCAATATTGACGCCAGCCTGAGCATAATCCAAACCCATTTTTTTTTTAAACACCTGTGCCCTGGTCAGCCAGTTCCAGCTTTTTAATCTTTGCATTATTCTTGTCCACAAGCAACTTCCTGATACTCTCGTTATGAAAACTCAAGATCTGTGCAGTATGACGCGCAGCATTAACTGGCCGTAAAATCAATGAATTAGAGCTGCCAGGAGGATTCTTGATACCAGAGTGATACTCCTCTGCCTTAGGAGGGCAGCTAATTACAGGAAAAACACTATGGAAAGAAGCAACGCCTGACAAGGCATCTGTGCCGCCTGCAACAGCAATAACAACAACAGGCTCTAAAGAATTATTGTATTTTTTCACAATACTCTCGCAGAGACCTGGCTGCTTGTGCGCAGAGCAAATCCTTACCTGAGACTTAACATTAAAATCATTAAGAGCAGCCTGAATCTTCTCAATATGAGGCATATCACTATTAGAACCAGCCATAATAACAGCAAGACCGCCCTTAATCAAGCCAGCCTGCTGCAGCTTGCTCAACAACTCAACTTTAGGGTGCGCAGAAGGAAACACAAACGCCTTTCCAGTGAGCATCTCATACAAATTAATATACCTGTAAGAAACCTCAACAACATCCTCATCAGTCAATTTAGGAATCTCACCAGCCCCTTCATAACTAAAGCCTTTTTCAGTCAAGACATCACGAATAAACTGCTTAGACATCTCCTTAATCTTTAACTCAGGCTTTTGCTTAAGCAATTCAGAAACATTCTTGAACTTGCCAGCAGCCATCTCCTGCCTGATCAAATCAAACTTCTTGTATTCCTCAATAGAGCAATATCTTGAAGAATCAGGAGTGTTAGACTCGTCAATCAAGAAAAGATTGCCCTGCTCATCAAGACCAAACTCATACTTTGTATCAATAAAAATCAAGCCAGCCTTTTCAGCAAGCTCTGCACCACGCTGAAACAATTTCAATGAAACATCCTGTACTTTAGCAGCAAGCTCTTTACCAAGCTTTGCTTCAACATCCTCAAAAGTCACAGGCTCATCATGCTCGGCCTTGGTAGTAGGAGTAAACAAAGGAGTGTCCAGCTTCTGATAACGCAGCAAACCGTTAGGCATCTCAAGACCACAAAAATTCCTTTTGCCAGACTCATAAGCACCAGCAAGACTTCCCCAGACATAACCACGCACAACACACTCAATCATAATATTCTTATAGAGCTTCTGAATAATCACACTAGGATGCGGGCTGTCAACAGAGGCATTAGGAACAATATCCTTTGTGTTTTCCATAGCCCACTGATTAAGCAGATTCAAAACCTGCCCCTTGAAAGGAATACTCCTGTCCAAAACATGATCAAACGCACTAACGCGGTCACTAGCAACCATAACAATATTGCTTCCAATCCTGTCAGAAGTAAAATGAATATCACGCACTTTACCGGACTTGTGCTTTCCCAACTCTGGAATATAGCCAAAATCCAGCGTGATGTAGAGATTTTCCTTAATTATTTTCTTGTATTCTTCTTCTTTTGGCATTTTTATCCACCACCTTTCCTGTTTAATTCTTTTCCGGCAATATCACGCCTAAAAAACACACCATTAAAATTAACATTACTTATCTCTGAATAAGCCTTGTCAACAGCCTCTTTAAGATTTTTACCAAGGCAGACAATATTCAAGACCCTGCCGCCGTTAGTCAAGATGTTATCACCCTCTTTCCTTGTTCCAGCATGAATAACCTGCGCATCACTAACTTTTTCAAGGCCTGTAATCAATTTACCTTTTTCATAAGAGCCAGGATAACCGCCTGAAGCAAGAACAACAGAGACACAATGCTCAGAAGACCACTCCAGGTTCACACTGCTGAGAGTTTTGTTCACAACAGCATTCATGACCTCAAGAATATCTGTTTTTAACCTCGGAAGAATAACCTGTGTCTCTGGATCACCAAACCTGCAATTAAACTCAAGAATCTTAAGACCATCCTTTGTCTTCATCAAACCAACATACAAGACACCTTTGTATTCAATGCCCTCCTGCTTTATTCCATAAAGAAAAGGCTTGATAATCTTTTCCTCTATCTCTGTCTTTAAACCATCCAAAATCGGGGCAGGAGAATAAGCACCCATGCCTCCAGTATTCGGGCCTTCATCATTCTCAAAAACAGGCTTGTGATCCTGCGAATAAACCATAGGCCTGAATGTGATAGAATCCATAAAAACAAGATAAGAAGCCTCTTCACCAACAAGACACTCCTCTACAACAACCTTAGATGAAGCCTTGCCAAACTTATTATTCTCAAGACACTCCTTAGCAAAACTAACTGCCTCATCAACAGTCCTTGCAACAAGAACACCCTTGCCGGCAGCAAGGCCATCTGCCTTAACAACAACAGGCGCACCCTTTTCCCTAATATACCCCTCTGCCCTGGCTGCATCTGCAAACTCCTGAAACTCAACACTGGGCAGGCCATATTTTTTCATGAAATTCCTTGCAAAAGACTTAGAACCCTCAAACTGCGCAGCAGCCTTGTTAGGGCCAAATGCTTTTATTCCATTTTTCTGCAATTCATCTGCAAGGCTATTCACAAGAGGGGCCTCTGGACCAATAATCACAAGACCAACATCCTTTTTCTTGGCAAAATCAACAACAGCATGATTATCCATAATATCAAGCTTATGACACTCTGCCACGTTCTCAATACCGGGATTGCCAGGAACTGCAAACAACTTATCCAACAGCCTGCTCTCAGCAACTTTCAGTGCAAGAGAGTGCTCTCTACCACCAGAACCAATAATCAAAACATTCATTTTACAACCCCCAGACTGCGCAGTCATTCTCTGGCTGCCCAAACATTTTTTCTGCTCTTCTGAAACATCCTCAGGATATTCACCTGTGAGACAGGCAGTGCACAAATCCCTGCGAATAGCAGCCTTTAAATCATTAACCTTAGCATAAATCAGTTCATCAGCACCAAGATACTGCCTTATATCCTCAATAGACTTATCTGCAGCAACAAGCTCTTTTCTTGTAGCAATATCAATACCATAATGGCAGGAATGCGCTATAGGAGGACAGGAAGAGATAAAAGTTATCTTATTTACGCCTGCCCCTCTAAGAGAATCAATAATCTTTTTAGAAGTCGTGCCCCTGACAATACTGTCATCAACAACTGCAATACTCTTGTTCTGAAGCATGCCGATGATAGGCATTAATTTTCTCTTGACAGCAGTCTCTCTTGATTTCTGGGAAGACATAATAAAAGTCCGCGGAACATACCTATCCTTTATCAAGCCTTCACGATACTGTATCTGAGCAGACTCGCTCAACTTGATAGCACAGGTGCGCCCGCTGTCTGGAACAGCAATCACCAATTCTGTGTTCTCTTTTTTCACATGCCTGCTCAAAATCTTTCCAAGAGCAAGCCGCGCCTTATACACAGACCTTTTCTCAATCATGCTGTTAGGGCTTGCAAAATACACCCACTCAAACATGCAGTGCGCAGGCTCCTTGGCAAGCAAAATCCTGTTGTCAACAGTGCCGTCCTTATGAATAAACACAGCCTCACCAGGCCTGACATCCCGCACATACTCATAA
>WJJT01000011.1 GCA_014729555.1 Candidatus Woesearchaeota archaeon
AGAGGTCATTTACAGGACATAGTAAATCCCCCTGTTTCCATTTGATTGGAAATATAGCAAACACCTGTTTGCTTATTACGAAAAGCAAATTTATTTGCTTTGAGTATACCTTACCCCAAAGATTTCTTGTCCTGGAAATGATTCTCTTATTATTTTTATGCCATAAGAATTCTAATTAAAACTTAATTATTCTAGTAGCAGATTCAACTGGTGTCTCGTAGCCTTTGTCGCTTCACTCCAAAGGAATCTCTGTCCAGGGCTTGTACTCCCCGAATGGCGGGACATAGCTTCCGAACATTTGTCTTGGTGACTGCTTGTGTCCATGGTATCTTCCTTCTATGTCTCCCCAACCTCTTGCAGGTGCTCCTGGACCGTATTGTGATTCAAATGGTGCATTAAATGCTCTCCATGTTTCAACTAGTATTCTTCCTTCATTGAATGCTTCTTCTTCATGCCCTTCTGATACCATGAATCCTTTAAAGCCTTGTCTCTTGAATTCTTTTGCTGCGTCTACTACTGGGAATATTCCCTGTCCTGGCGGCAGGTGGCCGTGTGCTCCTGACATGCTGTTTACTAATTGTATTGAGCCTACTTCATCTCCTTTTGCAAGCTCTTTTACCTCTTCCATGTACCATTTGTTGAATTTTTCTACTCTTTCATGCCATGGAAGCTCTGGCTTGAAGTGCTGGAACCACATTCCTAGGTGTGATGTGTCAAGGCATCCTTTGATGTGTGTTGATGCTGTTCTCTCTGCTTCACTTCTGCTCATCCCTGGTTCATGATGCGGGTTGTCTCGCATCTCTCCTGTTTTTGGGTCTTTTATTCTTCTTGTTGTGAGCATGTCAGCCATTTTGTCTCTTGCTTGATGTATTAATTCCTTGAATTCTTGCGGGTGTGAGCCAAATGCATGCGGCCATCCTATCTCTGGCCCTACAGACAGCGGTCTTTTTGCATTCTTGTTGTACATTGTTTCCTGTCTTGCTGCTATTCCTAGTTTTGCATATGTGTTTGTTGTTCTCTCCATTGCATATTTTCCTAGCGGCATCAGGGCTTCTGCTTTTTTCATGTTTTCAGCTGCCTGCTGTTCATATGATTTTATTGTGTCTACTTCTTGTTCGTATTTTATGTTCAGGTCAGCAATCTTTGCCTGTATTTTTTCCCTCTCTTCCTCTGTCTCTGCTTTTGCAAGGTTCTCTTCGGCTTGTTCTATTTTAGCGAGTGTGTGTTCTGTGTGTTCTCTGTATGTTGCTGCCCATCCTCTTGCCTGGGCGATTTGAGTATTCATTTGCTCTTTCATGAATAATTGTTCTGGTGTTGTTCCTTTCTTTTTTGCCCAGTGTTGGTAGTCTTTCCATTTCCATGGCTTTAGTTCTGTGACAGGTTCTCCTCTGTAATCTACAAATGCACCCCTGTCTTTATCATACTTATACGACTCTCCTGTTTCCTTGTCCAGTGCAACCGGCACTTTTTCTATTTCGTTTATTCTCATGCCCTGTATTCTTCCTGTTCTTTCGTCTACTACCTGCACTATTGGTTCTCCTGTGTCTTCAAATATTGGCTGCCCTTTTTTGTCTTTGTTCCATTCTGCGTCAAATACAGGTCTTGCGTATTCAAAAGATAAAATGTCTACTCCTCCTCCCTGTCCCACGTCTGCTGCGAACTTGATTGCATCTTTTACCTCGTCCATGTCTCTTTTCATTTTTTCGTCGTCAAATGTTCCTCTCTGGGGGTCATACCCTGAGAGATTGTTAATTGCTGTTGGCATCTCTACTCCTGAGAGCATTGCTTCATTTGCTTTAAAGACGTCTTTCAGCACCTCTCTTACTTCTTTGCCGTATGCTTTTGGCCTTCCCCCTACTGCAGATTCTGGGGGTGTTGATAGCATTAGCTGCATTTTTCCTGCCCCTCTTCTTATTGATGCCTGCGCTATCTGGATCATGTTCTTGAATCTTCCTGCAGGGTCTCTCTCTGGTATTGTCTGCCCTAGTTCAGAAATAGGTATTATTGGCTCCTCTATGTTGGCGTGAGACCTGACTGGATCTAGCTCGATTGTCTCATGGTACTGCCTGTCCATTGGATTGTATGGTTGACTTCTGAATTCTGCCATGATATGATAAAAATGTCTCAGTTTATTTAAAGATTACCCTTTTAAATACTTAACCAGCCTCTCTGCTGCTGTGAGTGTTGCCTCTCTCTTGCTTCCTGTTGTGTAATCTCCGTGCTCTTTTTTTAGCTCAAGGGCATGCTCTGCTGCATTCACAAAGTTTCTTTGGTACCACTTCTCTACCCCTGTCTGTGACTGGTCCTGCCTTATCTCATACAGCTTGTGGTGTATCTGAACTGGTGACATCTCCTGCGCAAGGAATTGTGCATAATCTGCCTGCTCTGCCAGAGGGGCGCTTGGCGCTTCCTCTGCAAGCCTTTCCAGTTCTGCTTTTTTCTCTATTGAAGGCTCATCTTTTCTCTCAAAAAGCTTTTGCACCTCTACCTCTTTTGCTTTTGGCGTGTCTATTTCCTCTATTAGTTCCTGTTCGTGTTTTGCCTGTGCAAGAAGCTGTTCTGCCTCTTTTATCTCTTTTTGCCGTGCAGTTATCAGCTTGTTTAGTTCTTCCTCTAGTTTTTGCAGTGCTTTTATCCTCATCTCAGGAGGCATTCTCTTTAGTTTAGAAAAATCAATTTGTGCCATTGTTTATTAGCCTGTTTTTTCAAGTATTTTAATGTTTTGTAAGGGATGTATTGTATCTGCCCCCTGAGTGTTTTTTTTGTAAAGATAGCCTGGGCAGATACAATCCCTTTTTCCTGTTTTATTCCTCTTTTTCCCTCACAAAAACAGAGTCATATTTTTGACAAGACAACCATTGTCTGTGTCTTGTCGACTCCTTCGATTTTTCGTAGTTTTCTGATTATGAAATCATTCAGTTCATCAACATCTTTTACGCGCACTTTTGCCAGTATGTCTGTCCCTCCTGTCAATAGTTCTACTGATTCCACTCCTGCAAGACCCTTGATTTCTTTTGCAACGTCTTCCTGCATCACTTTTATTCCGCTTGGCAGCATGTACATGACTTGTATCATTACATATGCTGCTATTGGCTTATTCAGCTTCTTGTAATCTAACTCAACTGTGTATCGCTTGATTATTCCTAGCTTCTCTAGTTTCTTTATTCTGTTGTGGACTGTTGTGATTGGAAGATTTATTCTCTTGGATATCTGGCTTGTTGTGCGCTTTGCATTTTCTTTAAGTTCTTCTAAGACTTGGAGGTCTTTTTCGTCTAAATCCATTATTTTGGAATAATATTCCACTAGTATTTAAATATTGCCATTATTTCTTTAGTTATTCTGTTTTGTGGAAAGACATTCATCAATGGAATAATATTCCATTTTTAAGCCTTTTTTAACTATTTTCGGCACAAAAATCCATTATTTTTGGGATATTTTATTATAGAACTATCACTTTCTAGTGGTTTAATAGTGGTTTTAACCAACAGAGTTGAGACACAGAGGTAACAGAAATGAAAGAAAAACCAAGAATAAAAGTGAAGTTTCAAAAAACAAGAATTGAAGAAGTGACGTATAAGCAGGCTGAAGACTTGGAAACTATTGCAGAACAAAGAAGAGATGCGCAGCATGCGTTATCCAAGGTAGACTCTGAGCTTCAAACACTTAGTGAGTATGAATCCTTGCCAGAGCATGCAAGAAAAGTCTTGGAAAGCACTAGGCTGTCTTTAGGGCAGGATTACTTGAAAGGATTGCTTTCTCATGTAG
>WJJT01000012.1 GCA_014729555.1 Candidatus Woesearchaeota archaeon
CAGAAATTATTAGAAAGCCTGAAAACAGATTTTGACCCAAGCTACCTTGTTTTAGCTACCAGATTCAATTATTCTCAAGATAAGATTTGGCATGATTTTGGGAGTCCAGAACAAATAGAAATAACACAAAATATTCCTGGATATAACAACCCTATTGAAGATTTGGTTCAAGAGCAGGAATGGGAAAATTCATTAAAAGCGACATTCATGACTAAAAATATACAAAAAATTCCAGAAGTGCTGGGAGTTTATGATAGAAAAGCAAGGCTCTGGACACCAAGTTCAGACAGAGAAACAGAAAGGGCGGCTTTTGCCGGCTTCGGCGGCGACGGCTACTTCGTTGTCTACTGCAACGACTACCTTGACGGCGATGGCCGTTCTCGCGGGGTACGTCTTTTAAGCGCCGCAGGCGCGCAAAAAAACCCATAAGAAATAAGGGTTAGTTTTTTAAATAACTGTCTTTCTTAATTTTTTGTCCCGGTGTTCTACTCAGGACGCAAGGATGAGTGAGTGGAGTAGTCTGGACTACACGCTCTTTCACTAACACAACAAAAACAATTTTTGTTGTTATGAAATACAGCTGCAACAGCTAGTAGCCAAGGCGAACGTCTGAAGCAGCAGTGGCATCTTTGCAGTGGAAGGGCTACTCTGGGCGGCTTTTGCCGGCTTCAACAACGACAACTTCAATGTCAACTGCAACAACAACCTTGACAACAATGGCCGTTCTCGCGGAATAGCCCAGCAAACATCGGGACAATTTTATTACAGCAACAGGAAAACAGCAATGAAAACATACAATAACCTCTACAGTGAATTATGTTCTTATGGGAGCAGGATTAATTGCCTTAATCATAACTGCTTTATACAAGGAATTTATTGAATTCAAATTTGCCCTCGCTGGTTTTATCTCTGCTATTGAAATTTAATGTCCTCTGGAATTCTTTCTAATAGCAACCATCTGTAAACCGTATAGGGGTTGTAGCTGTTTTCTATTAGCAGATGGTAGAGTTTTCTTTCTTTGCCTAACAGCATTATTTTTCTTTTGTTGTAATGATAAGTCCCTAATTTTCCCATTAGCATAGCAAGATTACGAAAATCTGTTTCCTGCCATTGCTCAGAAATCAGGTTTTTAACTTGTTCTAATTTTTCTAACCAGTTCTTACGAATTATTTTTTGTTTCACGAATATCGACCTCCGTTTTTTTCAAAACGAGCCGAAATTCGCTTGATTTAAACTTGAAATCTCAATTATTCGCAAAATATAAACCTTTCGATTATTTACTACTAAAAAGTGGTTAGTTTATTAGTGCTGCTTCATCTCTTCTTCAGCTGCCTTCAGAGCCTCTTCATGCATTCTCTGCTCTTCTTTGCCTTTTGGGTGCACCTGCACATACAGGTCAAAAATATCTTTGTCCATCTGTTTTATTTCCTCTATACCTGAATGCCCTTCTCTTGTCGCAAACTCGTATTTCCTCCTGTTTTCCTCAATAACAGCAGTGATTCTTGGGTCAAGCTCCCCTGGCCTGGCCTCTGCGGCAAGATAGTTATACGCTTTTGCAGCGTCACCAAATACAGTCACTGCTGCATCTGCAATTGCCATTGCCTCTCTGTGATACTCAGATTCTCCTTTAAAGTATTCCTGGGCAAAGTCTCTTGTATACAGGAAAATTGCTGCCCTGCTTGTTTTTCCAAGCTCTTCATTTGATTCCATCAGTTTATATGCTGCGGCAATCTCAAATGCATAAGCACAGGCCTCCTCAAGCAATGTTACCTCTCTTGATCCTGCTGAAAACGGGTTTAATGAAAAATACGCAGTTTCGCGCTGCTGTGCAGAGAGGTGTCCCAGCTCATGCATCATCACCATCAAGACGCGTGCGTAGTGTGCGTCTTCTGATTTAACACTGCCCTGCAGGAAGTTTGCTAGTCCTGCCACCTCTTTTTCAGCTATCTCTTCAATATTAATTGTGACGCCCTCTGGAAGTGGCTTTTCAGTCATTTCCTCAAAAAGCTTTCTTGCATAGTCCTGGACATCACCGTATTTGTCAGCTAGTGAAGATGATCTGCTTAACTGCATTAGCATCACAAATTTTACTTCTTTGGTTATCCTGTCAATTGTCTCTGTTGTCTCTGAGCAGGTTTGCTCCATTTGGCGCAGGTCTATCTCTGAGTTCAGTAAATAAGATGCTTCTTTCAGCCTCTCCAGCTGCCCCAGCCTTGCAATATACTCCTCAAGACCCTCTGGAGCGCCTTCAATAAGTTGAGCAGTTATGTCAGAATAATAATTGTCCAGCTGTTTTCTCTGCTCATCGCTTATCTGGTGGTTTGCAAAATAAGAACTCAGCTCCTGGTGTCTTTGCTTTATTTTTTTGATGTTGGACTTGCCAAAATTGTTTAATATTTGGCCGGTTTGCTCTGCTTTTGATTTCGCCTCTGCACTCTCGGCAGTGATGTAATCCTGAAATGTGGCCGGCTCCTCTTTTATGCTGCAGGTGATTTTGTATCTGGGATTTTCAAGAGTGCCCCATTTAGATTGGTGCATGCTTTTTTTATGCAGGTGCCCTGCTGTCAATCCGCCTAAAAGCAGTGCCATGCCTGCAAAACCAAGTCCTGCTATGTTGCGCAGCCTGTGTTTTCGCTTCTTTTTTTCCATATGTTGTAACCAACTAATGACTATTTTTAAAGCTTAGTGTATATATTTGCCTTTTTCAATAGAATTCAGCAACTCTTCCAGGCTCACTCTTTTCCTGGCTCATGCAGGTGTGTCCTCATGCTGTCCATCATGCCGTAGACTTTTACTCCTGCAAGGATTTTTTTGTCTGGCTGCAGCAGTCTTGGCTTGTTGTCAAGCATTGTGACCAGCAGCAATGCTGTGCTTTCCACGCCATCAACTGTTTCAGAGCAGATGTTCAGTATTGCAACACACTGCTGTCCAATGAGTTCTTCTATCGTGTAGCTCTTTTTCAGGTCTGCGACTGCCTGCATGTCTCTCTCTGCAGGCCCAAGGTCAAGAAGCAGGATATATTCGTCTTTTTTTGGGTGCTGTTCTGCACCTTTTATTGTGGCTACTCTGATTTCAAAATCATCAAAGTCTTTTAATCGTTTTTTTAAAGGATCGCATGCCATTGACTATCGCCTTTCTTTTTTTATTTTCTTTATCTATTTAAGCTTTTCCTAACCACATAAAGTATCTCATTCCCTTCCTTGATTATCTCATACTCATGGCCAAGTCTTGCAAGCATCTGCTCAAGCCATCTGCGGTAAGGGTGCTTCATGGGTTTTCCTGTGACTTTTTTTGTTGCAAAACTGATGACAAGCCAGTCTGCATTGATGTTCCTTATCAATGATTCGCTCAGCTTTCTTCCTTTTTTTCTCTCTATTTCATCTAATACCTTAAAGAGAAAACAGACATCTGCTGTTGGAAAAACTTTTAACATCTCAGGATTTTTTGCAGCCTGTTTTAAATTCATCTGGACTGCTTTTCCTTTTATTCTCATTATTTCAAAGTATTTGTTCAGGAATTTGCAGTCTTCTTCATTCAGCTCTGCTGCATAATACCTTGCTGTAATGCCCATCCAGGGATAGCTTACAGGGTTTAGCCCGCACCCTAAATCCAGGATAACTTTTGGTTTGCCTGTTATTGCAAATATCTTGTCATAAATAACAGGGTATGTGGGTATTCTTTCTTTTGTTGACTTGTGTGTCTGCAGTATTTTCTTGTGTGTTAGTTTTGTTGGCGCGTGCTTCAGGTGCTCCAGAAAGTCTTCGCGCTCTTTGGTCTCTTTTGTCAGGAAGAGGCTGTACACTCTTCTTAGCACTGCGCGCACTGCCTTGACTGCTTTTTTGTATTCTTCAGATCTTGTTCTTTCTTCAATTACTGCATGTAGTGCTTTTTTGTTTTCCTGCAGGTATTTTTTCAGCTCTTCCTTGATGAACTTGTCGTTGATTTTTGAGAACTCTTTTTTTTCTTTTATTTTTGAGATTGTTTTGCGCATTGCTCTTGGGTCGATTTTTTTCATACAGGTGTTCCTCTCAGGTCAAACTTGGTGGTATCGATTATTTTAACCTTTGCTGTCTGTCCTAATACAAGGTCTCCTGATACTATGACCGGCTTGTATGCATGGTTTCTTCCCACAAATGTTCTGTCTTTTCCGTGCTCATCTATCAGGACTTCTCCCTGCCAGTTTTTCCATTTCCTGTTCTGGCTGAATGCTGTCCACTCAAATTGCGAGCTCATTTTTCTTGACCTGTCTTTTATCTCCCCGCCTGGCACTTGTTTTTCTCTTTTTTCTGCTCTTGTGCCTGGCCTTGCAGCAAATCTGGATATGTTCAGGACATCTGGTTTTACCTGGTCTATTAACAGCAGGCTGTCCCTGAACTGCTCTTCTGTCTCTCCTGGAAATCCTACTATCATGTCTGTGGATATGCTTATCTCTGGGATTTCTTCCCTGAATCTTTTTATGATGTGCTTGAAGTCTGCGATTTCATAAGGCCTGTTCATTGATTTCAAGACCTTGTCATTTCCGCTCTGCACAGGTATGTGCAGGAACTTGAACATTTTTTCGTGCCTGAATATTTTTATCATCTCTTCAAGGTTTTGCAGCACGCTTTTTGGGTTTGCCATTCCCAGCCTTATTTTGAAGTCTCCTGGTATCTCAACTATTTTTTTAAGTAGTTCAGCAATGTTTGTTCCTGTGTCTGCTCCATAGCATCCTGTGTCTTGTGCAGTTATCCAGATTTCCCTGCACCTGTCTTTTACACACTGCCTGACTTCCTCTATTATTGATTCAGCAGGGTAAGAGATAAGGTCTCCTTTTATGAGTTTTACAGAGCAGTAAGCACACCGCCCGATGCATCCTGTTGCAATCGGCACTATTCCGATAACCGGGTTTTTTCTTATGCGCGGAAGGTTTATTTTTGGTTTTCTGTTGCTTGCAAGAACAGATACCGGGTTGTCGTGCAGTGTCTCTTCCACTACAGAGACTATCTTGCGCATGTTGTGTGTGTTTACAAGTGATGCCTCTGGAACAAGCTCTTTTAATGGTTCTATAAGGTGTTTTGGTATGCATCCTGAGATTATTATTTTTTTGTAGGGGTGTTCTTCTTTTACTTTTCTTATCTCTTTTAATGCAGAATCATCCCCTTTTACAGTGCAAATGTTTAGTATCACTATGAATGCATCCTCTGCAGTGTCAACTGTCTTGAAATCCGCCTCTGCAAGAAGCCCTTTCATCATCTCTGATTCTGCAAAGTTTGCACTGCAGCCGTATGTTTTTATGCAGATATTTGTGGTCATGCTTGAAAAAAAGAATGGCTGGTATTTAAAGCTTAAGAAAATTTATGTTTTCTTTTTTGCAGTTTTTCTTGCTTTTGCCTGCTCTAGGCTAATCGCGTGCCTGCACTCAACACACCACTTGCGCATTGGAGAATAGCTCTGTATCTTATCTCCGCATCTCTGGCATTTGACTATTTCATCCCCCATGCCTCTGTATAGTCCAGCGGTATTTATAAAGTTATGCTTTTGATATTACTTTCAAGTAATTACCTTGAGAAGTTTTCCATTTGGAAAGCCGTATTAAGGCAAAATTTTTATATTTTAAAATTATTGTAGTTTGTTATAGGGTTTTTCCACACTAAAGCAAAGGAGATTTTACCATATGGAAAACAATGGTTTGAGCAGTAATGAGAAAAAAGTTCTTGAAAGTGTTGGTGAATGCATTAAGATAGATGTTCCTGCTTTGGCAGAGAAAACAGGACTTAGCAAGCCTACTGTGCGTAATATTGTGAACAAGCTTGTTGCTTCTAACAATGTCATGCCAAGAGTGTTGATGAGCCCTGAGGCACTGGGATTAAAACTGATGACAATATATGAAGTTAATTATCCTCCAAATTCTGCTGCACAAGAAGATCTTATAGCAAGGCATATTGAAGCAATGCTGCCTGAAACACCAAACATCGCTGCAGTAATCAAAGTTAATCCAACTCAGGTATTGGTCATATCTTTTTATACAAGCCTAGAGCAAAAAGATTATGCGTTTAGCAGGACGCTGGCGCGGTATTTTGATAAAGTGGGAAAGGACTTTCCTATGACAACTAAAGAACTATGGACGCGTCCTGTAAAAGACTTTTATTTTGATCCTGATATATCCAAATTTTTGAAAGGCATTGATGATTTTAATAAAAATTCGAAAAAATAAGGAGGAAAGGCAATATGGATGAAATCCAGCAGCTTGGAGGCAATATCGAGCTTGTGGGATTCAGGGAGCTTGACAGCGGCTCTATGATTATCCTGAAAAAGGTAATCGGCAGTTATGCAAGAAAGTTCTCTGACAGGCTTGATGGAATAGACAAGCTGACTATTCGGATGAAATCGGTTGGAAACAGCCAGTTTGAACTAAACGGTTTGTTGGCAAAAGAGGGGCGGCAGTTTAATTCAGAAGTAATTGATTATAACTTGTTTGTGGCAATGGACAAGCTTTTGAAAAAGATTGAAAATTCAGCTCTAAAGTGAAAACTTTTAAATAACTGAACTGGTTTTTTCTATATTTATGTTCCAGAACCATATTAAAGAACTGTTGAAAAAAACACTAAAGGCTAAAGAGATTTCTTTAGAAGTGCCTCCTGACCCTAAGCTTGGGGATTATGCTTTTGCCTGTTTTGCTTTTGCAAAAGAGCAGAAAAAAAACCCTGCTGATATTGCCAGGGACCTGGCAGGAAAAATAAAGCCTGACGAGTACATCCAGGAAGTCAAGGCAGCAGGCCCTTATGTCAATTTCTTTATAAACAAGGCAAAGCTTGCAGAGGACGTTGCTCAGGAGATTTTCAAGAAAAAAGACAAGTACGGCCATTCTAACATTGGAAAAAAAGAGGTTGTTGTTGTAGAGTATCCTGCTCCTAACACTAACAAGCCCCTGCATCTTGGCCATATGAGGAACATGGCTCTTGGCGTGAGCATGTCTAATGTTCTTGAGAGCCAGGGCTGCAAGGTAAAGAGGGTTAATTTGAATAATGACAGGGGTATTCATGTCTGCAAGAGCATGCTTGCTTACCAGAGGTGGGGTAATGGAAAGACTCCTGAGTCAGAGAAAAGAAAGCCTGATCATTTTGTGGGTGATTATTATGTTTTGTTCTGCCAAAAGGCAAAGGAAAATCCTGAGTTAGAGAAAGAGGCGCAGGAAATGCTTCAGAAGTGGGAGCAGGGTGATGAAGAGGTTATTTCTTTGTGGAAAAAGATGAACAGGTGGGCTTTCAAGGGTTTTAAAGAGACTTACAGGCATTTTGGGCTTCCTAAGTTTGACAAGGAGTATTATGAGAGCAATACCTACAAGCAGGGCAAGGAGATTGTCATGGAGGGTGTTGAAAAAGGTGTGTTTAAGGAAAGGGATGATGGTGCTGTTTTTGTTGACCTGGGCAAAGAAGGCCTTGGTGAAAAGGTTTTGGTCAGGGCTGACGGCACAAGTGTTTATGTTACCCAGGACCTGTATCTTGCCCAGTTAAAGCACAAGGATTTTGATTTCGACAAGTCTATTTATGTTGTTGCCACAGAGCAGAATTATCATTTTCAGGTTTTGTTTACTTTGCTGAAGAAATTAAAGTATTCCTGGGCAGGCGGCTGTTATCATTTTGCTTATGGAATGGTTCTTTTGCCAGAGGGCAGGATGAAGTCAAGAGAGGGCACTGTTGTTGATGCTGATGATTTGATGCTTGAGATGGAGGGCCTTGCAAGGGATGAGATTGCAAAAAGGCAGAAGGATTTGGAAGAAGAAGAGATTCATGAGCGCGGACGTTTTGTCGGTCTGGGTGCAATCAAGTTTTATTTGATGAAGATTGATGCCATAAAGGACATGACTTTTCTTCCTGAAGAGAGCATCTCTTTTGAAGGAGATACAGGCCCTTATCTGCAGTATACTCATGCCCGTGCCTGCTCTGTTCTGAAAAAGGCTAAAGAAAAGAATTTTGCTCCTAATCCTGAGGCAAGCTATGAACTTTTAGACAAGCCTTCAGAGATTGCCTTGGTTCAGGCCTTGTCAGAGTTTCCTGCAAAGTGCGCGGATGCTTGTGTTAACCTAAGACCGCACATTATTGCGCAATACCTGCTGGCTTTAGGCCGTGCTTTTAATGAGTTTTATCACGCCTGCCACTGCCTTAAGGAGGAGGATGAGGAATTGCTAAAGGCAAGACTGCTGTTGATTGACTGTACAAGGCAGGTCCTTGATAATGGACTAAGCCTTTTAGGCATTCATGCTCCTGAAGAGATGTGATTATTCTGGGTATGGTCTTGCTTCAAAAGTCTCTTGGATTAGCCGCGCTGCATATCTGAGAAATGTTTCTCGCATATCTTTGGAATATTATTCAGTTGACAAGAAGGTTTTTAAATAGGCTGTTCTTTACGTTGGTTATGAAAATAATCAAGATTCCAGTAAGTGCTGGCTGGCTTAAGAAGACAACAGGTGTTGAAAAAGGCCCTGACAAGATAATAAAGCATTTAGAGGATTTCTGGTTCAGCGAAACAGGTGTTTTGCCTGTCTATAGTTTTGATGAGGTTAAGGCTCCGACTCAAAAGAGTGTTTTTGAGAAGATTAAGCCACTAAATGAGTTCATTGCTTTGGGTGGGGATCACTCAATGACTTATTCTGTGTTTAAGGCGTTTGCCTCTAATCACAAGAATCCAGGAATAATTGTTTTTGATGCTCATCCTGACCTGATGCCCACGACAGAGCCGGTTAATCATGAGAATTACCTGCGTTCTTTGATTGAGCATGATGTTGTAAAGCCAAAGAATGTTATTCTTGCCGGCATTAGAAATTCTGATCCTGATGAGATAAAATTCCTGAAAGAAAATAAGATAAAGAATTTTCCTATGAGTCTTATTTCAGAAGAAGGCAAAGAGGCTATTTGTGACACAATCATGTCTGCTGCAAAAAATTTTGATGCGTTATACTTGTCAATTGACTTGGATGCTGTTGATGCTGCTTTTGCTCCTGGTGTTGCATATCCAGAGGTTGGCGGTTTAACCTCAAGAGAATTATTGTATTTCCTGCACAGGCTAAAGAAATTAAAGAATCTCAAGGCAGCAGATATTGTTGAATTAAATCCAGACAAGGACAGCAATAATATTACCGCTTTATTGGCGGCTAAGTTAGTCGTGGAATTGTGTTAGTCTAAGCGAAAGATTTATATACTGTTTTCTCTGTTTTTAAATCTAATTTTTATAAAAAGGGGGACTTAGAGTGACTATTAAGCAGTTGTTACTAATTTTGATAGTTTTATTTACGCTGAACGCTGTTTCTGTTTATGCGCAGGTGTGCGGCGGAACAATAACTTCAAATACAACTCTGGCTGCTAACTTAAATTGTGCAGGTAATGGCTTGAAAGTCAATACAAGCAATATTTATTTGAATTGTTCTGGTTTTAATATTACAGGAAATCAGGTTCTTGGCACTTATGGAATATTGCTGGATGGTGTTACCAACGTAAAAGTTGTTAATTGTAATGTGCGTAATTTTTCTTTTGGTCTTTTGGTTAACCAGTCTAATTTTAGTTATGTTTTTAACAATACCTTGGACAACAACAGGCCTGGTGCTGGCGGCGGATATGGTATTTATGTGAATTATTCTGACAATGGCACATTTTACAGGAATGTAATCAACAAGAGTGATATAGACGGCATTCGCATCCGTGAGAGTGCTGGCAATAATTTCACAAAAAACGTGCTTGATCTCAATGATGACAGGGGAATTTACATGTTTCGTAATTGCCAGAAAAGTTATTTTATCAGGAATAATATCTCGCGAACCCAGTTTTTTTCTGCAATGGGTTCGCGCAATGTAGGTAATGATTTTAATTTGATTGCTTTTAACAGGATTTCAGGAGGCACAAACTTCCAGCAGTTTGATAATAACAATATTACCCAGAATTTGTTCTTTGATACTTCTGGCTCAGTTATACTGCAGACAGGAGTCAGCAATAATGTGATTAGCAAGAACGTGTTAAGAAATACCTCTGGCGTTTCAGTTGGCTCTGGCACTAATAATAACACAATAATAAACAATACTGCGTATAATGGAAAATTGCATGGATTTCGTGTGAGTGCAGGCTCTTTGCTGACTCCGAACAGGTTCATAAGAAACAAGGCATTCAATAACAGTGGCAGCGGCTTTTTTGGTGTGAATGCTTTTCGCTTGATTTGCACTGGCAACAGGTTTTATGACAACAACGGCTCTGGATTTTCTGTCAGGTCTAGCGGATCAGTAATTAACATTTCTAATAACACAGTATTTAATAACTCGGGGTACGGTTTTTTCCTTGAGCTTTCTTTCCCTTTTGGAACAGAGTTTGTTTTCAATAATTCTGCATATAACAATACCTTGTCAGGAATGTATTTTTTAAGGTCAAGCAATGTTTCTGTTTTCAATAACACAATTTTTGGAAACAGGGGCTGCGGTATCCGCCTGAATAAATCAAATGTAACGAACATAACAAGAAATACTGTTACTAATCACACGTGCAGTATTAATCTTACAAACTCTTCTTTTAATACTATCTACAATAATTATTTTGAAGACATTCCTGCTGCTGATGCTTTAAGCACGAATAATGCCTGGAATATCACAAAGACCGCTGGAACAAACATTATTGGCGGCCCTTTCTTGGGTGGCAATTTCTGGGCCTTGTACACAGGGGTTGATCTTAACGGGGATGGTTTGGGTGATACTAATCTTCCCTGGAAAGGCTTGACTAACGGCATTGCTAATGGTGGTGATTTTCATCCTTTGACATTTATTTATGTGAAAGATATCCAATGTGAGTTCAACAACAGCGGATCATTTGTGAGCTGCAGCAATGCAACATTCTTTGCAAATATTACTCAGGTTAGGGTCAATTGCACATCGCTGAACGGCATTGTCTCAAATGCGACATTTAATCTCACAAACTTGTTTGATTCAAAAACATTCTTTGTAAACACCACTTCAACAGTTATCGGCGGTTATTATGTTCTTGATAATCCTGATGTGCAGATCCTTGATTCTGGCAATTGGACTATTGACGCTGTTTGCACGAATACTTCTGGTTCAAGCCAGAAAGGGACTTATCTTTTCAATATTCCTTTTGGAACCATCCTTGGTTCTGTGATAAATCCCCCTGGAGACACTACTGTCCAGAACGGCAGTTCTTTTAATGTGACATGCAGAATGCAGTGTACTGGGGGGGAGTGTGTTAATGTTAATGTTACCCTTGATCCTATTAATCCTGGAACTAACCTGACTCAGCCTTCACAGCCTGTTCATGCGGTTTATGCTGATTCTGTTTTTATTTATGGTGCGAGCCAGGATCAGGGCGTGTATGTATGGAACAAGACAGGCCTTGGTTTGTTTTCAATTATTAATACGTCTATGCCTAATCGGGCTGTTTTTGCAGATTCCAGTTATATTTATGCAGGGGGTGTTGGCGGAGTTAGCGGCAACCTGACAATTTATAACAGGACTGATCTTGCCACTCCTTTTGCAAGTGTTGTAAACTTAACTCCTCCAGGCAATGTTTTTGGTGTAAAAAGCGATAATAATTATATTTATGCAGTCGGAGGGGTTGGTTTTGGGCCTGGAGCAGGGCCTGGATTTTTATCTGTATACAATAAGTCGACATTTGCAAGTGTGATTAACTTGACTTTTAGTGATATTGTTCGGGGAATAGATATTGATAATACTGCAATCTATACTGTGTCGCATGCATGTGAGGTAAATGTCACTAATATTTCTGGTTTTGCTCCTGTGACTAATCTTTCAGTTCCTGCTGCGTGTTTTCAGGCAAAATCAGTCAGTGTTAATGATGATTTTATTATAGCTACAGGGCATATTGCTCCTTTTGGTCCGCCTTTTGCGTGGACAAGAGTTTACAATAAATCTGATTATTCAGTTGTGTTTAATTGGAATGATACCACAAGGGTTAATTATGGTCTTGCTGCAGAGATTGGCGGCGCTGATTTTGCATATTATGGCGGGCAGTACAGCACTGGCGGTTTTCCTCCGGCAACTGCAGGGTTCCTTAACCAGCTGAATAAGACCTCGCTTGCACTGAATGACAGCATAAATATAACCAGCTGGACTGTGAAAGGATTGTTTTGTGACAATGCGTTTCTTTATGCTGCTGCAGGAGACTTGAATATTTTTGACGGTATGGTTATGCTCTTCAATAACTCCTGCCCAACAGGTCCTCTGCCGCCTTCTGGAATAACTGTTAATTCCCTTGTTGTGCGTCCTGCCGCGCTTCCTGTTCCTGGGACTGCTCACTGCTCTGCTAATGTCACGACTGCAGGAGTTATAGCTAATGTCACGTTTAATGTTACTTTTCCTGACGGTTCAAGCATTTTGTTGAACTCGACTAATGTTGGCGGGGATATTTTTAATTCAAGTAATTTCACAGTCTCTTCAGCAGGCCTGCACGCCTGCACTGTTTTTGCTAATAACACTAATGGCTCTAATGCTACAAGGTCAAGGAATTTCTATGCAGGAAACAAAGGAACAGTTCCTATGAATTCTGGCTCGCCTTTTTACACAACAAATCAGAATCCAAGATATCCTGCTAATCAGTCCTGTCTTAATTCAACTATTCCTGGAAATAATTGTGATTCTTCATGGAATGTAAGTGTTAACGGCACTAATCAGACGACCTGGCAGTTTTTTTGTATTTATGAGAGTGCACAGGGTGTTGATGACAATACATCTCGGGTTAATATCACTATAGGGCAGCCTGCTCCCCCTCCTCCCCCTCCTCCGGCTCCGTCTGGCGGCGGTGGCGGCGGCAGCGCTACAAGAGCCTGGCAGCAGGAACAGCAAGAGTTAGAAGCAGAATGCATTGAATCCTGGTTCTGCGAGCCCTGGAGCGAATGTAAGTATGGAGAAATGACCAGAGTCTGTGTTGACTTGAATGCCTGCGGCACAGAGAAAAACAAGCCTCCTGAGTCAATGCCTTGCAAAAAAGAGGTTGTTGAAGAGCCTGCTGCTGTTATTGAAGAAACAGAAATTAAGGAAATAACCAAAAAAGAGCCAAAGCCTACTGTTGTTGTTGAGAGCCCTGGGAAAAAAGGTCTTGCTGAATTGATTTCTTCGAGGAATGCCCTGCGTGCATTACTGGCTGCTGTTGTTTTAGGGGCCTTGGTTTATGTTTTTGCCTTGTCTAAGTTCCTGAAAAAACAGAAAACAATGCCTAAAAAGGCAAGGATGAAGGATGAGGATTTCAAGCCTGTTAAAAAGCCTAAGCCTGTGAAAAAAACACCTGCTAAAACAGCTCCTAAAAAGCCTGAGCCGCTTCCAGACACCACTAAAGGTCTCTTGGATGAGCTGGATAAGCTATAAAACAATTTCTAAGCGAAAACTTTATATATCCATACATCACTTGCTACTGTTATGGGGAGAATTAAGACTAAGCTGATTAAGAGATTGACCTTTCAGCTTATGAAAGAGCATGGTGATGAATTTAAGCCGGATTTTGATGAGAACAAGAAGTTGGTAGAGCAGTTCCTGAAAGGTCCTAGCAAGAAGATCAGAAACTGTATAGCAGGGTATGTTACACGATTACTTAAAAGAAAAGAAGAATACTAAAAACAACGGGGGGATGAGAAATGGCAGAGGACAACTCGATTTTTATTGGAGCAAAGCCATTTATGAACTATGTGACTGGTGTTGTGATGCAGTTCACGACTAAAGGGGCAGAGTCTGTGGTTGTAAAGGCAAGAGGAAAGTTTATTTCTCGCGCAGTTGATGTTGCAGAGGTTGCAGCAAAGCGGTTTTTGGACAATGCAGTCAGTGTGAGAGATATAAGGATTGACTCAGAGGAGTTTGAGAACAAGGAAGGAAGGCAGGTAAGAGTAAGCACTGTTGAAATCACTTTAGGAAAGAAGTAATTTTCTTTTTATTTTTCCTGTTTCTTTAAATAAAAATAATTTTAAAAAGAATTAACCATATCTGGATATCATTCCAGGCTCTTTACAGCAGTATGCAAAGTTGGATATCTGTTCTGGTGCTCTTACGCAGTTGTTCACGCCAAGTGACTGTGCCAGCTGCACTGATGCAGGCCTTGTGTATCCCTGTGGTATTGCTCTGATATTGGCTTGTCCTGTGCAGGATGTGAGCACTTGATGTATTTGCTTTTCTGGGTTTCTTGGGTAGACAAATCCTTTGCTTACTGCTATTTCTGCTCCTGGATTCTGTGTTCCGCCAAATGTCCTGCTTGCTCCGCCGTAGTCTGGTATGTTTTTGTCTGCCTGAACTCCATATGATGCAGGGTTTTCCTGTATTTTGTTTATCTGCCTTGTGTAAGGGAATGGGTCTCCTTTTTTGTTAGAATATGTTACTGAGCTTTCAGAGTATACTGTGTCTGATGCAGCTGCCTGTCCTGTTTTTGCTGCCTTGAACACCAGCACTAAGCCTATTATTGCAATTAAAACAATAATTCCTAGCACATACAGTGCTAGTTTTCTTTCATCCATTTTTTTAGTAGATGTAGCTGCTTTTTTTGCAGCAATAGCCTGATTTTGAACCCTCTACTTCTATGCATTCCTTGAATCTGCTTTGCTGGTAGTTTGAGTCTATAATGTGTTCTGAGTCAACTATTCCGTATTTTGCAAGTTTTGCACAGTTTCCTTTAAGGAATGTTGGCGCTCTTGTAGGGTCTTTTTTTGGTGTTATATAGCTTGGCTCTTCAATGTGCGGCTTTGCTGTCCTTGCGTATGGTCCTACTTTACCCCAGGGATTTGCATAGGTCTCTGCAGTTGGATGGTATACACCGCCATAGTATGGTATTCCTGCTCTTGCTGCTACTGCACTTCCTGTTTTTTCTGCTCTGAACAGGAAAAACAAGCCTATTATTGCAATCACGACTATTATTCCAAGCACCCATAGTGCGATTTTTCTTTCTTCCATTGGATATCAACCTCTTCAGCTGGTTTGTGGGATTATGAAAGTGTCCTGCTGTGTGGGCATGCTTTGTGCATTTGAGTATGGTTTTGATTGGGATGCATAGTCCCAGTCTCCTGGCCTTGGCCTGGGATTGTGCCTGTATACATACGCTCCTGTTTCACCCATTGCCATGTTCAGGGTGAATCCTACAATGCCTACTACAGCAACTATTGCTATCATAATCAGCAGTGTTTGTTTGTATTCCATTTTTTATTCCACTTGTTGCACTGGCATTGGAGGGTAAGCGAATTTTGCAGGCTCTACTTTTGGGTCTCCTGATGATGTAGAGTATCGCCAGATTCCTGTTCTAGGCTGGTATGCTGGCTGTTCCTGTGCTGTGCGAACAACTCCTCCTGGATACATGTAATTATAGGGTTTTCCTGCTGCAACTGTTGCTCCTGTTTTTGCTGAAAAAAGCAGAACCAGGCCAACAACTGCTATAATCGCTATTACCCCTAATATGCATAATGCTATGTTTTTTTCTTCCATTTTTCACCTGTTTTGGGTTTTATTATCTTTTTCCTTCGACTGTTTTCCAGTGTACAGGATGGTGTGGTATGTTTGCAGGCTCTACTACTGGTTCTCCTGCAGGTTCAGAGTATTTCCAGCCTACTCCTGTGCCTACAGCTGGTTTTTCATACACTGTGGATGTGTGCATGACTCCGCCCGGGTATTCTACCATTTGTTTTGCTCCTGCTTGCTGTGCAGTGAATAACAGTATCAGGCCTACTATTGCGATTACTGCTATTACTCCTAATATGCATAATGCTATGTTTTTTTCTTCCATTGTATCACCTTTTAACGTATGAAGTTACTTGTTGTTTTGTTATTTGCCTTTTGGGCTCTCAACAATATCGTATTGAACAAATGCAGGCTGTTCATAAACTACATGGTATTTTTCCTTTGGTACATCTTGTGTGCTTATCGTCTCTCCTGGTATTGTGTATGCCCTGTTGCTCTCTTCCCAGTACATCTGTCTTTTTGCATATCTGTCATCATATGTTGCGACTTGTGGGGATATCTGTGGTGTTGGGGGCATGTCAAGTGCAGGTACTATCTGTAGTTTGTCTTGGTATGCATATCCTCCTGTTATTGCCTGCCTGAATAAAAATATTAGTATAACTATTGCGATTACTGCAATTATCCCTAGTATGAGTATGTTGCTGTCTTTTTTCTCCATTTTTACATTGGTAAGGGTGGCTGGCAGCAGGCAACTACTCTGTCTGCTATCTGTCTTGGTGCATCCATGCATACTATTTTATCTGTTTCTTGCTCGCGCAGGGCTCTCTGTTTTGTTGTTGCTGCTTCCCAGGTGAATCCTTTTATGACATTTCCCTGTGTTGCTTGCTGATCGCATAATCGAGAATCTGCGTATGTTAGCATTGGGTCATACATTACAGGCTGCGGGAATTCCTTCACCATAGGGGGTATTGTTTTCACATAGTATGTTTGCGGAAAGGAGTGCACTACTCCTCCTGCCATTGCTTTCTGGAACAAGAATACAAGACAGATGATTGCTATTACAGCTGCCACTCCTAATACAATCATTGTGTGGTCTTTTGCCATTTACATAACCTCTTTTTTAGTTTGGTCTTGGCTGTACACAGCAGTATTCCACTGGTGATCCTGCAGGTGTTTTAAAGCAGTTGTCTTGCCCATACAGGGAGACTTGATCTTTTGTTGCAGGCATTACTGCGAGTGCAGGAACAGTGTGCTGTGCTCCTAGTGTCTTGCAGGCTTGCTGCTGTGCATAAATATTCATAGGCGGTACTGGTTTTATGTACGGGTCTTGGTAGTAGTTTGTTGCAGTTACTGTTGCTCCTGCCATTGCCTGCTTGAACAGCAGAATCAGTCCTACTACAGCAATTACTGCCACGATTCCTAATATTATCAAAGTGGTTTCACTTTTTTCCATTTGGTTTTCACCTCTTATTTTAATAGACAGGTTCTGTGCAGCAGTATCCTTTGTTGGATTCTTCTACAAACATGCATTTTGAATTCCTGCCTGTGTAAGCGAGCATTTCTTGATAGTCTGCATCCAGTGTGTATCCTGGATTTGCTTTGTGTATCCCTGGCTTTGCAAGCACTGCACACTTTCCTTGCTCTGTGCTGTGTGCCTGTGTCGGCATTGGCATTGCTTTTGCATTATAAGGGAATGCGTTTGCATCTGGATTTGCATATGGCTTGTTTGGGAATGGGTAGTATGGTGCTTTGTCTATCACAGCTCCTGACATCACTATTTTAAACAAAAAAACAAGAATTACGATTGCCAGCACAGCTACTATTCCAAGAATCACTAATTTTGTTTCTGTTTTTGCCATTTTTTTAACCTCAGTAGCTTTTGGTCAGCTTGCAGCAATAGCCGGATTGTGATTTTTCTTCTTTGATGCAGTTTGCCATTCCGTATTGGTAGTGTGCCTGCTGTAGTGTTGCGTCCATTATGTATCCTGCTGGCACTTCTCCGATTTCATGTGTTGCGAGTATTGCGCATCTTCCCATTTTTGCTCCGTATGTGTGTTCTGGTCTGGTTCTCCAGGCCCAGTCTTTCTGGTATTCTACCCTGTTCTGGTATCCTGGGATTTCTGTTGATGAAACACCATATGTGCTTGTGTAGTATGGAAAGGGGTTTTCATTTGAATAAGCGCCATATTTGCCTATTGTTGGGTATGTTTTGCTTGCCACAAATCCTGCTCCTGTTTTTGCTGACTTGAACATTAAGAACAGTCCGACAAGTCCAAGAACAATTATTATTCCTAAAACCCATAAGGCGATTTTTCTTTCTTCCATAGTTTTCTACCTCTTTTTATCTTACTTGTGCACCTGGTGGAATGCAGCATAATGGGGTTCCTGTGCTTCCTGGCTGGGTCCATCTTGGGCTCTGCACGCATTTATCATCAACTACAATGCCGTCTTTTAGCATTGTGAATGATGCTCCGAATGTGTGTGTTTTTGGGACTTCTCCAAGTCTTGCCAGTGCATCGCACACATCTTTTTGAGCAACAGCTGTTCTTTCTGGGTATCTTGCTCTTCCCCAGTCCCTGTATACAAGGCCTTCTCCTGTGCCATAAACTTTTTTGCTTTGCTCAATAGATATTTCGCCTGTCTGCACTCCGTCTGTATATGCTGGCTTTTCAACTACGCCTCCTTCTGGTGTTCCGTGTGCATATGGCCATGGCTGCTCTTGTACATTAGAATATGTTCTTGCCTGCGGGAATTTTGCAGGTATGTTTGCTGCTGCTCCTGACATTGCTGTCTTGAATAAAAGCACTAGTCCTACTACTGCTATCACAGCAACTATTCCTAGAATGATTAGACTCAGCTCTTTTTTTTCCATTAGTTTCACCTCAATTTTTAATTAAGACCAGCCAAATTTATTTGGCACTGCCTCAATTTTAGGGTTTTAGCTTTATTTTCTTAAATTCTGCTTTTCTTATATATAAACTTTTCG
>WJJT01000013.1 GCA_014729555.1 Candidatus Woesearchaeota archaeon
CAAGCCTAACCCCAAGCAATTCTACCTTAGCAAACTCAATACAGACAATCACTGCAAATGTGCAAGAGAACGAATCACAACTTCAACTCGTGAATTATACTTATGGGGACTGCAATGGCACAAACACAACAATAACATTGTCCTGCAATGGAAGCATATGCACCGGCAATGCAGATTTCACAAACTGCAATGAAGGAAACACTACTTGGTATGCCTTGGTTGCAGCAAATAATGTTGGCGGCATAACCACAATATTAGGAAACATAACATTCCATGGGATTCCACCAAATGTGACTGCAGTAACACCAGCACCAGGAACAATTTATACAGAATCAGAGGCAATATACATCACAGCAAATGCGACAGATGACACAAATATAAGCAAGGTAAGAGCAGACATAACATATCCAAACGGAACAACAATTCCATTGCAGTTAAACCTTGCAGTGGGAAACAAATACAGCAGATTATTTAATACACCAAATCTTATGGGGCAATACAATGTAACAATAGTTGCAAACGATACATCTGGAAATGTGAATAATTCACAAACAACAAACTTTAAGATAGTTCCAGACTACACATTTACTCTTAACTTAAATCCTTCAAATGCAAGGCCAGGAAGAACAGCAGTGATAAGCGGAACAGTAAAACTATCAAACGGCTCAGACATACCTGAAAATAAAGTTGCAATAACAGTGCAGGGCACAGAAACAAACGCAACATTAACAAACGGAACATTCAGCCACACATTCAATGCTCCCCAGAGCACAGGAAAATACAACATTCTTGTAAAAGTATATGCAAACAGTGGATACAATTACACATCACTGAAAAAATTGACAGTAAGCAATCCAAGCACAGGCACAGGCGGCGGAGGAAGCGGCTGGGGATGGGACTTTGACAACTTTGAGGAAGGAACATACACACAAGACAGCGGAGTGACAGAAGCACCAGAAGAACCAGCAGAAACAACTGAAGATTCAGGAGTGACAGAAGCACCAGAACAGGAAGATGCAGGCATGATTGTAGAAGAAGAGGAGCAGACACCAGAAGAAGTGATTAATGAAATACTAAGCAAGCCAGGAAACCAGATAACAGGCTCTGCAGTAGGAATAGGAACAGGAACAACAGCACTTGCAATGATTTTATTAGCACTTGGGCTGGCAACACTGGCATACTCAAACGTAAGAATAAGAAACCACGTGCACAAGTTTGCAAAAGAAAAAGTAGGAAGCAAATTCAAGAAAAAAGAAAAAAAAGACAAAGGATTTTCTGACCAAGAGTGGGAAGAGTATTTCAAAAGATTGAGAGAAGACTAAACCCTCTCCCCTTTCAATGAAACAATCGAGCGATAGCTTCCAAGCCGGGTTTTAGCAGGAACAAACAAGCTAAAATACAAGCTTAATTCATCCCCAGGATTCAGGACAAAAGTCTCATCCAAATCACCAAAGTTCTCATTGTCAGAGCTTATCTGCAGGTTATCTGCGCTAATCTTGTTTTCATCAAAAACCAGGTCATTTGCCTCAAGATAAAGATTCAGGTCCACATTGCCTGTATTCTTTATAACAGCATTAGTCTTTGCAACAGCCTCTTTGCCAGGCAGGGTAGAGAACTGAATCTTGTTTGAGGTGACTGTAAAATCCAGCAATTCAAGATATTCAAAAAACAACTTACTGCCAGCAACAGTAACTGAATAATTGCCAGGGCTTAAGTCATGCCCTAGTTCAACAAAACCCTCATATGTATCATTGTGTGTATTATTCAAGACGATAGTTTGGTTAAGGAAAGTTGCACTCACTTCATCAGAAGCAACTGCAACAATCCTAACCTTTCGTTTGCCGCCGCTCACAGGCCGAATCTGGGTTCCTTTTTTGTCAGAATCATCATCCACGTCAAGCTTAACAGAAGAAACATTGCCAGTTGAATTAGTAACATTAACAACAATCTTTATTGAATTAGGATCTGAAAAATCAGGCAAAGCCTCAACAAAATCAACAGAATTATTATCAGAATCCTTTTTCCTTAACAAAACCTTTCCTTCTTTAACATCAACAGAAGGAGAGCCCTCATACATGTTATTCTTTATCTCAGAGGGATTTCCCCAGCCAACAGCATCAATAACAGTGCCATTAGCATTTTTTAAAGCAGTACCGCTGTTATCATTATGAAACGTAATCTTTTCCTCATGATCAGCAGCACGCCAGGCAGAGCTGTTCCAGCCAGTATCAGCAACAAGATAATAACCCTTGGCCTTGATAATAGAATTGGCAGGAATCACTGCATCCTTCTCAGAAGTCTCTGTAGCAATGATCCACCCGCCAATATCTATAGCTGAGGCAGAGGGGTTGTGCAGTTCAATGGCCTCAGAAGAAGTCTCACTTGTGTCCGGGTCATACAATACCTGATTGATGTAAACAGCTGATACAAAGTTTGGCAAAATTATCAGCATAAGCACGATTAATACCAGTTTTTTCATTTTTTATACCTCCTTTTTATTATGCGCCGCGGCCGGGAATCTCGCCCGCAGGTGTCGAACCCGGATACCTTTTCAGGCCGAGAGTTTCAACCTCGCCCCATACCGTTAGGGGACCGCGGCATTTTTTAGTAAACTTTATATATTTTGACTCCCTATGATTTGTTAGGGTTTCAATCTCGTTCCGGCCGTTAGGGCCGCTTTATTTTTTTTACAAGAATTCTAATTTTAAAATCAGTTTCTGAGAAAAAGACGGAAATATGCCTGAAAGATTGAAAGACTTCTGATTAATACAAAAGAATTTCAATTATTGCTCAAAAGAATGAAAGAATTTCAAGAAATATGAAAAGAAAAAAATGTAAAAGCCTATTTCCTAGGCCTTTTAAGCAAAACAACAACCAAAACAATGATTATTACAACAATCACTGCAATCAATATTCCAAGCAGGCCCAGGTAAGCACTAGAGCCTGTAAAGCCGCCATCATCAGATATTCTTACACGAGCACTTGGTGTTGCTGGCTGTGTATTAGGTGTTGCTGGCTGTGTTGGAGGCGTGACAACAGTTGTTGTGTCATCCTCATCTTCTGTTTCATCCTCTTCTGGCTCTTCAACAACACACTCGTCAATAGCCAGATTGAATGCCTTTGTATTGCTTGGAGCAATACCATCAAAGTAAGTGTTCAGGTACACAGCATACACGCCGTCTTCTGTATCTTCTGGAATGTCCAGTGTCATTGAGAGCCTTGTGTAGTCATCCTCATCAAGATCAAGGCCTGTCTTTTTTGTTGACAAGTCAAGGTCTGGAATCTCAAGCTCAACAACAACATCATCCTCGTCACTCCTTCCCAGGTTGATTATCTTGGAGTCAACACGAAGCAGGCCGCCATTGCAGTCCATTTTTTCAGGATTCATGGCAGTGCTCTTAATCTGGATATCATGCTTTTCTCTTTCCACCCTCAAGTCCACTTCCCAGATATCTCCGTGCCAAGCGCCATTGTCATCCTGGCCTATGGTCCTTATGATCAAGTTATATGAGCCGTCATCAACTTCTTCCTCAATATCAAAGTCAAATGAGACATCATCATAATCGTCAGGATCTGGGTTAACAGAGTCGTCATCATCAACATCAAAATCAGAATCATCTACTTCAATCTCAACATCTGCATCATCAAAATCAATATCTCCTGTCTTATCATCATCAGAATCCCTGTCATCAAAGTTATTCTCAACTTCAACATTCAAGCTGCATGCAGTGTCTGGCTTTAACTCATCAAATTCAGTTCCATCCTTAACTCTCTTTGACTTGTCTCCGCACTCAAGAGTTGCCCTCTTAAGCTCAATCTGATTTACAGCCTGCATTTTCAAGTCAATGTTTTTTGTTGTAGAACCTGCAGTCACAGTGATTGTTCCAATGCCAAATGCCTTTGGCTTAAGGTAACCAGAAGCATCTTCATCTGTCTCAACTGCATTAAAATCAAGAGGGATATCGCCTTTAACAGTAACATCCACATAAGCATTAGCCGCAAGATTTGAGATTGATGAAGGGCTGAATCTTATGTTATATTTTGAATTTGCAGTGTCTGTCAGTGATATGCTGTTAATAGTTGTGTTTCCATCATTTGTGATCCTGAAACTTTCTGTAACATTGCTTACTCTATCCTGGTTGTCATCTCCAAGAAGTATGTTAGTCTTTGAAACTGTCAGCGCGTTTGCACTCGCAGCTATGGTTACTAACATAAAGAGCATCAATACAATTAGTGTATGTTTTTTCATGCCTTATCCCCCCAATTATAAATGTTATTAGTCCATAGTAGTCACAACATATATAAAGCTTATGGTATTTTGATATATATTTTATAGAATATACTTTGTTTTGGGCTTAATGCTCGATTTTGCCAACACCAGCAAAAATCACTATTAATATAAGGGCTGCGGCTGCGATTATGGTAAGCATGCTGCCTGAGAACGGAGCAACTGAAAGAGCCTTTGTGCCCCCTGTTGCAAAACCACCAGTAATAGCTGCTTTTCTCACAAGAAAAATCGTCAGAAGTATTGCAAACAGCAAACCCCCAAAAATCCAGGCAACAGGAACCTGCTTTTTCATTCTTCCTCCTCTTTCTGGACTTTTTCAGCCATCTCAATATTCTCCTTAACTGCTTCAAGATCTTTTTGAGCATCCTTTATCTCCTGCTGAACATGCTGAATCTTCACAATCTGCTCTTTGTTAATGTTTTCATCCTTTTGCTCCAAATCCTGAACCTCTGCAAGCTCCTGCTCAGCCTTGTCCAGGACTTTCTTGTCCTTTTTCAGCTCCTGCTTTTCCTCATCAAGCTCATCCATAAGCTCCTTAATGCTCTTCTTGTCATCACTCCTGCTGCCAATAATAATCTCTTTTGCCCGGTCTGTAGCCTCTTCCATAGTAGCAGCCATGTGAAGCTCTTTAAGGTTCTGGGCAAGCTTGTTCACCTTATTTGCTGTTTCAGGGTCCATAAAGAAGAAATTAGCAGATGGGGTTTATTAATTTTTTGTTTGCACAGCATCAATCAACAGTGGTAGTATAAAACTCCCCATCAACATGAAAAGGCCTTTTTGCATCCTTAATGAAATCTGTGTGCAGGACCTTGCCGATAAATACAACATGGTCTCCCGCGTCTATCTCGTTTTCTACTTCGCACTCTAGCCAGGCAATAGCCTCTGCAATCCGCGGGCAGTCAATCAGCTTTTCACTAGGGGCTTCTGTAAGGCCGACCTCCTGGAACTCATCCTTCTTGAACTCTTTACCGCACTTAATTATTTTATCAACCAGTTCATAAGGCATGAAATTCACCACAAAGGCACTAGAGCTTTTGATACGCTCCAAGGCAGGAGATTTCTTGCTTACCAGAATAATATACTTTCTTGGCTCATAAGAAGCAGGAGAGTGCCAGTCCAAGGGAATAATATCATTAATCTGCTCTTCAACACCCATTAAAGTAGCAGGGCCTCTGCAGGAAACAAGAACAGTCTGCCTTGGATTATTTATTCTTACCATGTTCTGCCTTGAAATAATGCGTCAAGATGACTATCAGCATTGTAAGCACTAATAATAGAACAATCCCTATAACATAGATTGGAATGCCAACTATCCTAAACAAGGGAATAAGCCAGTCTGTATTAAAAGGAATGGAAATAACCTCTATAGCAATAACAGGAGCAGCAGCAAAACAAGCCAGCTTAAGGGTCTTGACCCACTTTTTCCTGTACTGAGTGAGATCAACCAGCAAGAAAGCAAGCGTGCCTATTATCAGGATTAACAAGAAATACTTAATCCATAGAGCTATGAATGAATAAAACACAATAGAAGGCAGAATAAAAATAATGAACAGGGCCAAAACCTGGCTCACAACAGGCTTGTTCTTAGTAGGCTCAAGCAGGTGCCTGGTCTTTACTTTTTGAGTGCCCTTTAATAAATTATACCAAACATAATCCTTTGTTATAATAACCCTCTGCGCAGCGGGCTTGACATCCTCGCCAGTCATGTCAATAGTCAAAACAGGCTTTTTTTCAGGAACATGAATCGCAGTGCTCATGTCAACAGAGCCAGAAACATTCAAAGCATCAAACTTGGAAATCTGCTCTGAAACAAAACCAGTCAATAAACCAACCTGGGGAGCATAACAAACCATCATAATAACAAAAGAAAAAGCAAGAATCATTGTAAAATAGCCAATACAATGCCCAAAAGAACGATTAGTGAACTTATCCAGCTTTCTTGGATTGAATGAGTGTATTATTTCTTTAAGGAAATTCGGTGCTTTCATGTTTTTACACAGAACACAACTTGTATTTAAGGATTTCTTTTAGCAGTAACACTCAAGCCCTGCAGAGTCACATTCATGGCCAAGAGACGATGGTCAACCTGGCGAATGATGGGATGAACATGAGTTAAAAGAAGATTATGAAACGTATCTGGATCAATATGCTGTGCTCTAATCTTAGTTTCATGCGCCTGCTGCAAGTCACCAATAGCCAAGACCAAATAATTAAAATGCTCTTTAAGCAAGGAATGCAGTCTAGCATCAAGAAAATCAAACCTTTCAGAAACCTCAGGAGTGTAAGTGTCTAATAATTCTTTTTTAACAGAATTAATGCTTTTTTGTAATTGTTCTGCATGAGTCTTGTCTTGGCAGTCCTTGTACTCAGAAGTAATAGAACTAATACTATCTAACACCTCTTTTATTCTTGCAATATTCTGCATTATATATAGATTTATTATTCAAGTATAAAAATCTTATCCCTGCTGATTCACTTTTTTTGTGATTTTCTCAAAATGCAGGCCAAGAATAGCAAGCTCAACTGCAACAGGAAAAGATTTTCTTTTGGTAAAACCGGTCTTTAAAATAAGCTTCCAAAACCGCAGCCTTGAATTAGACAGAACTCCAATACTCCATACACTCCTGAAAAACGCCTTGATATCTTTTTTAGTGACGCGCGTTCTTGCAGTAGGCTTGTAGTGCCTGATAAAAGTATCAATTCTTTGATAATACTGTTTTGGTGAATATATTGTTGAGAGAATCCTCTTGTAACCCCTGGTAAGCTTTTGCCTGCCCATTTTTGGGGCAAAGTTCAGGCTGCCGTCTGTATTCTCTCCAGAGGTATCCTGCAAAAGCCTTCCCTCTGCCTTGAGCCTGTGCCAGAGCCTTGTCTGCGGCAAGGCATTAAGCAGGCCGACCATTGCAGTAACAACGCCTGTCTGCTGAATAAAATTAATCTGCGCATCAAAAATACCCTCATTATCATTATCAAAACCAACGATAAACCCGCCCATCACCTGCATGCCGTTGTTGTGTATTGTTTTAACCGCCTCTGCAAGATCCCGCGTTGCATTCTGCATCTTGCCGCATTCCTTAAGACTGTCCACACAAGGAGTCTCAATACCCAGGAAAACCTTGAAAAAATTAGCTGTACTCATCAACTGCATTAATTCATTGTCATCTGCTAAGTTAGTGCTTGCTTCTGTGTATAATTGAAATGGATAATCATGCTCTTTCTGCCACTCAATCAAATGAGCAAGCATCTTTTTGACTTCTTCTTTTTTTCCGATAAAATTATCATCAACAATAAACAACTGGCCGCGCCACCCAGCATCATATAACGACTGAATCTCCTTAATAATCTGCTCTGGCGTCTTTGTCCGGGGAATCCTGCCGTTCATTATCACAATATCACAGAACTCACAATTAAACGGGCATCCTCTTGAATACTGAACAGACATAGAAGCGTAATCCTTGAAGTCAATCAAAGACCACAGCGGAACAGGAGTTTCTTTGATATCCGGTCTTTTATCTGAAGTGTAAATCTTTTTTGGACCTCCTTTTTTCAAGTCCTCCAGGAATAACGGCAGAGTTATTTCAGCCTCATTAAGGACAAAATGATCAACACCTGGAAAATTTTTGTGCTGTGTAGTGAAAGCAGGACCTCCTGCAATAACTGTCTTTCCTTTTTCCTTGCATCTTTGAATGATTTCTTTTGCACTTTCTTTCTGAACAACCATCGCACCAATAAGAACAGTATCTGCCCATTCGATTTGTTGATCTGTAAGTTTGGTTATGTTAACATCAATCAATTTTTTATTCCATTCTTTGGGAAGCATTGAAGCCACTGTCATCAATCCCAAAGGGGGGAAAGCAGCCTTTTTAGAGACAAACTTCAGGACGTGCTTAAAACTCCAGAAAGTGTCAGGATATTTTGGATAAACCAGGAGTGCATTCATTTATTCACCTTGACAGCATATTATTAAAGTTTTAGTATAAAAACCTTATCCTTGTCCTGACCAGATAATCGCTCCTTTGCCAGAATACTCCAAAATAAGCCCTTGTTTTGTTTCTCTTATTTTCCCTTTTTCAAATGCATTTGTGTAATACTCTATGTCTGTCGGGTAAGGGCTCATTTTCTTGATATAGACATCCTGCTCTCCATATTTTTTCCTAAAATAATCTGAACCATGACCCTGACCTATAATAATCGCTTTAAAGCCTGCATTGCTTGTAAAAATCTTGAGCCAGTCTGTTGCAGCATCAAAAAATTTTGCACACACATATTCTGGCCAGAGCTTAGGAATCTCCACTGTATTAAGCGCAAGCACTGGCTGGTTTTTTTCATTTACTGCGGCAAAAGCAAGTATGAATCCAAGCCTGTCAAATTTCTTGAACATCCTTATGATTGGTGCTTTTTTTTCACGCATTGCAAGAATCTCTACAAAAAGCGCGTCAACGTCCCTGAAAAAATTATGCCCTTCTTCTTCTGACTCTTCTCCGGGCTGGATGCAGGCGTGACCGTCTGCACCTATTGTGAGAACCTCTGTTGGAAACTTGTCACTAATCCTGAATCTTAAATCATAAGTGCCCTCAAAATGAGCCTTGTACTCTTTGTCCTGCGCCTGAATCAAATTAGCAATAGCCTGCGCAACCTCTTCTAAATGATGGACTGCTAAATTGCAGTCAGCCTCTTTTCCAGGCTTAGGGCTTGCTCTTGCGAATTCAGACAATCTTGTCTGAATATAAGGATAAACCTTAAACTTCGGAAGCCTTTCAATCAACTTATCATATTCAAGCAGTGAAATCAGTTTCACTTCATTTCTTGCTTCTTGAGCTTTTATTGCTTCGCCTCTTGCCATGCAGGTTGATATAGTTTTTCCATAAAATACCTTTATCATTTTTCTTAGCTCTTTTGCAGGAATGCTTGTGAGTTCTGGCTTTTTTTTAACAACCTTGAAGACCACTTCCCTGATAAAATCAGGAATTGCCTTTGGTGCCTGCTGTAAAGCCCGCATTAATGCTTCAACACTATTTTCTCTTAGCTTTTTTGGGAGATGTGATATTATCTCTGCAAGAACATACCTAGGGTCATTTACTGTGTCTAGCAACGCATTAAGCCAATCTTTTAGCTGCGGCAATCTTTTTGATAAAATCTCTTTTTCCTCAACAGTCTGAACATCTATTTTGACATTCTTATACTTGAAACGCTTTTTTCCAAGCCACAGATCAACATCAATCCCATACTCTGCAAGAGTCTGAATGCGTTCTTTGTTGTATTCCTCATACCACTCCTTGTATTTTGCTCTTCCGTACCGAGCTTTTGCAAGCAATTCACTTGCAAGAGATTCATGCTCTATCTTTGAGATGCGCGGGTCCATTTTTGCATAAAACTCTCTCTTATACCCGGGGAATTTCAATTCATTGACTGCTATCAATGCATCTTCTAGAGAGACTGTTTTGCCTGCTAATCTTTCCTGGATATACCAATTCAAAAAATCCTTGTTTTTGAAAAAAACATCTGTGTACTTCTTGCCTGCCATATTGTGAAGATCAATAAATATCTCTGCAATTGCTTTAAAGCCCCCCAAGCTTTGAGCCTTTTTTCTTAACACAGGAGTAGTCATGATATATTCATCTAGGTAATTAAATATTACTTCAGAAAAATCCTCTGCTTTTTTAGCAATCTCCACCAGCACTGCGCCTACAGGAGGCAAATCTTCTTTGCTTTTCAGCAAGAGTGCAGTGTTTGCTGCTGTTAAACCATCAGTAAGCGCTCTTTGTGCTAAAGCAGGACTTCCTGCCCTCTTTGCAAGCTCTAGCAGCAGTAAACACACCTCGCGCAAATCTTTTGTGTTCCTTATAATTTTTTTGGAAATCAACAGCCTTAGTTTTTCAGATATGACTGCACTGCAGTAATTCTGTCCTTCTAAGCCAGCAGCAGTCCAGCCTGACTTGCGTGCTATTTCAATAAAAACACGACATGCTTCATACAAATCATTTGTATTACTGCACAACCCTGAATCTTCAAGTGCCCTGAATCCATCTGAGAATATAATCAGCTGAAAGCCTTTAGACATAGAAGCAATAACAGTCATTTTATACAAATCTTCGCTGTTTTTTATCCCACCAGTCTTTATCATTCTATGCAATTCCTCACTAAGTATCCATGGTGCGAATTCTCCCAATTCCCTAATTAATCCTGCCAGTATTTTCAAGTCTTTAGTATTCTTTATTATTTTTTTAAGGCTAGGCCTGTCAAAGGCATCTATAAAGGTAGTCAAATTGCTTAAATCGTTGTTTTCAAGAAAGCTTTTTATTATCTGCAGCATTTCCTGCATATCTTCAAAAGACTTAACCAAAGGGTTATTAACTGTCACCCGGGGGATTAGCCATGCTTGTTCTGCATTTTGTCCCAAGCTTTTGTAAAACTCAATCACAAAAGAACTGAACTTAAACCAATCCTCTTTTACCTGTATAAACAAGTCATCGCCCTCTTTTATGACCTGCTTATTTGTATCAATACCTGCAAAAGGCAGCAAGTTTATAAAATACGCCTTTGCTGGAATACCTGCGTTATAAGCTTCTGTACCAAGCGCAAGAAATAATTCCAAATCCTCTCTGCTTGTTAATACACCAGGTATATACAAAAAATAAAATAAACAATAATCTGTATTTTTCCAGTAATTCCTGCCGACATCCTGAATAAAGCCTTCTACTAAATCCTTATTTTGGTACAATAATTTATTAAATGCAGGCCTGTACCTGTTAGATGAAGTTACATCACACCCAATGCTTCTTATCCATCGGTGCTCTTCAAGAGTCAGTTCAACATCTGTACGCGGCATTATGCTCAAGGATCAGCAGAAGGAGTATATAAATTTTGTGTGCATATCAGAATCCTGTCTTTGCCTTCTTTTATCTGCTGCTTAATTTTAAAGATTTGTTTTATTTTTTCAAGAATTTCATCTGCATTACCTGCTTTCTTCAGAACAGTTAGTGCGAACCAGTCCTTGCCAACACGCTTGATTTCTTTTAGTCCTGCTTCTATATCATCGAAGTTATGGATAGATGTTACTGCAATTACAACATCAAATTCATTGCCCTTGAAAGGAAGGGACTCTGCTTTTGCTTTAATAGTCTTGAAAGGGCATTGTTTCAGAAGCTCTTTTGACGGGTCAATTCCAGTTATGTTACAATAAAAAACTTTTGCAGAGAGGCCTGTTCCGCAGCCAACGTCTAATAATTTCGTGTCCTTATTTACTTTAATTTCATTAGCTATGATTTTTAATTTTTTTAACTGCTCTTCACCATGAAGCTCATTATACCCTCTTGCTGTTTCGTCGTAGTAATTCATAAACTTTATTAACAAACAAGAGTTTTTAAGACTTATGGAAGTCCAAGAGAAATTACAGGAACTAACAGGAAAACAAAAGATTAAACTGGTTGAATCAGGAGACCATGCAATACTTTCTGTGCTGAAACACTGCAAGAATCTTGGAAAAGAAAAAGTATTGATACAAGATCAAGGCGGGTGGCTGACATATAGGGATTACCCAAAGAAAGCAGGACTAGAGAAGATTGAGCTGATGACAGACTATGGAATAATTGACCCTGATGCTTTGAAAGCAAAAGCAGATGAGAAATCAATATTCTTGGTTAATTCACTCAATGGCTATTTTTCAGAACAGCCAATGCAGGAAATAGCAAAAATATGCGCTGAGAAAAAATGTTTATTGATTAATGATGCTTCTGGATCAATTGGAACAGAGCTGGCAAAAGTCGGGGATGTGATTATTGGAAGTTTTGGAAAAGACAAGCCGGTGAATTTACACTACGGCGGATTCATTGCACATGATTCGGGAGAATTTGAGGGAGAGTTTGATGAATCAAAATTATCTGCGCTAAGTGAAGAGCTGGACAAACTGTTTGCAAAACTGCTTGCCTGGGAGACAAAAAACGCCAAAATAAAAGAAGACTTAAAGGATTTTGATGTCATTCATCCGGAGAGCAAAGGAATAAATGTTATTGTTAAGTTCTCAAATGAGGAAGAGAAAGAGAAGATACTGGAGTATTGTGAAAAGAATGATCTGCCTTATACGATATGTCCACGGTATATTCGTGTGAATTGTGATGCTGTTTCTATAGAAGTAAAGAGAACATAAAACTTTATAAAGCGCCTCTTTTTTTGCGCTTAAAATGGGAGCAGACGGACAATATCTCAGAAAAACAGTGCAAAAAATGCACAAACCAAAAAGAAATTTTGCACGAAGCACGTACCATCCAGAAGCTAGCAGCCTGAGAGTAAACATGAACATAGTTTTACTGCCAGTCAACAACCACTTCTACGGCGCTGCAAGCGTGTATGCAACTGAAGCAGCAAGATCAAAAGGTATTGTGTACTGGAACAATTTTTTCCAGGGCAGGCACGTGATAATACCAATAACCTGTTTTGATAAAGGAAATACATCACTTGGCGCACCTTACTTCATGAAATCAGACAAAGAACACAAAACCCGCAATGCAAGCGCTGGAAGAAACAACCAGGCAAAGCTAGAGGAACTGCTTAGCACAACCAAGAACGTGCTGAAAGACGTCAGGCCTTTACCTAAATCAATCACGCCTAACCTGAAAGGAAGACTGAGAAAAATACTCCCAGCAGAACTTACTGAAACAATCGAGACTTACTTCAAGGCAGTAAGCTATGAAACCCGCCAGATGGACCTTCCACTCAACCAAAACCATTAAATACAAAAAAATAATACTACACAAAAACAGAGGTGATTTTATGGTTCTTAGACTCCCAGATTCTATGGAGGAATGTGTTTATTTTACTCGAAGAAATATTGACAAAGGCAAAGTGGTTGCATGGGTATTCAAGGAAAAATGCCCAAAATGCGGAAAAGCACTCATGGGCAAGCCAAAAGACGAGAAGACAGGAAAGGTGAAGATAAGAGCAAAAGAATATGTCTGTCCAGAGTGCGGCTACACAGCTGAAAAAGGAGAATATGAAGACACGCTTACAGTAAATATACAATATGCC
>WJJT01000014.1 GCA_014729555.1 Candidatus Woesearchaeota archaeon
GAAGCCTGATTTTATAGCAATAGAGCCAAAAGAACTAATCGGAGGCAAGATATCTGTCTCAAAAGCACGGCCAGAACTTATCCGAGAAACTGTTAAGGCAGTAAAAACAAAAGTATTATGCGGAGCAGGCATAAACACAAGACAAGACGTCAAGACTGCCCTGAAATTAGGAGCAAAAGGAGTCCTTGTAGCCTCTGCAGTGGCAAAAGCAAAAAATCCAGGAAAAGCACTTAAGGCTTTGATATAAATAATCAGTAAGCTTTATAAAAGACCGGCATTTCTTACGCTTTATTAAATATTGGGGTGAGTAAATAATGACAGACGGGGAGATTAAGATAAGCAAGATAACCCTATGGCAGGGAATTTCTGGAATATTATTCGTGCTTTTGCTGATAAGCATATTCACGCACGGATTTGGATTTGGAGTAGAGACGCCAACAGCAGCAGCGGCAGCAGACCCAGAACAAAAAAAGCCAGCAGAACCAAAAGAACCAGAACCACAATTAACAGTTGATGACGTAGACCTTGAAGGGGTTCCTTTTCTTGGAGAAGAAGATGCTGAAATAACAATGGTAATATATGATGACTTTGAGTGCCCATTCTGCTCAAGATTTGAAACACAGGCATGGCCAAAAATCAAGGAAAACTACATAGACACTGGAAAAGCAAAATTCTACTACAAGCACTTTCCACTAGGATTCCACTCTCATGCACAGATAGCTGCAGAGGCATCAGAGTGCGCTCATGACCAGGGAAAATTCTGGGAAATGCACGGCATGATTTTTGAGAACCAGCAAGACATAAGCGAAGAAAGCCTGAAAGAGTGGGCAGAAGAGCTAGAGCTTGGCATGGATGACTTTAATGAATGCCTTGACACGCACAAATACGCAGAAAAAGTCAAGAAAAGCATGGCAGAAGGACAGCAAGTAGGAGTCAAGGGAACACCAAGCATACTAATTGAAGATGAGTTAGTAGTTGGAGCACGCCCATTTGAAGACTTTGAAAAAGTCATAGAGAAAAAGCTTGAATAAAGCTTTTTTTATTTTTCTTATTCTATCAAACCACCAATAAATCTCAGAACATAAACCTGGTCATTCTTGAGCCAGATTTCTTCTTCTCCTTTGTAATAAGCAATATCACCTTCAACAGTGTTGTTGAAATACTCAAAATCACCATCCCTAAAAGTTGCAGGGCCCCTTAGAAGGCTATTGGCATCACCGCTGTGCAGCAAGACTTTTTTGAGAAAAGCAAAAGTTCTTTTTGTGAGTTCTGGATTATTTTTGAATTCAGGAGTCATGCCGCCGTGATAAAACATGTGCCAAATCAGCTCATCATCATGAAAAACATCAGCCCTTCCTCCAAAACGAGATTTTCCACGCTTGTATTCATCTTCATAACGCCAAATGCCGCTTGTGACAGGCTCAAAATGCTTGGCGCCGTCAGGCTGGATAACCTTTTTACCCTCACCACCATATGTTCTGGTCTTTGCAAAAACCAAGAATTCTGTCAATTCTTCCAAGTCCACACTCACACCAGCCATATTGCACTATAAAACAGAATGACTATAAAAAGCTTAAGGTACTTCCACAAGCATCTGATAAACCTTCTTGCTGTATAATTCATCAGGAAAGCCCATTGTGCTAAAAGCCTCTAAATCACAATCAATAGCAACATCTCCCTTAAAGACACAGACATTAAAAATATACGTGCCTGTCTCTGTAGAAGTTCCTAAATCATCAATAGCATGCCCGGCTGTCACAGACACTGGGACTAATTTCAATTCATTGGAATCAAGCCTGTAAGGGCCTTCAGAATACAACAACCAATTATCATTAATATACCAGGGATCTGCAGGAATCTCTGTCTTGCCGTCAATCTCAAAAGCCTTGTGAAAACCCGACACAACAGTAAAAGTCTTTTGAGCACCAACATTCCTGATGCCCAAGCCAAAAACAGCACCATTGCCCTTCTTAACAGTCTTCTTATTTATGGGAATAGCAACCAAGTCACCAGACCTAAGCAGGTTCTCAATCTGCTCCTGGGTGGAGCGCTCAATCTCTCCCTTAATCTCCTCAGCACCAGAAAAGAACTTCTTCAAGAAAAACAAAGAGCCCATGAAAATAACAATCGTAATAACCAATAAAACAATCACTGTAGCAGACAATTCAAAACCTTTTTTATTGCTCAAAAAGCCTGTTTTATGAACACTAGAAGATTTGGAACAATTTTTATTATTCATTTTGGGACACCAGGACTCAATAGAGCAACCTTTCCAAGAGGCTTGGAATAACTGCTCTTTTTCTTGGAATCACCCTCTTTATACTCAAACCAGACCTTGATAGTCAATGACCTGTCAATCTCAGGCTGGGCCTGAAGAGGAATCTCTATTTCAACAACACCAGAACTGCCTGCATCTGGCAAAGCAAGATTAGGCTCTGCAGAGGCAATCTCATTAGTGCTTTCAAACACACGAACAGTTGTTATCTTGAAATCCTTGACATCAGCATCCTTGTCATATATGTTAAAGTTAAGGACAAGCCTGTCTTCAGCAGTATTAAACGGGTCAGGATAATCATAATTATTCTGCAAATGCACAGGACCAAGCTTTCTGTCATCAAACAAAGACTTTGCCTCTGGAGAAATACCGCCCTTTAACCGGGCAACACACTCTTTATTAATACAGGCAAAAGTTGTATAAGTCCCGCCGTCTGAACAAGGACCGCAGTCAACAGGACAAGTGCAGGGATTCTCATCAGCATCACAAACATAATTACCGCAAGCACCAGGAACAGGCCTGTGCTCACAGAAAAAATCAGTGGAAGCATCACAGACATCCTGAGTTCCAGGGTTGCCATCATCACAGCTCTCAGGACAAGGATAAGGTGTTTCTGGCTTTACCCAGTCAAACTCAACACGAGGATACCTGTTCTTTACAACAAGAGTCTTAGGAGCCTTTGTAGTCCTGCCTGTAAGATAATCATAAGTAATCTGCAGTTCAAGATCAGAGACAGTTCCCTGGTTTTCAGCAGTAGGAAAATCAACAATCAAGCCAGCATCAATCTCAGAACCAGGCCAGAGAGGCATGTCAACTATTTTTTCAGCCAAAGGAATAGTCTGCCTGTTAATCTCACCCAGTAAAGTTAATTTAGAGATTTTTCTGTCAGCATTCCTATCATTAGCACTTGACAAGGAAATCCTGACATTAAACAAGTCCTTAAGAAGATTAAACGGCTGGTTAAACTCAGTAGTAAGCCGCAACTTGTCACCGCCAGCACTAATCTCATCAGTTGAAATCTGCGGCTTTACCTTAGACTCAGGAATACCCTCGAGACACAAATCACCAACACACACTAATTCAAAAGGACCAGAAGGGCCTGCACAAATATCGCAGTCCTCAGGGCAGGTGCACTTTGTCTCAGAATCCTCGCAAATGCCATTGCCGCACTCACCAGGAATAGGGGTGTAGACGCACTTTCCATCAATGCATGCGCCTGAAAAATGAAGCTTTTGGCACTCAGCATCTGACTCGCATTCTGGCTTTTCACACCCAGCAAGAACTAATACAATCAAAATGAAGAAGAAAAAGAATCTGGCTTTCATCGGATAAATTCAAACTCTTTAATGACAAACCATGCGAACAGCACTAAAACAACTGCTCCTGCAACAATATACCAAATCCCTGTATTAAATGAGTTTGTTATAGAGACATATAATCCATACCCAAGGATAACAATGCCAAGCCACAAGAACTTGTCCAAGACCATCTTCATGATCTCAAATTCTTCCTGTTCTGTCAGTTTTCTTTTTGATTTCATAATATCACCCCTAAGTCACCTTGATAAAGAACTGCTTTGTCTGATAAGTATCACTTGGATCTGCAGGCCACATTGCAGTAGCGCAGTCAGTATCACTCTCTGCCTTATAGACATTAAACTCCATCAAATAAGTGTCTGGAGAAGCAGCAGCAATCTGCAATTTGACAGGGTAGACACCCACATCACCAGGCCTGATATCAACCTGATCAAACATGCTGAACCAAGTGCCATACTCAGGAGGATTGCCGTCAACATCAACACCGCCAACCAAACTGGCCTCACCACCAGGACAGGAATTATCAGGCTTTAAAGCCCTAACACACTTGACACCCATTCTAAAACATATAGTGGCAGAACCCTCTTTAGCAGAGGCAGTGTTCTTAATACCAACATAAAATTCCTCAGGCTTTCCAATCTTAGCATCTATTTCTGCTCTATTGAAGACTAAAAGTTCTCCTGATTCCTTGATTTTTTCAATCAAAGAGGACTTGATTTCAGCACTTACTGCCCCAAACTGCTCTGTTAAAGCACCAAACTGGGACTTTATGAATCCTAAACCAAGACCTAAAATAGTAATGGCAAGAATCAAGATAACAATAGCATTTATAGAAAGCTGTAAAGCTGCTTTTTTATCCATCATAATACACCTCTTTTAATACTAATATATAGTCAGAAATAGAGTTACTTGTTTATAAACTTTTCTATGATTATCTTGCAGGCAGAGGAACAGCCACTTTTGCAGGGATTTCTTTTTCTTTAGCCAAAACGTTAATTCCCAGGATTACACCATTTGGGTTTATTTTAGCATCAACCAAATTTTCAAAAGTGTTTTTATCAATCTTGAAGTCCTTGAAAAATTCAGCAGCATCAAGGATTTCAACACCCTTAATCCTTCCTTTGGTTGAAATATCAAGAATCAACTGCTCTGCATTCATATTTCCCTTGAATTTTTCATCTTTAGTAAAACCCTTATGAATAGCCAAAATGTCATATTCCTTGTCATAGCTCAAGTGTTTCATTTTTATTTCCTCTTAATCATGCTCTGCCAGGGCCTGTACCTCGTTATATACCGGAGGATATATAAGCTTTTCTGGTGGGAGATTACAGGCAGGCGCATTGTCCTTGTATTGCTTACCTTGAAATACAGGCAGTGAATAGTATCATTATGTTTTCCTTTTTCCTGATAAGAATACACTAATTTATCCGGATTCAGGAGATTCTTTATTACTTCTTTTTTACTGTCTTCTCTAAGATTTAACTGCTGTGAAAAATGAGGCTCATTAAATTCAATATTTTCCTCAGCATAAGAGCGGAGATTTTCCTTTAAAACATCCAAATAATCCTTTTGCATCAGGATATTACAGAAAATGCTCTTTATATGTCTTATCGAGAATTTTCCGGAAGATTTTCGAGCATAAACAATAAACAGAAAGCTTTAAAAATACCCTGCCAATTCTGTAGAGTGTGGCACATTCTTGTTTTTGAGCTTTTTACCGTAGGCGTGAAAGGGGATAAACAGAAAGATATAAAAGAAGCTAGTTTTCTAAGATATCAAATGAAAAAATATTATCTTGATGCATCAATATGGATTGACCTTTATGAAAACAGAAAAGGATTCAATAACGAGCCGTTAGGAGATTTTGCCTGGAAATTATTTGGTTTAATTAAGGCCAGCAAAAACAAACTCGTAATTTCTGATTTTCTTGTCAGGGAGCTGGAATCCAATTATTCCATTGAAGAAATTAATGGAATGATAAAGCCTTTTGAAGATATTATTGAACGAGTTTTTGTAACTAAAAAACAAAAAGATGAAGCAAAAATACTTGCTCAAGAAAGAAGCCTTCCTCCCGGAGATGTTCTTCACTCTATACTTGCAAGAGACAATAATTTAATCTTAATAACAAGAGACAAACATTTTGTTCAATTAACAGATATTTCCAGAAGCTATAAACCTGAAGAAATCATTTAAGCCTTTTATCAAACTCATTAAATACCTGTTCTCGTATCTTATGCAACTTTTCATCACTTGTCTTTTTTTTAGAAGCGCCTTTTAGATAAGCAATCTGAATCATTGCTTCTTTTAACTTAATTTCTTCTAATTTTTCCCTTAAAGCATTCCTGATAAACTCAGTTCTGTTCTGATAGCCATTTTTTTGCACAACAGTATCTACATCCTTTAAGAAAGAACCTTCTAATTTTACAGTAATCATTTCAGTAACCATATAGCTATAGTATATACTATGACTATATAAATGTTTTGGTTTTTTAGTCAAAAAAAGATTTTATTTGCTTACAACCAATTGTATATGATTCTGGAGGGAAAAGATTCCTATACTGGAGAATGCAGAAAATTCCAGGAGGATTGAAGTTTAATTTGAGTTGGGAGCATAATTGAATAGAACATTTTTTTCGGGTTTTGGGAATGAGTCGGGTTTGTTCTTTTGAACTGTAAAATAATTATTCTTTTGATTATGGTTTAGCCGTTTCCCACAATTGATCAAAAGTTTGCTCAAAAGTTTTGGTAAAAATAGGATCTCTTATTAGAAACCCATATGGTTTTTTCTTAATAGGATAATAATGAATGTAAAATATATCTTTCCACACGCCCCATTCAGCATCATTTTCTAATTTCATAAATTTGATTTTCGTTAGTTTATCTTTTCTTTTTTTTAGCCAATTTAATATCTTCTTTTGGAAATATCATCAGTTCTTTTACTTTTTTCTTTTTTCTTGTTTTATGATGAATACTGAAAAATCCAATTAATCTTTGATAACTGCCTTTTTTTCCAGTATATATTTTCATTATGTGTGTTTTATTCATTGTTTCATTAATTTCGTGCCACATTGCTTTTATTCCAGAAATTCCTTCATAATATTTGTATCCTACTTGCGGTTTTTTCATTATTTTTCTAATTTTTAGTTCAGAAATAGCTTTTGTTACTTCTTTTCTTTCTTCTTCTAGTTTTTTTTGCTTTTCTAAGAATAATTCATTCATAATATCCAAGTGAGGGCCTATTTCCGAAAAAGTGATGTCCCATCTCCAATTTTACATGAAATCGATGTTCCATTTCTGTTTCTAATTCAAATCGGTAGCAACCTTTATAAATAACCTACGCTCAATGGTCCATATTCATGGTAAAGAATTAGTATTTAGCGCGAAGATGCAGAATTTGAGGGATACAGAGCGTCTATTGTGTGGCGCAAGGTAACAAAATGGCAAGACTAAGAAAAGCAGTTGCTTACAGAAGGCTTGAAAGACCTTACACAAGGTATTCTAAATACAAGAAAATGCGTTTTGTCAGGGCAAGGCCTGTGTGCAGGATTGTGAGGTTTGATATGGGAAATGCACAAAAAGGCTTTGAGGCATCGTTACATTTAGTCTGCAAATCAGACATACAATTAAGGGACAATTCTATTGAAGCAGCAAGACAGACAGCAAACAGGACACTTGAAAAAGTCCTTGGAAAAACAGGGTATCATTTCAAGGTGAGGATATACCCTCACCATGTATTAAGAGAAAACCCATTAGCTGCAGGAGCAGGAGCAGACAGGATGAGCACAGGTATGGCGCACTCATTTGGAAAAGTCATAGGCATTGCAGCAAGAATCAAGAAAGGACAGACAGTATTCTCACTAAGGCTTAACAAGAAAGACCTTGATTTAGGAAGAAAAGCCCTGACAAAAGCAAGCAGAAAATTCCCCTGCCAGTTTACAATACTGCAGGGCCAGAAAGTCTCTTTCTGAGTAAAGAAAAGCTTTTATATTAGTAGTCCAGCCATTAAAGTATCATATAAAAAGGTGATATAATGGCTGAAAAACCAGATGTTAAAGATGTTGCAGAAAAAATAAGGCAATTAAAAGAATGGCTGGCAGTGTTTCAGGAAGAATATGACATTCCTGCAGACGCAATGGAGACACTTAACAAGAAAATCAATGAATTAGTTGATGAAGTCGCAGATATAACCTGCGAATAATTCTGATGACAAAATACAAGTGCCACAAATGCCAGAAAGAATTTGATAAATCCGGCTTTTGCCCTGAATGCAAAGGAGTCCTGCACAAAGAATGCCTGATATGCGGCAAAGAAATCCACAGGTGCACGTGCCACAGATTCAGGGAAAAGACAAAAAAGACCGGAAGTGAAAAGGCAGAACTATAAGGAGGTAAAAAATGGCTGTATCAGAAGAAATCCAGGAAGGTTATGATAAATTAAAGAAAAAATACCTCGGCAAAAAAACTTTGCTGCCAAGGGCAATACAAAAAAGAGTTGATTACAATAGAAGCAGCATACTAGGCATGGCTGCAACAATACTGATGGTGGCGTCTGCACTTGCAATGGGCGCAACCATTGCTGCAGTAAGAAAAACACCCAAGCAAGTCCCTAAACTTCTGGAGAACACGCCATACTATGCCCCAAGAGATGCAGGCTTCATAAAAAGAACACCAGAACTTGTGAAAGCAGCAGACGTAAAAACAGCAAGCAGCCTTTATGACACCTGGAAAGAGTCAACAGTATCACCAAGCCTGTTCCAATGCGCAGAAGCACTGGACAAAGCAGCATCAGATATAGATGCAATGAATTTTGAGCTTGCAAAAACAAGCCTAGAACAAGCACAAAAGGATTGGGCAAATGCAGTAAAACAGATGGGAAGCACAGAAGAAACACGGCTTCTCCTGAACAGGATAGTAAACACAAAACAAGCACTTGCAGAACTAAGAGTAACAATGGAGCTAATCAAGGCCTCTGTAATAATAGAAATAATTTCCGGCGATGTACTGCCAGGAGTTTCTGCAGACGACAAGACCCAAAAAGCCACAGAACTTACACTCCTGAAAAGATTCATCAAACAGATGGAATCCTCAGTATCAATACAGGATCCTGAGCTAAAGAAACAAGTAAAGGACCAGCTTGCGCAGATAGATGTACTATTAGCCCAAGTAGGCAAGTAAAAAATGCCAAGAAGAAACAATCCAAGACCAACAAGAAGAGCAGAGGCAAAGATGGACCTCTACACTAACTGGCTCAATAACATAAGAAATGCATCAATAGGAAGAATTGTTCTTGTGAAAAACGTGAAAGCAAAAAGAATACTTGAAGCACTAAAAGTAAGAAACGTGATAGCATACACACAGATGAAGCCTGAATACAAATTATTTGATTATTTGCACAAAAAGAAAAAAGAAGTGATAATGCTTTTTGGAGCAGACAGGACTAATAATGCCTTGTGCGAGAAATTACGCGGAAGGATGCTGCAGGAGAAAATAAAAGCAAACACAAGATTCAGAAAACCATTGTTTGCAGACGACATGAAAGACATGGACGGCATACTCGCATTCCTGCACAAGCACGTGGCAGACAGCCCAAGAAAGCGCAGAGCAGTAAAATATTAAAAGTTAATTTATTTAACATATATTTATATAGCAATTATTTTCTCAATAATGTTTTGGGTGAAGACATGAGAGACTTAAAAGAATTATACCAACTTGTAGACCACAGACTGGATGGAAGGCCTGCAGATAAATTTACATTAGAGCAATTAGTGCCTAAAATGGAAGAACTGGAAGGATTCACAGACACACAGATTATCTTTGTTGTTACTGACAGAAATCTTAGAGTGCCATACTGCACATGGTGCGAGGACAGGATAAAGCCAAACGGAAAATGGATAAACATACCTGATTCATACAAAGCATTGATTCTTACAGGGAAATACCTCCCAAAAAACCAGACAGCATGCGACAAGTGCGGAGAAGACATGTCACCAGGATACACAGATTTTCTTGAACAAAACAAAGCTGCCATGGATGACCTGTCTGCAAATGGCGAATACTGCAGTGATGATTTTGAATTATAAAAACAAACCGAAAAGGTTATAAAATTTCTAGATTACTTCGTTCTTAATGAACCTAATCAAACAAAACGAAAAAGGCAAAACATACCAGACAGAAAATTTCAGGATAGTTTACAGAAACAAAGACACTATTTCCGGAGACAATGAAGAAAATGTCGAAGAATTGATA
>WJJT01000015.1 GCA_014729555.1 Candidatus Woesearchaeota archaeon
GACCAGAGGGAAGGATTGAGTTTAACCATATATAAGCGAACATTTTTGAATTCTTGGGTTTTGGGGCTTGTGGGGGGTGGATTTGGGGGTTTTGAGGCGGAAAAAATGTCTTTTTTGAAGGGTGGTGAAGGCCTGTATTTGTGATTGTTATAGAGATTTGAAGCCTAAGAACGAAAAGTTTATATATAAAAGATGTTTTAATATTAAAATATATTGTAAATAATAAGAATGGAAGTAAACTCCCGTTGTTCGTGACTTCCATTTTTCACAGGAGGTTCAAAATGGAAGTTTCAATAACTAAAATGTCAGAAAACGGACAAGTTGTTATTCCTGCAGAAATAAGGAAAGATGCAGGTATTAATCCATCAACAAAATTCCTAGTGTTTAATGAGGACGGCAATATAATGCTAAAACAGATAAAAAAAGAAGCATTAAAAGAAGATATGCTATTGATTGAGAAAATAAGAAGAAGTGAAGAACAAATAAAAGAAGGAAGATTTGTAAAAGCAGATACTTCTATGGGCGATGAAGAGATAGATGATTTATTAACGGCTTAAAATGCAGATAATATTCTCAGAAGAATTCAAAAAAGAATTTAAGAAGATTAAAAATAAACCCACCAGAATAAAAGTCATAAATCATCTAAAGAAATTAGGTTCGCTTCCAGAGTCTGGAAAACCATTGCAGCACAACCTTAAAGGCCACCGCAGTACAAGGATTCCGCCATTCAGGATAATTTATAGACTAGAAAAAGATAAGATTATCATAAACTGTTTTGACCACAGAAAAAATATTTACAAATGAATCTGCGGTTTTTGAGGATAGTGAAATGACGGATTTTGCGGTTTTTAGGGTTTTTGAAGGGTTTTTGAGTTTGTAGGTATTTTCTCTTGTTTTGAAGGATTTTCGCTTCCTGAGGCTGTTTTAAAGGCGTTTCTGAAGGTTTTACAGGCTGTAGAGTAGTTTTTCCGGTTTTTCAAGGGTTAAGCATATTAAGAAGAAAATCTCTTGTTCTGGCATGGCTGTTGATGTTTTATACCATGTGAAGCGGGAGATGCTCAGAAGAAAGCTCTCTCCAAGGACTGTGAAGACTTATTTGTTTTATGTGAGGAAGTTTTTGCTGGCAAACAAAAACAAGGAAATAAGAGAGTTTTCAAAGAAAGATGTAAGAGAATTTCTTTACAAAATGGAAGAAAGAGATGTTTCAGGAAGCACTCTCAACGTGGCGCACAATGCCTTAAGATTCATGATGATACAAGTGTTGCACAAGGCCTGCTATCTGAAAATCAAATATGCAAAGACGCCTGTGAAAAAACCAGAATATCTTACTAAGGAAGAGATTAACAGAGTCTTGTCTGCGATTGATAACCAAGAGCACAAGCTAATTATTTCATTGATGTATGGGGCAGGATTAAGAGTAAGAGAAGTCACAAGACTAAAAACAACTGATTTTTCTTTTGAAGAATACATAGGCTGGGTAAGAGGAGGAAAAGGAGACAAGGACAGGCCTTTCATAATACTACAATCATTAAAGCAAAAGTTACAGGCCTATTGTGTCAAAGAACCAGCTTGGTTATTTCCAGGAAGAAAAGGACATTTAAGCACGAGATCAGTTCAGGAAATAGTTAAAATCGCTGGGAAAAAAGCAAAAATAAAGAAAAAAGTGCACCCCCACATGTTCAGGCACTCTTTTGCAACGCATTTGCTGGATTCTGGAATAGACGTGACATCTGTCCAGGCACTTTTAGGCCATGTGAGGCCTGAAACAACTCTAGGATATTCGCATGCATTAAGACCAAAAATGATTGCAATTAAAAGCCCATTGGATTAATTATGCTTGCTTTTCTTTTAAAAATGGAAAGATTTATAAACAAGTGGAAATATATACTTCCAAATGGAAAGAAAAATAACCATTTTGAAATTGTTTTTTGAGGATCCTAATAAAAAGTACAGTATTAGAGAATTGTCAAGGATTCTTAAGATAAACCATACTACAGTCAGGAAATATTTGAATAAACTGGTTGAAGAAGGGTTCTTGTCCTTAAAAAAAGAAGGAATGTATTCTTTTTACCAATTAGTCCTGCATAAAAAAACCTTGAATCTTAAACTTTATTATAATCTGGAAAAGCTCAGAAAATCAAAAATCATAGAGGATTTGGAAAAAGCGTATGATTTGCCGGTTATTGTTTTATTTGGAAGCTATGCTTTTGCAATGGATGATTTAACAAGTGATATAGATCTGTGCTTGATATCCAATATTGAGAAAGATTTTTCAACTGAGAAATACAAGAAAAAATTAAATAGGAAAATCAGTATTCATAAGTTTGATAAAACAGCCTGGGAAAAGGCCAAGAAATCAAATCCTGATTTAATTAATAATATTTGCAACGGGGTTGTTTTATCCGGAGAATTAGAGGCAGTATAATGAATTTTCAGTTTAGCCTGGACAGCGGAAAAGCAAAGAAAGTTATGCCTAACAAGATAAGAGCCTCAAGTTTATTCAAGTCTTCAATTCAGGCTATTGAAACAGCAAAAGAGATTCCATTAACTACAAAATCCTCAAAAACTATTTTTAGAGAACTCTATGAAGGAATGAGAGAATACTGCGAAGCAATAGGATATCAAAATGGCTATAAATTTTTAGACCATGAATCTATCGGCTTCTTTTTGAGAGATATCCTGAAAGAGCAATCTCTTTTCAAGAAATTTGATAGATATAGAAAACTAAGAAACGGAATAAATTATTATGGCAAAGCTATTGACATAGAAACTATCAAAGAAGCTATTTCTGAAATTCCTGAATTGGTGAAAAATTTGGAAAATCCCCACAAAATCCAACAAGCTAAAATGAAGGAGCTATGGGATAACAAGGAAGATGAAGCAGGGCTAATTAATCTTACAATCAAAAAGGACCAATTCTATACAGAAGAATTCTGGGATGCGAGAATAACTGAAAAGGCAAAACCCTTATTTGAAAAACATAAAAAATGGATTCCAGAGTAGTACTATTTACAGCTATTCAAAAGCCTTCTGGACATTCCTGCTCAGGTCCTGCAAGGCAAATGCTGCAAAGAATTCTCCAGCTGGAGAAAGCCCGGGAGCCATCTGCATTGAAACAATATAGGCTAATATTAATGCCAAGATTAAACCAGCAAAAGCAGAGACCAAGTACTTGTTATCCCACTTAATATCTGGGTTTTTCTTTAACTTGACTAAATAAGGAACAAGTGTTCTTGTAAGGACACCTAAAATAACTGCGTAAAAGTGCATTGCATCACCTCTTGAAATCTGCATTATTTATTGTTTATATAAACTTTTCTGGCAAAAATACAGGAAAGTAGTAATATTTAAATACTGTTTATCCATATTCTCTTTAAAAGAGGCAAAAATGAAATACGCAATATTCATATACGCATTGTTTGTGATTAGCTTAGTGGCCTTGATTGCAGTTATACAGCCAATACCAACAGGGCTTATTGTGCAGGAAGAGCTGACTCTTAAAGACAAGGTCATGACACCCTGCTACTGCGCATCTGGAGAAAACATAGAACAACAGATATCAGAACAGCAAAAAGCATATGAAAGCATACTTAATTCTGCAGAGCAAGCTGTAGAGAGAGGAGAAATATCAGAAAGAACAGCAGCAAGAGTCCTGAACAATTATGCAAAAGAAAGCTGTGACAAGTGCCTTACTGAATCATAGCCTCGATAACAGCCAGCTGAAGAGCAGAAAAATCTGTTTTAGGCCTTACCTGAACATTATCACAGTACAAGGAATACTTATGAAAAGTAACGCTTTTTTCCTGAGCCCTGGAAATAATATTTCTCCTGTGTTTTTGCAAATAATCATTATTTATTTTATTAGAAACACCCCAACTGCTGAGTATTCTTGCAGAATCAACAACAGGAGAGGCAACACGCAACCACAGAAGCCTTTCTTCATCTGAATCACAATCATCATAAGTCTTTGCAAGACTAACAACATCCTCTACTTCTTCAACAGGATGCTCGCAAACAGAATAAAACGCATACCTTTCAATAACCCTTTTCCTGGATTTTGGATTTTCATAAACTGTTGAGAGCTCAAAATGATTATCAGGACAATCCCTCTGTACAACAAAAGGCCTTACAAGGATTTTATCCCTGCTTTTAATTCTTAATTTTTCAAGAAGTGTCTGAATATTAGCAGGACTTTTCTTAAAACTCCCAAGGTTCCATCCAACCCGTTTTTCAATGCCGTCGCTAATCCAGTCGCTGCTATTCATAAAACATATAAAGCAGTCATTATTTAAAAAGCTGTTGACATAATTATTTAAAAGTGCTTTCAACCTGCTGAATCCTTGTCCTGATTAAGTCACACAGGTCTCTCATGCCATCAATAACCGCAGAAATTTCTGTAATAGGCTTCTCAATACTGAACTCAGCCTGAATCTTATTAAGAATGTCCAATAAAAGGCGGTGCTCATCCCCAAGATATCTCATCATTTTTTGCAGTTTATCACTATAGCTGAAATTTGGGTCTTTCATTACAGTGCTCTGGACTGCTGCAAGCTTTTGCACCATGCCCGGGTCTTCAGTCCCGATTATCTCAAAAATCACAAGACTCCAATACCCTCCAAGAGGCCGGATGTTTTTTATTTCTTTGCCTGTCTTTCTGACAGACTTCTTGCTTTCTGCAGTTATCCTGCTGATTTCAGTCTTAATCTTGTCAAGAATATCCCTAATCTTTTTCACAAGCGCTTTTAACTCCTGCTGGCTTTCCAATACCAATGCAGTATCAGCAGTGCTTAATCTTGCCTCTTTTTCAGTGTTTACAGACATAGAACAGAATAAAAATAAAGAGTATAAAAGCTTTTCTCTAGAACTTCATACCCTTAGGCATTTTCCCCTTGAATTTTTTCATCATTTTTTCAGGAGAGTCTGCACCGCCCTTGAGCATCTTTACTAATTTCTTGCTTTGCTTGTACTGCTTTAACAATTCCCTTACATCTGAGGACGAAACACCTGCGCCCTTTGCAATCCTGTCAATTCTTGAAGAATCCATTATTGTCGGGTCTTCCAGTTCTTTCTTATTCATGGAATCCATGACATGTTTCCAGGTCTTAAGCTTTTCCTGCTGGACATTCAATGCTTCCTTAGGCAGCTTTAACTGGCCCATACCAGGAATCATCTCCATGATCTTGCCCAGAGAACCCATTTTCTTCATTGCTTCCATCTGAGAGTATAAATCAACAAGAGTGAATTCCCCTTTCAAAAGTTTTGCCTGCATGTCTTTAGCTTCTTCTTCTGTAACAGCCTCTTTGGCTTTTTCCAGCAAGGCTTCAATATCACCCATTCCAAGAAGCCTTCCAACAAAACCCTGGGGATTAAAATGCTCTAAATCACCAATCTTTTCACCAACACCAATGAACTTGATTGGAGCTTTAGTTACTGCACAAGCGCTTAAAGCACCGCCTCCTTTAGCAGTACCGTCCATCTTAGTGACCATGACGCCAGTGATTCCAGCACTTTTGTGGAAAGTATCTGCCTGCTTTTGTGCAGCCTGTCCAATGTCTGCAGAGATTACCAACAGGTTTTCATCTGGTTTTACTGTGTTGTATACTGTCTTTAACTCCTGGATTAAGTCTTCACTTAATGCATCCCTTCCAGCAGTGTCAACAATTATTAGGTCATATTTTGAGTATTCTTTTTCAAACTCCTTGTATATCTTTACAGGATCTTTTACTTTCCTGTCCAGAAAAACAGGAACATTGGCTTGTTTTCCTACTTGTTCAATCTGGTCCATAGCAGCAGGCCTGTGAATGTCCAATCCAACCAAAGCAACCTTTTTACCTCTTTTAGTGTAGTATTTTGCTAATTTACCTGCAGTTGTGGTCTTACCAGAACCAAAAAGGCCGATAAGCATGATTTTATTTGGTTTCTTGTCTGTAATGTTTAATTCTGATTTTTCTCCGCCCAGGAAATTTGTGAGTTCTTCATAGACGATATTGACCAAGTGTTCACGCTTAGTTAATCCAGAAGGAACCTCTTCTTTTAAGGCACGCTCTTTAATCTTTTTTGTTAATTCAAAAACTAATTTTACATTAACATCTGATTGCAGCAATGCTCTCTGTATGTCCTTGACTAGCTCATTGATTAGTTTTTCATCTACAAAAACTGATTTTGCTATCTTTTGCAAAGTTCCTTTCAAGCTGTCGCCCAGCTTTTCCAATACCATAGTAATTTTGAGCCAATACTCCTTTATAAAGGTATTGGGTAAGAAGCTTTTTAAGCACAGATAAATAGCTGTTTCTAGTAGGAAATGGAAGCTCTGGTTGTAGTTCACACAGAGAAATGTTATCTTAAAGACATGGAGCACGCTGCAGGAGAAGAAACCAGGATATGTTCTCAAGAATAGGAAAAGAGATAGGCAGAGCATTTGCAAAAAAGTTTATTTTATTGCAGAAGAGAAGAATTCAAAGAAGTGTTTGAGACAAGAATAGAAGCTGTTGTGAGGGAAGAATTGACTGACAAGTTTTAATCCCCCCACCTGGGATAACAAAATAATATAAGTGAGTTCTGTTTTTTTGTCCTGTATTAATTAATGGGGTGGAAAAATGGCTAAAATAGAATATGTAAAAGAAATAGATGACTTGATTAACATACAAACAGCATTTGTGACAGCAACAGACAAGTCTGGATTAGTGGATAATCTAAACAAGAAAGATGGGAGTGTTCTTGCAGGCGTTCCAGCTAACGGAATAATCGGGGTGTTGTTTGAAGTAAATCCAGATGCTCTTGTAATCTCAACAGGAGGAACTGCTGGCTTGATTGAAAAAGCAGGATTCAAAGTAATGCCTGTAGGGGATTTTACTGGCTGGCCTGAGATGGAAACAGGGCTTGTCAAATCAATGCAGGCAAAACTTTATGTTGGAATGCTGGCGCACAAATACACTGAAAGTGATTTGGAGTACATGCAAAAGCATGGAATACCATCAATTGACCTGACTTTGGCAAATTTTTATCCATTTGAAGAAGCAGTCGCAAAGAATCCCTTAGGAGATAACCCTTTTGCATTTGAGATAATCAGGCAGAACATGGACGTAGGAGGGCCGACAGCAGTGCACACCTCAAGAAAAGGATTCCTGGGAACAGCAGTAACCACAAGACCAGAAGATTATGCAATGTTCATAAAAGACCTCAGGAAGTATGGCGGTCAAATCAGCCTTGATTCAAGGGTCGTAGCCATTAAACACTGCACAAAAGATCTTGCAAGATATTATGCTGCAATCGATGAGTTCATGGGAGGCGTTGACACAGAAACAGTGAGAAAAGTGTATCCAGTGATACATAATCCTGCAGAGGAATAAATTTTTCTTTTTTAATTAAGTTTATAAATTCAAGCAATTAACTAATTCTCCATCAGGGCTGTGGTCTAGCTTGGTATGATACGTGCCTGGGGTTTTCAACAAAAACCAGGGCGTTGATTATTTTTCTTAGTTCAGCATAAAATGAACGCTAAACAATTAATGCTCTGTTTAAAGTTTCTGAAACAAACAAAAGATTTATCTGCGTGAATATGAATAAAAGCAGTGTTGAAGCCAAAAGCAATACTGATTTTGGCGTTCATCTGTAAAAGAGGTGCAAAATGGCATACAGAACAAATAAAGAACTGCCCAAAAGCGTGAAAGACAATCTTCCGCAGGGCGCACAGACAATCTATAGTAAAGCATTCAACAGCGCAAACAAACAATACGACTCTGACAAAAGAGCACACAAAGTAGCATGGCCAGCAGTAAAAAAAGAATACAAGAAAAAAGGAGATAAATGGGTGAAGAAGTAATATTTTACTTCTTTATTCTTACTGGAATAAAGCCTCTCTGGTCCCAATCCTGAAAATTTTTGCGTGTTCATTGGCTAAAACCCTAGTTCTTGCCCGAATCTGCAAGATTTAATTTTCTGTTTCTCCTCGCAATTTGTTCCCTTTGCTCTCGATTAAATTCTTGCATGTCCTTATTAAGAGACTAAGTACTATTTAAAGTCTGCTCTAAAAAACGGAATGTCACGACTCACCCGATTTTTCCAAAACGGAATCTTCGGATTGCAATTATACAAAAAAAGTAGATAAGAAAATAGTTGTTATGAAAAATCCCTAAAAAATTTTAAATACCAAAACCACCTTGATTAATGCATGGCCAATGAAGATATTGTAGAATTTATAGTTGGAACATATTCTCTTTCTCCAAAGATGGAAGAAAAGGTAATCAGGTATGCAATTAGAGGGATAGATGAGTGGACTATAGATGGATTTAACAATATCTACCAATACATCGCAAGAATAATTGATGGGCTAAGAGTTCCTTATGCTGAAAAGAAAATAAGTCTGGATCAATTAATAACCAGAGATTCTGATAATGTGCTTTCTACCCTCTTCGGTGTGGAGGATGCTGATCTGACGCAATTGTTTGAGGGAAATGAATTCCCCGAGAGAATAACAGTGGATGAAGCACTTTCTGTATTATGTGATTATTTTGAAGAATCTGACATGTTGCTCCTGCATCAGCTTAGAAACAGGGAAAATGGCAATCTTGGATTATTGAATCTTTCTGCGGAATGGCTTGTGGAGAACATTGAAAGGGTTAGAGAGAGGTTTTTGCAAATTGTTCATGAGTTTGAAAAAGACGGAAGACTGGTCACCCCCCATAGAAAAATAGCATACATAAAATTTAACCCTCTGGTTATTAAGTATGGTAATTTATCAGATGCTGCAAAAAAAGGCATGGTGGAGGCTTATGATACTTTCCAAGGTAATGCGTTGGTAGCATCAGAAGGTCTAGGAATTCCTAGGACAACAATAAGGAGATACTGGAAAAAAGCTGGACTAAAACCATCAGGCCAATTGCCCCCTAAAAAAAAGGCGATGCTTGTTCCTGCTCACCAATTGTATGGTGGAAATGCTGCTGAAGCAGCAAAACAAATTGGATGTAACATACAGGCTGTTTTAATTGCTTGGGAAAAAGCAGGATTGGAATCAATCAAAAGAGTTAGACTTACTCCTTTTCAACAGTATGCAATTTATGTTTCCTATGATTTGTGTAAGGGTAATTGTTCAGAGGCAGCTAAAATGCTTGGACATTCAACTGAGGTTGTATGGAGATATTGGAATAAGAAAGGCTTAAAATCAAAAGGAATGGTGTCCGATGATGAAAGAGAAAAAATATTATCGGCTTATAACACCCACAATGGTAATGCCACTGCTGCTGCAAGAGCATTAGGGCGTTCTCCTAGTGGGATTAGATACCATTGGAAAAAGGCCGGACTTCTCAAGAATGTTAAGAAATACAAAAGGAGAAATTAACTTCTTTCCTTCTTCCAATCGGAATCTCACACCTCACCAAAATTGTCAAGAACTTTTCTGGGAATCATCCACTTTATCGTCGAGAAAGATTATCCAATCAAAACAAACCTGTCAAGACCAAAAAATCCACCCTTTTATAAGTGAAATTAAGGCCTTTATAAAGAATCTGGACTATTTAGTTCTTGTTGGGTATTCTTCTCAGAATATAATTTACATTCCCAAGAACTTCAATAATCCATACACAAGAAATGCAGGCCATACCAGTGCTTTCAAGACGCCTAGTATTCCCATGCTAATGCTTGCAGCAGTGGAAATGTAGTAGATTAATGCGCCAATCAATCCAAGGCCGTAAACCGCGCCTGCAGGACCATGCCTGTGAATGTGCTGTGTTGCCCTGAGTTGAGGGGTTTTCTTTTTCTTTTTTGCCATGTATTATCACCTTAATTTTCTTATCTCAACCATTTTCATGCCGTACCTGCTGAAGTGGCGGATGAGTTTAGGGGTTATCATAAGCCAAACCATATCACCAAAAGGCTTTTTCTTCAGGTAAACAGCACTGCCTGGGCGTTTTTTTATGAACATCTTCTGCAGTGCAGCTGCCTTTTCCTCAGGAATTAATTTAGCAATACCATCAATCTGTGCACCTTGAGTGTACTTTGCATCTGCATAAACCAAGGAAACCTTCTTGTTCTTAACAAGATTCACATATTTCCTGCTGCTCTTGGATGTAACCAAAACTATCTGCTTGCCCTTCCATACAGAAGTCATTATAGCAGACTCAGGTTTTCCAGCTGGACTGCTAGTGGAAAGAACACAATATTTTTGCCTTTCCAGAAAATTCATTATGTTTTTTGGTATTCTCATTTTAACAAGAATTTGATTTTAGGTATTTAAACTTTTCTTATTTAATTTTTAACTTATCAAAATACTGGGGATGTTTGAGATCTTGAGTAGTGTATTGCAGGTTTCTAAGAACGTAGTGAGTACGTGTGGGCTGGAAATAGCGAGAGGAGCTGGAAAAAAACGAAAACTTTATATATTGTATATACTTATGATAGTATAAACTTATATAATGAGGTGGTTTGTATGGCGCGACAAATCTTGCATTACCCAAGATTGGATACTGTGTTAAATGTTGAAGAAGTAATTAAAAAAGCAAAAGAGCCATTGTCTAAGAATGAAATAGACAGAAGACTTCCCAAAAAAATAATGAGGCCAACACTTAATGTAATATTAAACTATCTCGAAAAAAGTGGAAAAATTGCGCAATTAAAAGAAGGTATTGTCTGGATTTATGCAGAAGACGTCAGTAAAAAACTCAAATCTAAATTAAAAAGGGCTGTAACTGTGATGTAGATGAAAAAACCAATTATTATAAAATTCGATGCAGAAGCACATAAGGAATTTAAACATTTGCAAGAAGCAGTTGCACAACGCAAGCGCATTAAAAAGAAACCAACCTATGAACAGCTATTGACATCAATAAATAATGCATTAAAAAACATCAAAGCAGACTATCGATACGGAGATTTAATACCCAGACGTTTAATTTCAAAAGCAACCATTGAAAGATATGGCACAGATAAAATATTTCGTGCAGAATTAGTTGGTTTTTGGAGACTGCTTTATACAATTATTGGAGACGAAGCCAAAATAATAGCTTTTATTTTAGAATACATGGGTCATGATAAATATAACAAAATATTTGGCTATAAAAAAAGATGATATCTCTTATTCTTGAACCGGTTTTATCAAAACTGAGAAGTCTTCTCTGCCTTGAGAGATTCTCAAGTTCTGTTCAGAACGCGGATCTAATGAAGGATAGTGAGTTATTGGTTCAATACAGACCATCTCAGGAACCTCTGTCCAGAGCATAATATTTCCAAATCCATGGGTTGCTACAACAACAGAATATCCTACAGGTTTAACTAATTTGATTTCTTCTGTGTTAAATAGTGGGTGTGCTTTTCCGCCTTTTTCTATCACACTGTCCAGAGAAACTTGCTCTCCATCTCTTGTTTGAAGTGATTCTGTTCTGCTGCCGGATAATTTAAAAGCAGGATGATAACCAAACATGAAAGGCATGCCTTTTTCTGACTCAAGATGAAACAATATTTTCAAGAAATCATCAGCTAATTCATACTCTTTTCTAAATTCAAAATCAAAAGGCCAAAATACCTCAGGCTCTGAAGATTTTTCAGGATATCTGGAGTTCTTGATCGGAGTCCCGGCAGAATACTTTTTCTGGAATGCTGTATGATTTGCATCTGCGTTTACCAGAACATATGCTAATTCTCTTAAAAGACCGTGCTGGTCCTGGATGCACTCTCCTCTTGGAGTTGATACCCTAAAATCATTTTGTTTAGTAGGTCCAATGACTGGAAACATTTCAGTATCTGAATTTCTCCAGCCAGGTTCCCCTTTCTGGTGAATCAATTCTTCTTCAACTTTAATGTAATTTACTAATTCTCCATCCGAAACTATTGCTTTAGAATCACCGTCTGGGCTGATTAAGTATGTGTTTTCAGCACTCATTTTCTCAAGTATACTGGTGGATAGTTTATAAAGCTGCAGGTCAAAAGCTAAAAATCTTTCAGGCCTGTTTAAATACCAAAATTCTTTCGGTTTTTTCAAGAAATATCTCCGGAAAATTCTTGTAAAGGCCGGTAAAGAGTAAAATTCATAGAAAAATAAAGAAATGGCCGAATTTGGCCAACGCGCTTGACTGAAATCAAACTGCACAATCCAAGTAATAAGAAATAATATTCACGAAGTATAAAAACGTGTGGCAGTATCCTGCCTCTGGCGCTGATAACACCAGCTTTATAAGACGAGCACATTTTTTTCTGGTTATGGCATTAGAGTTAAAGATTGATGAAGAGATAACACTTAAGCAGTTTAGTGTTGAGGATGCTGGAGCTATTTTTGAGCTTATTGATAGAAACAGAGAGCACTTGAGCCAGCATGATGACGATACTGCCGGAAAATACCTAAATGAAGAGACTGTTCTTGAGAGCATTCAAAACCCAAAAAATACAGAACGTCTCAGGATAGGCATCTGGGCTGGTGAAGATTTAACAGGAAGCATTAACCTGACACGCTTTAACGGCTCTGCCAGCTTTGAAATAGGTTATTATCTTGGAAGTGAATACCAGGAAAGAGGATACATGACAAGAGCAGTAAATAAGATTGTTGAATACGCCTTTGCTGAGAAAAAAGCATGCACGGTCTTTGCTAATGTGCATCCAAACAATACCAGAAGCATGGCTGTGCTTGAGAGGGCAGGATTTTCAACAAGCAACAAAGTTACAAAGGCTGGCTCGTTGATTTATTTTAAGTGTAGATTAACCACTGACCATTGACAGCATATACTTATTAATGAGTTTGATTCTCTACAGGATAATATAATATTGAGGTGGTTTTAATGGCAGAAGAATTTCCAGAGTTTGAAGTAGAGTTTGTAGAGTTTTTGGTCCAGCAAGAGGCACTACAATTTGGCAGTGAATGGACATTGAAGAGCGGGAGAAAATCTCCTTACTTCCTGAATATGGGGTCAATAGATAATGGACCTGCTTTGAATAGATTAGGCGAAAGCTATGCAGCATTGATTGCTGAAAAAATAGATAGTGGAGAGATACAAAAACCTACTTATCTATGGGGTCCTGCTTATAAAGGAATAAATCTTGCAGCTGCAACAGCAATGTTTCTTGATTCAGAGTATGGTATTACTGTAACGGTTGGCAGCGATAGGAAAGAGTCTAAGACACATGGAGAAGGAACTGGTGTTTCTTTAACACTTCTTGGTGCAAAACCAACTGCTGAAGATAGAATATTGATAATAGAAGATGTATTCACAACAGGCAAAACAAAAGAAGAAGCACATGAAAACATCTCTAGCTTTGTTGAAAATCCAGCAATCGATGGGGTAATAATTGCTCTTGACCGGGCTGAAACATCTGTAGATGGAAGCGATACTGCAATAGCTGCGTTCAAAGAGAAATATGGAATACCAACTTTCAGTGTAACAGACATTTACAGAGTGAGAGAATTGCTTCATAACAGAGAAGTTGGAGGGGCTGTTCCATTGAACGATGAAAACAAAGCAAGGCTGGATGATTACCTGCAAAAATATGGAACAAAGGAGGCGGAATAAAAATGGTTGAATTAACTGAAAAAGAACAAGCAGAAAGAAAACGAGTCTGCCTGGCATTGGATGTACCAACTGTCCAGACAGGATTGGCTCTAGCAGAAGAACTATCTGATTTTGTTGGCACTTACAAAGTCAATAACTTGTTTGATGCTGCAATAAATGAAGGAATCAATATCATAGAAGAAATCAGGCAGAGAGGCGGGGCAGTATTTAAGGATTTGAAATACCATGATACTCCAAATACAGTCTTTAATTATGCAAGAGACTCTGCTGTTCCGGGCGTTTATGTCTTTAATCTGCATGTGGCAGGCGGAGAAGAAATGTGCAAAAAGGCAGTCGACGGCGCTACTGAAGGAGCACAGGCCAGAGGAATAGAAAGGCCAAAAGTGATTGGTGTAACAGTTCTAACAAGCCTGAGTGATGAAGACCTGGAAGCACAAGGTCTTCATGCGAAATATGATTACCTGGTCAAAAAAAGAACTGAATGCGCCAAGGAATGGGGATTAGACGGCGTTGTGTGCGCAGCCAGCAAAGCAGGTGCTTTGGAAAAAGAATTTGGTTCTGACTTCATTTATGTCACACCAGGAATCCAATGGGCAGGCAAAGCAGGAACAGGACAGAAACAGCTCTACACGCCTGACCAAGCAGTCCAGGATTGCAGCAGTTCTATCCTGGTCATAGGCAGTGCAATCACAAAAGCAGAAGACAAGAGAACAACAGCCTATGAAATCCTAAAAGCAATGGCAGAACCAAAACATCTTTAATTTTTTTCTTTTCTTTTGAAAATGGGCTCAATAAAAGGAATATTTGCAACAGCGCAAAGAGAGCCGTTTGAAGGCATTGTTTACTGGGATGACTCCACTAAAATAATCACAAGTGTAGAGGAGCAGACAACAGGAACATCAACTTATTCTTTCAGCCAGTACTGCCTGATATTTGCAGGCTTCATAGACAGGCACACACACGGAAGAGCATATCCCCTGCCAGATGATGCAACACAGGAAGAAAAATCAACACTTGAAAAACACCTTGCAAAGAATGATTACAGAAGCCTGTCAGAAGCAGCAGTAACAGGAGGAATAACAAGGATGGGCTGTGTGACAAACTGTCCTGTGCAGGCAACAACACAAGAACTTTATGATGCTTTTGTTGCTTTGATCAATGAAGAATCTTTGATTCCTGCACTGCCATATGCAATGATAGCGCCAGGCTCAAAACCTTTTGGAAACTATCCAAACAAATGGATGTGGACAAGTGTGGGTGGTGAGGAAGTGCCTGATGAAGAAGTGCCTGGAATACTTGCGCCATATGCAGGGCACTATGTATGCGCACACCCAGAAGCACTAGGGCCATTAAAAGAACTATCGCATCACATAGAATACGAAGACAAAAGAGGCCATCCAACACAGGAAAAAGCAACAGAAATACTCTTAAAAGCACAAAAAGACACAGGATTCACACTTGACTTATTCCATGTAACAAGAGACTCACAGATAAAAAGGATTATTGACGCGCAAATACAGGGGCAAAGAGATATACACGCAGAAGCATGCATACACCATTTGTTATTAGACAGAAGCGCAAGAAAAAACAAGAATCTGAAATACAGGGAATTCCTGTTCATGAACCCAACACTACAGCCAGCAGATGAAAAGGCAACACTAACATTAAGTTTAGGATACCCATTACAATACGTCTCAAGTGATGATGCAGGACACACACTGGAAGACAAGGCAAACAAGGCAGCAGGAATAACAGGAACGCACGCAATGGGTCCTGCAGCAGCACATTTAATACAAGCACACACAGTGCCAGTAGACATAATCGCACAGGCATTTGCACAAAACCCAGGACAATTCTGGGAGAGATTCACAGGAGAAAAAACAGGAAGAATAGAGCCAGGATACAAGGCAAATTTCACAGTCCTGAACATGAACAAGCCGTTGTTAATGACAGATGAATTCTACACACCAAAATGCGGATGGAACCCCTGGCACGGCTTTAAATTCGCAGGAAGAGTAGAGGCAACAATAGTGGACGGAGACAGATTAGTCTAATAAACAGCAGGCAGTTCTTTTCCAATAGTTTCTCCAATAGCAAGATCAGGAACTCTTATTCTCTGCTGCTCTTTTTTAAGACTTGTTCTTATCTCAGTACCCTGTATTTTGCCCCTGTTAACCATGTCAACAAACAAATTAGAAGCAGCCCAGACCTCATCATCACCATAACCAGAAATAATCAGATAAATATGCCCGTGAGCCTGAACAAGCTTAATCATCCCCTCTCCAGGCCTGAAGTAAGTGGCACAATTATTTATGCCCAACAACTCAGCAACAACCCTGTTATTACAAGGAGTGCCGATAACAATACCATTCTTCATCCTGTAATCAAACCTGTCCTTGCCAAGAATCTTGACACTGCCATACAAGGCCTCTGGAAAAACACGAATCTGATAATAGCCTCCGCCATAATCAGTCCTTCTCAAAAACCTGTACTGATTAGGAAGCTCATTAATAATCAAATTAGCAGCACTCTTCTCTCCAGGACCGCGCTCAGAACCCTTTATGATAAACGCATTAAAAGTATGGCCTGTAAAAAAATAATAAGGATAACCCTGCAATTTGTACTCTGTAAAATCAAGAAGGCCTGTGGTAGAGACCTGCATCAAGGTAATTGCAAACATCAAGCAGCCTGCAACAAAAATCCAGATGATTTTCATCTTAAATCCATCCACTCCCCTAAAACAAAAACCTTATTCTTTCGCGTGTCCCTGTAAGTCGGGTTAGTGGTATACTCACCATACCACATTGGATCCCTCAAAGGAACCTTTGCTGAAGAATCAATCCTCAGTTCATTGCCCTCAATCTTATTCAACTGCAGCTCTGACAAGAAATTGACAGCAGAGGCAAGCACTTCATCCCCGCTGTAGCCAGTAAAAACCACATACCTGCGGCCGCCAGACTCAATGTATTTCACCATGCCTTCTCCAGGCTGAAAATAATGCATACAATCAATAACATCCAACAGATTTGCAATCGCAGTATTATGGCACAGGCTTCCTATAAGAACAGCATCAGTTGTCCTGTAATCAACCTTGTCATCTGTAAACACCTTGTACTGCGGCTCTTCTGAAAAATCAACACCCTGCTCATACATTGCCTGATGCAAAAGCCTGTACTGTCCAACAAGCCTGGATATAACTAAATTTGAAGCAGTAATTTCCTCAGGAGACATTGTGCCTCCCTTGATAATCACAGCATCAAAATCAGGCCCGAACATCAAGGGGTAAGAAGCAAGCTCAGGAATACCTGCAACTGCCAGGCCAGAAAAATTAGCCTGCAGCAAGCCGACAACGGCCACCACAGCCACAACAAAAAGCACAACAAGTTCTAGTCTCATTTTCCTCTTTTTACACTAAAATAGAAACAGAGGTATTTAAGCTTTTTTCTTATTCCTGCCCCTTTTCTGGACTTTTTCCAGTCTGCTCAGAACTTTTTCAGCATCAGGGTAGTTTTCCTTGTAGCCTTTTAAAACAGCCTGAATGCACTCTTTATAGATTTCATGATGTTTTGACTCCAGAGCCCTGTCTAACAAATGCAGGTCAACAGCCTTGTCTTCTTCTTTAGTTGAGAAAAAACTAAGGCCAAAGTCAATGAAATGAATTTCCTTGTCCAGAATCATGTTAGAAGTGGTTAAATCTGCGTGGACAATACCATTTGCATGGAGTTTTGCAATCTTTCTGCCGATTTCTTTAGAGAGTTCAACAGGATTCTTGCACAAAACATCCCTCAACTTATCTCCATCGATAAAACTCATGGTGATACGCATATCTTTATCATCCATATCCAAAAGTTCTGGGCCAGGAACACCAATCTCCTTTAACTTGCTTAATACTTTAGCCTCTCTCCTGGTTCTTGCTTTTCTCAGAGAGGTATCTAAATCCTTCTGCCTGTAATCCTTGCTAACCCTGTCTTTTAGGACCTTACTGTCTTCCTTGTATAGAACAGCCTCTGCTCCCCTGCCGATTATGTTTTTCATAAGAATAAAAATAGGAAGAGTGTTTAAAAAGATTATTATTTCTTAGGCAGAATCAACTCAATATTCCTTATCTCACAACCAGCAACAGGATATGTCTTTTTCAGGGCATCTGAAATTGCCCTCTGTAATTTCTTGTTGATTATGTCTTTCATTAACTGCTCAAAAGTCATTTTAGAAATGTTTTTTGCAAGATACTCCTTTATCTGCTTTCTCAAGGCAGACTTTGTGCCACCCTGCGCCCTTCCTCTTGTGACAAGCAGGGGCTTAATCCTGACTTTCTTGTCATCAGAAGTCTTGTAAACAATAGAATCATCAATCTTTGATCGGTTTCTTCTCATCAATCTCTTTGTAGCAGCAGTGTTAAGCTTGTAACCAATGATGTCTGTCATCAGCTTTTCGCCTGCAAAACTGGTTATCAAGAATTTTGCCATAATGTTCTGCTTCTTAGGCTCGCCTGTAATAGTGGTCATGCTGACAGAGAGCTTTCTTCCAACAGCATTCTTCGGCTCTTCAACATGCATCTCCCCAATCTGTTTCTCATTGAACAATTTAGGGGCTATTACATGAACCCATCTCTTTTTCTTGACTACAACTTTAGCTGCTTGTTTTTTAGCCATGTTCCCTGAGAATTGATGTTTGATTTATAAAGGTTTCGCATTCGTCTATATACTGCCTTTTTGCCTTGCACGTTCTTCATAGAAATCATATATTTTAGCTTGTTCTTCTGGCACAGAAACACCTAAATCCTCTGCCAGATCAGGAATAACAGTTTCCCTTAAATGCTTAATCCTTTCATCAGTAATAACCCCATGCTCATCCAGAATATCATAAGCAGACTGAACAGCAGAATCATAAGATATCTGCTCGTCATTTTGCCTTAAAACCTCTACAAGAGCAGTGTGAGCCTGCATGAAATGAATCCTGTCCATCCTGGCAGCAGCAATCAAAAGGCTTCCTGAATCAATACCACTGAAATCCTCAGCACTGCCGCTGCTTGCAAGCCTTGCAACCTTTAAAGCCAAGCCAAAATCAGCACTAAGAATCTGCTCTGCATTTCTCACGTCAGCACTGGTATAATTGGTCATAAAAAATAATAAAAAGAAGATGATTTAAAAAGCTTTAGGCAGCCAGCTTTTCTTTTTCTGCATTTGCATCAAAAACCGCCTTTTCAAGAGCCTTTTCAGCCTTGCTTAGCTTTCTAACAGTCTGCTGATAAGCATTCCAGCTTGCATCAATTGTACTGGTCAGCTCTTTTGCAGCGTTTTTCTGCTCTTCAATCCTGTTCAAGACCTTGCCTGCTTTTTTCTTGAAATTCACAAACTCATCCCTGAATTTCAGGACTTTCATGTATACCAGGTTAAAAGCCTGGAAAGCCTCTGCCCTTGCATTTTTAAGCTCTGCAAGCCTTTCTGCCTGCTCGCCATATGCAGCAGCCTGCTGAGCACCAATCGCTCTTGTTGGCTCAGGCATTGCAGCTGCCTGCGTCTCTTTCTCAGTAATCCTTGACTTTTCAAACTCTGCAAACTTATCCGTCAGCTGAGCAAGTAATTTAGCATGCTTGTCCAACTCTTCCATTGCCTTTGCAAGAGCCACTGCCCACTCTGCTTTTTTAATGGATATTGCATTGATCTTGTTAATCAGTGCTCTCTCCTGAGCAAAAAGATCTGTCTTTTTAGTCGTGACAAGAATATCATTAGCCTCTGCAAGAACAGTCTTCAGGTCCATCTTTAATTCTTCTGTGACAACCTTTCCGCCTTTACCAATCTTTTTCCTGAGCCAAGTCTTAATACGCTTAACCATTTTCACACCTTCCCAGCCAGATTCATTAATTTCTTGAGATTCTTCTCAATCTTCTGAATCTGCTTTTTAATCTCTTTTCTTGTCTTTTCCTGCTTGTGAAGAACATTCAAGTCCAGAGCATGCTTTGTGTACTTTTTTCCAATATCATGCAGTTCTTTAGCATGATGCTTTAGAGATTTTTTCTTTTTCTTTGATTTTTTTGCCTTTTTTGCCATTATTGCGCACCTCGTTTTTGAAAATAGGAATTATTCCATAGGTTAATTTTAAATTATATAAATATTTCGATGATACAAAAAGTAATTAAATATCCAATTCACTAACTTCCTTGGCATGCAAATTTTAGAAAAATTTGATTAAAGCGTTCTTTGTTCATCCTCAAGAAGCAATCTGTAGGATATTTGCTCACGCAAATATGTATTCAACTCTTCTCTTGTCTTCACAATGTCACGCAGAATCAGATGTCCAACTCACTAACTTCCTTGGCATGCTCCTTGATGAATTCCCTTCTGGGCTCTACATCGTCACCCATAAGGACAGAGAATATCTCGTCAGCATGAACAGCGTCTTCAATAGCGACCTGCTTTAGTTTTCTTGTCTTGGGATCCATTGTTGTCTTCCATAACTGCTTTGGATTCATCTCACCAAGACCCTTGTATCTCTGGATAGAAATGCCTTCTGCGCCAATCTCTTTAAGCAGTTTCTCTTTTTCATCCTCATTATAGACATAATACTCCTTCTTGCCTTTCTTGATCTTATACAAAGGAGGCATAGCAAGATAGACTTTTCCTGCCTGAATCAAAGGCTGCATCTGTCTATAGAAAAATGTTAACAGCAAACAGGCAATGTGATTGCCGTCAACATCAGCATCAGTCATTATAATGATTTTATCATACCTTCTCTTGTCTGCATTGAATTCCTCCCCCAATCCTGTGCCAATCGCAGTAATCATGGTTCCAATCTCCTCATTTTTCAAGACCTTGATCAGCCTTGCTTTCTCAACATTAATGATTTTACCTCTTAATGGAAGGATGGCCTGGAATTCCCTGTTGCGCCCTTGCTTTGCACTGTTGTGAACAAATATGCCTGCAGCCAGAGCAAAATTATGCGTTCCTTTGACTTCAAGGTCATAAACATCCATTCTTTGATTTAATTTAACAATTTTCCTTATCTTATGATTATAGCACAAGATAGCTTCGTGCATGCTGTCAAAATCAGAATCAAAGAATTTATAAGCAAAAGTTTCCAGTGTAAGTAAATTCTTATTTTTGGCTTTTTTTCGCTCTTCTTCATAGCTCTCCAAGCTTCCTTTTTTATCAATAAGTGCTTTAATAAATTCCATTGTATACTTATAATAAGTCTGAGTATATGCTTTTTTTCTTTTTTGTCTAAACTCTTCTGTCCATTGCTCTTTTGTTTTTTCAGATCTCCATTTTAATAATTCCTCAGCACCCCACTGTTTTTTTGCTCTCTTGCTTAATTCGTCTCGTATCTTCAGCATGGTTTTTCTTACTTTTTCCCTATATTCAGGAGTTTGCTTAATCTTTCTGCATTTTTCTTTTACACTTTCTTTTAATAGCGTCTTTTTAACCATTTGCGAATGTAATTGCATGTGCTTTTCTTTAGAAAGCCTTGTCAGGTTTTCAGGATTATTATTAAGCTTGTTGAAATCCTGGTGATGCCTGTGAGGATACTTGTCAGAATATATCTTCTTTTTAAGATTATACTTGTCTGCCAATAAATGAGTGAAAACCCAGCATTTCTTTTGCGGATCAAATACCATTTCATATCCTTTAATAGTTATCCTGCCTTTTATTTCAGACAGTTTTCTATAGAGAGGCGCCAGACTCTTTCTAGAATTAAGATCTCTTACTTCTGCATAACTTCCATCAGCCAACCTGAACTTATGATCCGGCGTACAAATTATCTCTTCATTATTGTCTAAGATGATTTTTATTACTTCAACATTCTTTTTTGTAACTCGCGGATTTTCAATCAAAGCAATTTCTACAGAGCCTTTTTTATTCAAAGAATAGCAATAATTTCTCTTGCCTTTTTTATGCTCTTTTACAAGTTCTTTGAAAGTTAGGCTTCTTCCGTCAACTAACGCAACTTTAGTATCCCCAGAAAAACAACCTCCTGCACTGTCTCCCTCAACAAGAAACAATTCAGATTTTGCAGGGTCTTTTGAGGCACAATCAGCAAGCTTTCCAGGAAGAGTGCTAACATCCAGCAGTCCTTTTCTTCTCACTAATTCTCTTGCCTTTCTTGCAGCCTCTCTGGCCCTTGCAGACTCAAGGCATTTTCCAATAATATGCTTTGCAGTGCCAGGGTTTTCCTCAAAAAAAGCAGAGAGGTTTTCTGAAACAGCAGAATCAACAGCACCCTTGACCTCAGAATTTCCAAGTTTTGTTTTTGTCTGCCCCTCAAACTGAGGATTAGGAACCTTGACAGAGATAATAGCAGTCAAGCCTTCCCTAATGTCATCTGCGCTTAATCTTGCAACATTTCTTCCAAACATGTTATGCTTTTCACCATACTTGTTTATACACCTTGTCAAGGCTGTCTTGAAACCTGACAAATGGGTTCCGCCCTCATGAGTGTTGATATTGTTTGCAAAACTAAAGACCGTCTCGCCAAAATCAGTAGTGTACTGCAGTGCCACCTCTATCATAAACCCGTTTTTCTCTGCCTCAAAATAAACAGGCTTGTGCAGGACAGCTTTCTTTTTATCTAAAAACTCAACAAACTCCTTTATTCCGCCGTCATACCTGAAAGACTCCTGCTTTCCTGTCCTGTCATCTGTTAAAGTGATTTCAATGCCCTTGTTTAAAAAAGCCAGTTCTCTTAATCTTTTCTTGAGAATATCAAAATCAAACTCGTTTTTCTCCATTATGGAAAAGTCTGGAATGAATTTAATAGTTGTTCCAGAACCAGTTGCAGGGCTGACTTCAACCAAATCTGTAGCAGGCGTTCCTTTAGAGAATTCCTGACGGTATAATTTTCCATCTCTTTTAACTTCTGCAATGAATTTCTCAGACAAAGCATTAGTTACAGAGATACCAACACCGTGAAGCCCTCCAGAGACCTTGTAAGCATTATGATCAAATTTTCCACCTGCATGCAGGACAGTAAGAACAACAGTCAAAGCAGGCTTCTTGAACTTGGGGTGCATGTCAACAGGAATGCCCCTTCCATTGTCCTGAATCGTGATAAAACCGTCTTTTTCTATGATGACATTGATTTTATCACAATAGCCTGCCAGAGCCTCATCTATGGCATTATCAATGGCTTCATAAGCCATGTGATGCATTCCTCTCTGGTCTGTAGAGCCAATAAACATGCCAGGACGCCTTCTGACAGGCTCCATGCCTTCTAATACCTGGATTTCCTTGGCACCATAGCTGGCGTGTTCATGAGGTTTTGCTTTAGTTCCAGGATTATTTTCTTTGCTCATTTTGCTAGAAACGTGTCTTCACCTCTATACATTTAGAAACGGCTGTTATTTATAAACCTTTTGTTTGAATTCACTGGTTAGAGAGCTTCTAATGGCTGAATTCTTGAGAATTACATCGAGGATAGAATATTGGTTTTCCCGGCTTTGCAGTTCTTATTAATTTTACAGGGAATCCTGGTAAAAATAGCAATATTTTTAATATTTAAAATAATTCTATTATTAACTTAATAGTGGTTACAAAAGCGAAAGGTTTAAATAGTAGTATTGCTTTAACTGGTGTAATCACAGGGGTGAAGACAAAATGGCAAAAGACAAAGAAAATACAAATTTACCAAAAGGATTCAGAAATATACCCAAAGTACTAGCAGTAGGATTGGTAACAGCTGTATCTTACATTCGCTATGAAGAGCTGGAAACAGAATATCATGAAAAGCCAGCGCCAGAAATAAGTCAGACCTATGAAAGAGGCAATGACCTTGGTGACCTTGACTCTTTTCTTGAATCAGATGTGGAAAGCAATGCAGGCCCTGATGCAGAGCATATTTATGCAACAGAAAACATAAGAGGAACAAAGCAGTACAGAATCGCAAGAGAAGCACTGCAGCACCCTTATGCAGAATCTAATAACCCTGGAACACCTGCATGCACAAGCGATGTTCACAAAGAGATAGAAAGCCTTGAAGCAGAATTAACTGAGCACCTTAACAGTAATGATGACTCAGGCAGAACAGTTGAAATTGCAAAAAAACTGTTTGCATACAAACTGGCAATAGAAGATGCAGAAAAAGAAGAATCTCCTGAAAAAAAGAGAGAAAACTATGCAGGAGTTTTTAAGCTTCTGGAAACAGATGAAAACGGCAGGCAACACAAAAAAGGTGACTAAAAAATGATACCCGACAGAGAGACACAAAACGAATACATCCTGGCAACAGTGGGAAGACTTGTTATGGGAGAATGGGGCCAGATGATGGAGAACATAAGATGCTTTTATGAAACAGGAACAGTTGTTTCTGACCCTGCAGCGAGGATAAGAAAACAGCATCTTGCGCCTGATTATGCAGGAAAGCCAGAAGGAAATGACTTTGCTCCTGCAATTGAGGATGCACTAGCAGAAGGACAGTCATTTGACAGAAAAGACCCCTTGTTCAAGGCATACTTGCTGAGAAAGCTTAAACAAGACAACCCAATTGAAAAATTAGCAGATGATATGCTTTATGCATCTTTAAAACACTCTGCATCTGCTTAAACTTTTTCTTTTACAATCAAAATGAAAGGAAAATACGACGCAGGCCTTTGTTTGAGTGTGCTATTACCACTAATCAATGCTAAAAAAGGAAAACTTTAAAAATGACAAAGCCTAAATATGATTTTGGAATGAAACTGGACGAAATAGGGGAGCTATTACTTTCTGGTAGCTGGAATGTTGAAGAAGCAAAGAGTTCTCAGATAGACATAATTCCAGAAGCAGGCCTGATAAGAAAAATAAAAGAAAGAACACTTGACAAGACAGTATTTGAAGTCTTTGCCACAGTATTCATGTCAGAACTGTTAAAGAAGCACAACGAATTACTTAGGAATGCGGATTTCACACTTTACTCGCCGCAAGCAATCAGGTTTGAATACGGAAACCAGGAAGGAACCTCAATGATATCAAGAATATACCAGTTTTTCTGCCCAGGCATGCCTCTCAATAAAATCAAAAACATAAAGGAAAAAGACTATCTTGTAGGACAGGATCCTGTAAGAATAGAAGAAAGAGTAACATACCTTTCAGGGGTGCTTGCAGAAATATTCCTTAAAGAAGGAGTAATACACGGCGACCCTAACCTGAGACACTTCTTCCTGCTTCCCAGAAAAACAGAACTAAAAGACGTGAACAGGGATGATGTAATCTATACAATCGCGCCAAGAAACGGAATGGGCGTAATTGACGTAGAGAGCGCAAGACTGGAAGGGCCATATTCTGAAGGCACAGTAGCAGACATAGAAAAATTCAAGAAAAGACTTTTCGGCAGGTTCAACACTCCAAAAGCACAGGAATACTTTGACAAAGGCGCAAGCCTGGTGAAAGCATCAGATTTCAGGGCAGCACAGTTTGCAAAAGAACTTGCAAAAAACATATTCGCATCAAGATTCACAAATGTCCAAGACGTTGACATGGAAACAGGAAAAATAGCTTACAGATAGATTTCTAATTTTCACAGCACCTTTATAAACAAAGCTTAACTGAATACAACCATGAATCTTTCTGAAAAAGCAATGGAAGAGGCAAATCCTTTTGTTTTAGAGTATTTTCAAGACCCAAACTTATTCCCTGCACTGCCAGAGGAAATAAGGAATTCTGAAGAAAGACTGACTGAAATCATTCAAAACACAAGCAGATTCTCTGATTTAATTTACAAAGAAAGACAAAAAAGATGGTCTGGAGATTTAACAGGCCTGCTTGGAGAAGAGGTTCCTGTTCCTGAGACAGAGCATGCAGACGGGAGAACAAGAAGAGCTGAAACAGGATACAGAGTGAATGTTGATTATTTACAAGCAATAGGTATCGATCCCTCAAAAGTATTATTCTTCAGGCTGACACAGCCTTCTGACGAGCCAAAACCAGAATATTACTGGACAAGCGATTATTTTGAGGCATTAAGAGGATTAACTGTTGAAGTTCCTGAAGAACAGAGAGACAATGCAGTAATTTTAGTTTCTGATCTAGCAATAATCAATGAAAATAAAGGCCTGATACAAGACGTGAATGACGACCAAGGGCTTTCTGTCAGGCAGATAGGCACAGGGCCATTTGGCCAAGAGAAAGCAATCGCAAGATTCAAGCCAGACTCTTGCTTGCATGACTAATCTGAAATCACATTAACTTTTTAAATAAAAACACTTTTTTGGTGAAATATGGAATTAATATCAACAATGGGCTGGAACCACATAGCAATCAAAAGAAAAGGATTGCGCGACATATGGTTTAATCACAACCGTGACTTTTATATCATTTACCTTGATGACACAGAAGAGCCAGAGACCTGCAGAATAGCAAGAATGGGCAGGGAATCCAGCACCACTGAAGGAGCATATACACTCTCAAAAAAAGAAGCAAAAGACTTTCTTAAAGCCCTTGAAGACGGCACAGGATATTCTGACAAAAACATAAACCTAATGCCAGAGCACAGGCACGAAATTTTTGAACTAGACAAGGTAATGGACAGAATCTGGAGTGCAATGGAGCACTATAAAGGAGGAAAAGAATGAGCAAAACACCAGAAGAAGCATATGGCCAATTAAAGCATTTGACAAGCAGAGCAATAGAACTTTCAAGAGCAGGAAACCTAAATGAACTAGGGCCTACATTAAGCAGAATGGAAGAAACTTACAAAACCATACAATCACAAGACCCTTATTTAAAGACAATACAGGCAACAGCCAGAGAATTTGGAGAAGGGCCGCTGGCCATCAGAGTGCTTGCATATTCTGCTGACACCAACATACTTGCAGCAGAGGCACACCTTGCTGCAGCTGAAAACGCACTAGAAGCAGGAGACATGGATGCAGCAAGAAATGCTTATGCACAGATAGCTCCTGGAGCAGATTTAAGAAAATATGTTAATGCACGACCCTTTAAAAAGCATGACCTTAAAACACGTGCAGAAGCTCTTGATGAAAAATTTGCTGTATAATTTTTTTCTCTTCTTTTACAATCCAAATGCTTTCTCAAACTCGCGCATCTGGCGCATCTTTTCAAGAAATTCAGAGCCTTTATCAGTGATAATCAAATAAGAACAGTTCTTGTTTTTTACTTTCTTAACCATTTCAGTCTTTAACAAGTCCTCAAGATAAAGCTTAAGCTGATTATGAGACAGATTAGCCTTATACATAAGGTGTGTCTGCCGTATCCTCCCTCCTTTGTTCTGGATAGAATCCAGCATGTCATTTATTATGTTTGCGCGACTTCTTCTTGCCATTGTACATTACCATTATAAAAGCAATCAACAGTATCAAAAAACCAATCAACTGAGCAATCTGTGCAACAATGTAGATATTAGTGTATAACCTAACAGGCATGAACAACACCTGGCTCAGGGCCAGGACACAGAAACTTATGAAAAGCAGTTTTGTTGATTTTCTCTTGTTTGACTTGTAAATCAAATAATACCTGTAAGCAATGCCCATCAGCATCACCAAGGCAGTCAGGTGAAAAATGAAATAACTAAAATTACTGAAAATAGTGGTTATGATTATGAAGTATAATATAAACAAGTGATTCATTGTAGACTTTCTGTTCAATACCACATACAGGATATATAGTCCCAGAAGCAGGAACAGGTAATGCGCCAAATGCCCTGCAACAAACAAGACCTTTTCAGTGTAAATTGTTTTGAAGGTCACATCTAAAATACCAACCTGCTTGACCTTGATAATCTCATAAATGACTGTAATATCTGTGACCATCCTCCAGAGAAAAGAGACAGCCAAAAGAATGAATGAAACAGCAAAAAACAAGTAACTCTTGTTCTCCTGCTTTTTAAAAAAATAAGACCTGAGGCTGAATGCTGCAATAAGCAATAAAACAAGTACATTAAAGCCGTGAATGAAAATATCCTTTGACGCAAACCAATCAGGCGCAAACATGACTTGAGTTACCATACAGAGGATACAGAAGATTTTGCTTTATAAAGCTTGTGATATTTTTGCCTGTACAAGCATTTCACAGGGTATTAATAAATGGATGTCTATAGGGCCATATAGAGGTGATATAATGCACTACCTGAACAAAGAGCTCACAAATAGACTTGGATTAAAGGAATCTGAGATTGATTTCTTGATTTGGCTGAGAATAAAAGAGGAAATACATGGATTCAAGAAATTACATTAACAACGGCCTTTTTTCCCTTTTTAAATCTTGTGATATAAGGGCCTGTAACAGCCTTTCACAGTGTATTTATAAGGGCTTTACTTTCAAAGCAAAGAGGTGAAACAAAATGTTCAAAGACAAAACACTCAACATGCTTCCTGTAATGCACAGGTATGAAGTATCATATCTCAGGGTGCTTGGGGCAAAAGAGCAAAGAAAAAGGCACTGGTGCTAATTTTTTATCAATATCCCCATACCACCCCATTCATCATCATCTGGATCAATTATTTCTTTATGCTCATACTTATCCTTTATCTCATTCCAGAACCTGTCAACCTGGCACTCTGGAGCAGTTGCGTGCTTACAGATGTCATGGAAGATTATAATACCGCCTTTAGCAACCACAGGCTCGTACAATTCAAAGTCTTTCTTAACACCTTCATAAGAATGGTCACCGTCAATGAACAAGACATCTATAGGCTTGTCATCCAAATGGCTCATCAGGACTGTTTTAGTGTTTTCATCATGAGAATCCTCGCGCATGAAAAACAGCTTCTGGCCTAATTTACCATACCTCCTGAACAAGCGGGTATCTTCTAATTCATAACCACCTCCAAAAGCCCCGCCAGGCAGGTCAATACTGACAATCTTTGCATCATTAGGAGCACACTGGCACAAGACATAAAATGTTCCGCCGGCAGCAGTGCCGATCTCAACAACATTCTTCATAGGCCTGTCCTTTAGAAACTTTATAAGCTTGTGAAGCTCGTATAATTTCTGCATAGCACCCCTGTTCATAGCCTCTTTAGCAAGACGCAATTCAGGAGAATCATCCAGGTAAACATCTTCACCTAAGTCAATCTCAGTGGTCATTGAGAATTCTGCGTTGTTATTTTCCATAAAAAACCAAAAAACATGTTTACTTTAAATGTTTTGCGCCATTTTTTGCCTGTTTCCTAATCCAGCCAAACCACTTGATATTATCAACGATCAACTCACCAATAATTGCAAAAGGGATTGTTATTGCAAGAACAATAACAAACAAATGCCAGGTAATATGCGCATCAGTGGCAAACCAGATAGCCAAAAGATCCTCTGTAATGCCAAGAACAATACCAAAAATCAAGAACTCCAGGAAAACCTCTAATCTTTTTCTTGTCCTCTTTTTCATGCAGATAGATTTTCTAATGGGTTATATAAATTTTGCTATGCTTTGCAAGGCAGCACTGCTAAAAGGGAAAATGTTTTAAATGAGCGCCTTACACTAACTAAAAACAGTATAGTGAGGTTGATAATATGAAAGTAAGTGATCTGAAAGACAAGACACAGGTTGATGAAATAACGCTTAAGATAGTTGAGAAAGAAGAGCCAAAAGATGTCCGCGGCGGAACACTGAAGATGTGCAACTGCACTGCAGAGGATGACACAGGAAAAGTTACTGTGACACTCTGGCAGGCAGACGTCGACAAAGTCAATGTCGGGGATACCATCAAGATAACAAAAGGATGGGCACAGGACTATCAAGGCAAACTGCAGGTCTCCTCAGGAAGGTTTGGGCAGCTTGAGGTTGTTGGCGGCTCTGAAGAGGCTCCAAAAGAAGAATCTGCTGAATAATTTTTTTATTTTTGTTTATATTGTATATATCTACTTTTTTAAGGTGCTAACTTCTATTTTTCTGCATGATAAAGCAAAAGAGCAAGATTCATGGATTGGGGATATTTGCTGATAGGCAAATAACAGAAGGAGAGGAATTTTATAAGATTCCCATAGATATTATATTTTTTCATAATACTCCTGGAGCAGCACATATTGGTGATGGCCTCTATGTTTTTGATGAAAAAGTGCTTAAATGGGTAAACCACTCCTGCGAGCCTAATTCTGCAATAGATTTAGGCAAAACAGTGCTTTATGCACTTCGTGAAATTGCATCAGGAGAGGAAATAACAGTGGATTATGACAAAACAGAGGCAGAAGGAGATAAAATACCTTGCAACTGCGGCAGCAGGCTCTGTAGGGGTTATTTCACTGGGTTGGCTTGATTTCTGGAATTTTACCCACAAAAACGGAACCTTTATATAGTATAATGAATTATAATTCATTATTAGATATTGAATAATGATTCAAATCGACCATGAAGAGCCGGTTTGAGGGGTGAAAAAAATGCCTTATGGAGATGGAACAGGACCAGATGGAATGGGTTCAATGACTGGAAGAGGTGCAGGATATTGCGCAGGATATGACAGCCCTGGCTTTACAAGAGGAATGCCAAGAGGCGGAAGAGGAAGAGGCCGCGGATTTGGAAGAGGAATGGGCCGCGGAAGAGGATTTGGCTTTGGCAGAGGATTCTTTGGCAGAGGATTTGGAAGAGGGCTTTTTGGCTTCAGGAGACAAGGCTATGCACCTGAATATGCAGAACAAGTGTGGGAACCGCAAGCAGAGCCAACAAAAGAAGAACAAAGAGCAATGATGGAAGACGAAGCAAAAGCAATAGAACAAGAGCAAAAAGTTTTAAAAGAAGAACTGGAATACATAAAGCAAAAGCTGAAAGAGCTTGAAAAGTAGGTGAGGCAATGCTTGCAGAAAATACGCCAAAACAGGCAGTATTCAAGGCAGCTAAAGCCATATGGAGAAGCTTTCCAATTCTTCTGGGAGCAATGCTCCTGGTCTCTTTGGCCAATACTTTAATTCCTAAAGCAACATACAGCTACCTGTTCTTCAAGAACGCAATACTGGACTCTTTCATAGGAAGCGCAATAGGAAGTGTCTTGGCTGGAAACCCGATAACAAGCTATGTAATAGGAGGAGAACTCTTAACACAAGGAATAAGCCTCACTGCAGTAACTGCATTTGTTGTAGCATGGGTAACAGTGGGGATAGTGCAGCTTCCAGCAGAATCAATACTATTAGGAAAAAGATTCGCAATAACAAGAAACATAGCAGCATTCTTGTTTTCAATCATAGTAGCAATAATCACAACAGCAATAATGGGGATAATATGAGAAAAAGCGAAAAAAGCAGGACAGGATGGTACTTTCTGCTAATTGTTATTGCTGTTTACATAATTGCAGGAATAATAAAACCAGAAGCAGTACTGCCAAGCCTAAAGTTCCTGGGAGGAATATTCCTGAAGATATGGTGGGTGTTCCTTCTTGTATTTGCGCTTTTAGCAGTGCTAAATTATTACGTAAAACCAAAACATGTCTACAAATACCTCGGAAAAAGCTCTGGAGCAAAAGGGTGGCTCATGGCAATAATCGGAGGGATAATATCAACAGGACCAATCTACATGTGGTATCCATTACTGAATGAACTGCAGAAGCACGGAACAAGAAACGGCTTGATAGCCGCGTTCCTTTACAACAGGGCAATAAAACCAGCATTACTGCCATTACTGATATTCTATTTTGGACTTACATACACAATAATACTTACAATAGTGATGATAATAATGTCAGTGATACAAGGAATAATAGTTGAAAAAATAATGGAGGCCAGAAAATGAAAATAGCAATCGCGTCAAGCGGAAAAGATGAAAGCGCGCAAGTAAGCCCTGTGTCAGGAAGAGCAGAATTCTACCTGATATATGAGGACAAGAAATTGATTGAGACAATCTCAAACCCTTTCCAGCATGGAGGCGGAGGAGCAGGCATAGGTGTTGCGCAGATGTTTGCAAACAAAGGGGTAGAGCTTGTGATAAGCGGAAAATTCGGGCCAAACATGACAGCATTCCTGGACGAGAAAAAAATAAAATACAAGATTGCCTACAACAAGACAGTAAAAGAGGCGCTGGAGGAAGCATAGATGCCAAGACCAAGGCTAAGAAGAAGAGTAAGATACTGGAAAGGAATAACACACTTCAAGCCAGCAGGAATCAGGCTGGCAGAACTAGAGGAATCAATCCTCACAATAGACGAACTTGAGGCAATACGGCTGTGCGACCTTGAGGAAATCAGCCAGAAAGAGGCTGCAAAAAAAATGAAAATATCACAGCCAACACTGCAGAGAATACTTGCATCTGCAAGAAAAAAAACAGCAGATGCACTTGTGAACAGCAAGGCAATAAGAATCCAAGGAGGGGAATACAAAATGGCAGCACCAAGAGGCCCTGGAAGAGGCCTGAGAAGAGGAATGGGCCCAGAAGAGGGCAAAGGAAGAATGGGCGGCAAAGCAGCAGGGCCAAGCGGGGAATGCGTTTGCCCAAAATGCAATGCAAGAGTGCCTCACCAAAGAGGAATACCCTGCATAGAAAGAAAATGCTTAAAATGCGGGGCAATGATGGTGAGAGCAGGATAACATTTAAATACTAAATATTAAAAAATAACGGATATGAGAAAAACAATAATCGCTTTACTGGTATTGTGCTCTTTGCTCCTTATATCATGCACAGCACAACAGCCGCCGCAGATAGAGGAACAGGAAGTAGTGATATATGAGTTCTACGGCAAAGGATGCCCCCACTGCACAAACCTGAACAAATGGATTGAGGAAATAAAACCAAAATATCCCCAGCTTGAAGTGGTGCAGCATGAAGTGTACAGGAACAGCACAAACAGGAAACTGTTCCAGAAAATGGCAAAAGCATACGGCAAGAAAGCAGGAGGAGTGCCCTCAATATTCATAGGCGAGAAAAACATAGTAGGATTCAGCCCGCAGGTAGGAGAGAAAATAGAGGCAGAAATACTTAACTGCATAGAGGCACTCTGCACACACCCGCTGGAAAAGCTCAATTCACTAGAATGAACGCGCAGATAAGAAAAGGACTTGGATTCGGGCTAACATCAGGAGTGATAACAACACTCGGGCTTATAGTAGGGCTTGATGTAAGCACTGGCTCAAGACTTGCAGTGATTGCAGGAATACTTGTAATAGCAATAGCAGACTCATTGTCAGATGCAATGGGCATACACATCTCTGAAGAAGCAACCTACAAGAAAACTACAAAACAAATATGGGAGGTTACAATAGCAACATTCTTGTTCAAGTTCTTTTTTGCAATAATATTTGTGGTGCCATTCCTGTTATTTGACTTATTGACAGCAATATACCTGTCAATAGGGTGGGGCCTGTTCCTGATAGTAATATACAGCTATGACCTTGGTGTAAAGACAAAAATAAAGCCATACAAAGTAATAGCAGAACACGTGTTCCTGACATTTGTGGTAATAGTTGCATCTTACCTTGTTGGAAAGATTGCAGCTATGTTAATTTAAGCTTTTTTTTCTTGATTAAATAACGAAGTATAAGAAAAAGTATCAGTGTAGCCAATAGCCATTCCCAGTATTCTATCGGCACACCCAATAATTCCATCTTAATAAGCAGGCGGCGCCCTTGCTCTTGGTCTCTGAGCCTGCTGATATGCAGCCCGTCTTGGTGCAGCAGCTGGAGCAGCACCTCCTGGAGCTGTAAACTTATCAATTCCAGTCACAATAAAGGCAACTCCAAGCAACAGCATTGCAAAAAACGTCATGTCCAGAAAGCCCAGCAGGATAGCCAAAAGCCCGCAAACAAGCTGAACTCCACCGATAATCTTTGGATTCATTAACTTTCACCTCCGTTTCAGGGTATTTAGGGTGTGTTCTATAAAAATTTTTCCTCATGAAGCTTTAAATATCCAGTTTTGATACACAAGCACATGGATTATCAAGAAGCTGTTGAAAGCCTTTTAGTGATTGCTGAAAGATTTAATCTAGAATCGCCCAGAGTGTTGTATGCCTGCTCTGGAGAAGACACAACACCTGCAAGAGTATGGCCAAGAGATAACATACTATTTGTTGACAGCAACCCCTGCAGGACAAGGGTGCTTCAGGAACAGGGCTTTAGGACACTTACAACAGACATAGAGACACTTGAGAATGCAGGGGAATTTGATGTAATCTATACGCACAACGGGCCTGCAAAACTGCACAAATGCATAGAAATGCTGGTAAATAAAGCATATGTAATATCAAACAACACTTATTCCATAAGAGACAGAATCACTGGCTGCACCTTGCTGGGAGCCACAAAAAGAGAAGATGACCCTGAATTTCCCGGTATGCTAAAAAAGATATGGTTTGATGATGACCCAACCGGCTTTTTTAAGGAAATACAAACATATGAAGAATTCCAGAAGCATGAGATGAATGCAGATGTAAGACGCTCTTTTGAAAGCATAATGAAAGAATCCGGCCTTGAGAAAAAAGCTGCATTTGAGACGCTAAAAAAATACTACCAGTTTTACAAGAAATATGGAGAGCTTTATGTTTTCCAGAAAATATAGTTTTTACTATATCCTTATAATGCTACAAATGCATATAAATGACTTAACATAAATCTTGTTTTTGATGGACAAAAAAGACATAATTTCTATAAGCGAATTGTCATCAGAGGAAATAAATGAAATCCTTCAGAAAGCAGAAGAGCTTGAGGCACTTGAAAGAGAGAAACAGCTTGAATTATTAAAAGGAAAAGTGATAGCCTGCCTGTTCTACGAGCCAAGCACAAGAACAAGAGACAGCTTTAAGACAGCAATAGCAAGAATGGGTGCAAATGCAATAGGATTTGACAGTGCAGAATCAACATCAGGAAAAAAAGGAGAATCACTGCACGACACAATAAAAATGTATGACGGATACACTGACTTGATCGTGATGAGGCACAATAAAGACGGAAGCGCAAAACTCGCATCAGAAGTCGCAAAAATACCTGTGATAAATGCAGGAGACGGCAAAAACCAGCACCCAACACAGACATTATTAGACCTTTATACTATAAAGAAAATACACGGCAGCTTATTCAATCTTAATGTTGCGCTAGTGGGAGACCTGAAATACGGAAGAACAGTGCACTCGCTTGCACAGGCGCTCAATAAATTCAACTGCAGGATATTTCTTGTATCGCCGGAGTCACTCAAGATACCAGAGCATTTAACAGAAGAACTGAAAAATTACTCTGAACACGGACAGATACAGGACGTGCTTGACAAGGCAGACATACTCTACATGACAAGAATACAAAGAGAGAGGTTTGCAGACGAAAACGAATACCAAAAAGTAAAAAACGTGTACATGCTTGACGCAGGAATGCTGAAAAATGTCAGGCCCAACATGAAAGTCCTGCATCCATTACCAAGAGTGAATGAGATCAACAAGTCAGTGGATGACACTCCATATGCACACTATTTTGAGCAGGCAAAAAACGGGGTTATCACAAGGATGGCATTATTAGGCATGCTTTTAGGCGCAAAATGGCAGAAAACAAAGGACTAATGGTCCAGAAAATAGAGAACGGCATTGTAATAGACCACATACCAAAAATGGCAAGCAGCAGGATAGTGAGGATGCTGCACCTTCACGACAGGTTTGAGTTCTACAACGGAATAAACTGCAGAAGCAACAAATTAGGAAGAAAAGACTTCATAAAAATAGTGAAAGGAGACCTGAGCAATGAAGAACTCAACAAGATAGCAATGGTCGCGCCAGGAGCGACAGTGATGCGGATAAAAGGCTTTGAAATAGTCGAGAAAATACCAATCACAATATCAGACGAAATAAAAAACCTTGTAAAATGCCCAAACACAGGATGCATAACAAACCAAGAGCCCTACAAAAAAACACACTTCATAAAACTAAGCGACAAACCCCTTAAAATAAAATGCAGGTTCTGCGAAAGAACATTCAAAGAAGGGGAATTTGAGTTCTTATAACTCTTTCTGAAGCTTTTCAATCAATTCAATGCCTTTTGCTCTTGCATACTTTTTTGAATCAATCACTGCCTGCCGGTTCGTCTTAAGTTCATCAAAAACAGAAGCACAGAGATTATTAACCTGATTCCTTAACAAATCAAAATCACCAGTAACTTTATTCAATAAATCATTGAATTCCACTTCTGCCTGCTCCTTAACAAGCATCTGTGCAGAGATGAATCTTTCCTGGGCTTCAAGCATCTTGAGCTTTACAGACAAATCATCCTCTCCCAGAGCCTCTGCCATCTTAAGAGCCTCTGCTTCTAAATCAGCACCCTTAAGTGCCTCATTAAACGCATTGCTCAGGATTTTCAAGAGTTCTACTTCTTTCTCAGCCATGGTATCACGATGTAAGCCATAATTGCAGTTCCAATAACAATAACCCAGAACAGCTTCCAGGATATGTATCCTGCTGCAACAAAAACAAGCCCTAATATGAGGACTACTGCGCAGATTACTGCCAAAACCTTTATGCCTTTTGATTTGAGACTCATTTTACAGTATTCAGGGCCTTAATAGCCACCTCTAACTGTTTTAAGGAAGGCTCTTTAGTTGTGAGTTTTTGTGTCCAGATTCCTGGAGCAATTATGATTTTTGTTATGATATTATCCTTGAACCTTGATGCAATCCTTACAGCCTCATAACCAATGCCTGCAATCAATGGAATGAACAAAATCCTCAAAGGAATGTTGACATACCATCTAGGATCCTTGATTAAAGAGAATAGCAGAATACTTACCACAATAACAATAACCAATAAACTTGTTCCGCAGCGAATATGCTCTTTAGGGTATTTCTTGGCATTCTCAGGAGTGAGTTTTTTGCCTGCTTCATAACAATTAACTGTCTTGTGCTCTGCACCATGATAACGAAAAATCTCCTTCATGTCAGCCATAAAGCCAATGATTATAAGATACAGAAAGAAAATGATTATTCTAAAAACACCGTCAATCAGGTTAAACAAAAGATTTGCCTGCTTGATAAACAATTTTGTGAGATAATAAGGAGCAACAATAAAGATCAAAATTGTAGCAACAGTAGCAATGAAAAAAGTCAAGCCAAGCTCTTTTTTAGACAGTTTTTCCTCTTTCTTGTCAGCCTGCTGGTTAGCAGACCAAGTCAAAGCCTTCATGCCCAAAACCATCATCTCAATAAGATTAACAAAACCCCGCACTATAGGTATTGTCAGTATCTTGTATTTATTGGATATGGGCTTGTAGCGCATTTTCTTTGTGATTATTTTCTTTTTTTTCCTTACAGAAACAGCCACTTTAGAGTCTGACTTCATCATAACCCCTTCAATCACTGCCTGACCGCCTATGTGTTTTTTCATTTCTTACGTTCTAGTGCATCAATTCTTGCTTGCAGCTTTATATTTTCTTCAATAAGTTTCTCTACTGCGACAGATATTGTAATAAGACTGTGAAGTGCTTTGCCTACTTGATTTTGAGGTAAATCCCAACCACCAGGACCAACAGTCACAACTTTGGCTAGACCACGTTCCTTGTCATAGATTGCATTTTTTACAAATCTCAATTGTTTTTCAAGTTCTGTTTCAACCATTTTATTTTCCTCCTAACTAGGTTATGTTTTATACGAGTACGGGAGAATAAGATATTTATAAATGTTTGGCTTGGTTTACCACAAAATATTTATATCAGGATGAAGAGTTTTATGGATATGGCAGAAGTCTTGTTGTATAGAGGAGTAAATCAACCAAACCTAAAAAAAAAGAGTAGGCAGGTGGTGGAGCACAAATCCGTATTATGCATTTAGATTTATGGGTAAGAAAGGAGAACTGTATGTCGCAAGAATTGATTCTGAAATACTAAAACAAATGTCTAAAGATGTTTCTATTGAAGCAGAGTTTGAGAATTTTTTCTTTGAAAAACAAGACCCTCCTAATGTACGCAGAGCAACGCCAGAAGAAATCGTATTATTGACTGGCAAAGCAACTTTTTCTCAAGGAAGAATAGGAGGAATGCTGATGAAGCCTCCAGAAGATCCTATTGCAGCTGGCAAAGCGATTTTTGGCTAATCTAAATTAACTTCTTTTCCTATTTCTAAAATAAGAACTTTTATGTTTTTCGCCTCTAACAACTCCTTGAACCAGTTTGCATCGTCTCTTGAGCCGAACAAAGAGCCCCAGTGAGAGGGAATTGCCAGTTTTGGATTGATTATCTCAGCAGCTTTTGCAGCCTCCCGAGGGTCCATGACAAAAGTTCCTCCAACAGGCAGGATGACAATGTCTGCCTTGACTTTAGCCATTTCAGGAGTAAAGCTGGAATCACCAGCATAATATATTGTCTTTTTCTCAGCCTCAATCAAGTAGCCAAAACCAGTGCCTTTAGGATGAGACTCAGGCCTGTTAATAGTGTAAGAATCAACAGGAGTAACACGAATATCCTCTGTCAGGTCCCAGGGCTTGCCAGCCTCTGCAGTAATGCCTGCTGTATGAGAAACAACATCCCTTGGAGCAAGGATAACTGTGTTTTCCTGCCTGACCTTTTTGATTAATTCTAACCTGCAATTACTGTAATGCCATCTTGAGACAAGAATAATATCTGCCTTGTCCTTGTATTCTGAAGACTCACCTTTGTAAGGATCAATATAGATAACATTATTTCCTGTCTTTAACTCAAAACTGGCATGGCCAAACCATTTTATTTTCATACGAGAGAAATAGATAGTGCTGTATATAAATTTTTGTATCAAAGCAAAGTAAAGTTTAAATATAAGTTATGCTAAAATCAAGATATAATGAAAAAGAGGGTGCTAATCATACTGATAACAGTGTTACTTGCTAGTTTTGTGTGTGCTGAAGATCTGCCAAGCATAGAGCGCGACACAACTGTGGGCGATGAACTGCCAAGAATACCCAGAAAAACAAATTTCCTGGGAGATAATGTGCACATACTTCTAATAGAAGACCTTGCAGAAAAAATGGGTGTACAGGTAGAGGAACTTGACACAAAGCTTATTGAGATGCAGCAAAAGATTGAGGACTTAGAGCAGATGAAGTCTGGCATGCAGCAGGGCACAAAAGCAACAGGGCATGCTGTGCAGCTGAATGCAATAAACGGGGAATTGTCAGAGCTGCGAAAGTCAATACATGAAATAAAAAACGCAAAAGCAGTAGCAGAGCCAGAAGTAAAGAAAAAAAGCAGCAACCTGGGCGCTTACATCATCGCATTACTGGGCTTTAACGGAATATTATTGATTCTTGTAACAGGACTGATAATCCACAAAAAAGCGCAAAAAGAGCCTACAAAAACACTCCACGAATATATTGCAAACTGCATAGATGACGGAGAAACTGAAAAAGAAATAAAAGAAGACTTGTCAGCGCAAGGCTGGACTTCTGAACAGATTGAAAAAGCAATGAAAGAAGTTTAATTGCCTCTTTCTAAAAGCAATGCAACTGGTTCTTCCTGAATCTCTGGATAATTCAGAGAAACATCCCTGTAGTTGTTGGATATTGCTGCCAAGACACCATATCTTGACTGGCCTTTCCATTGCCCAATGCCTTCATGCATCCTGGGAACAGCAGGCAATGTAACATCCATTCCAGAGCCTGCCATACAAAACTCAAGATCAACAACCTCATCAACAGAACTGCCGTCAATCTTGTCAGCAGAGGTGCTTACATTAGCTGTTACTGCATGCTGTGCGGCTGATGGAACAGTGATTTTTGCACCATACTGGTCAATTATAGGTATGTCTGCTCCGTCAAACTCTCCATCACCATTCTGGTCAACAGCCATGTCGCCAGTAGCAAGATCCACATATGCTGGGAAATTTATTCCGCCTTTAATGATATTTGCTTGTCCTGTATTTGGATCAACACTAGCTTCTGCTGATACTGTGCCTGAGCAATCCCTCCACTCTATTTTATAACCATTTGTCGCATCACCGCTTAGACCATTGTATTGAACAACAAATGTTCTTCCCAGCTCTGTAGTCAAGACAAAGGTATCACCAGAATGGAGATTGTAGTCTGTCTCACTTGAAGCTTCTGTCATGACCAGTTTTTGTTCTAAAACCCTGTCTGTTGCAGAAGTTCCGACATTTTCTATGAAGTCCACATCAGTGTATGTGCTGCCTTCTTTGTTTGTAAAAGTCAAAGCATAGGAACTGCCTGCTGCAGTTGTTGCATAATTGAATTCCATGCTTGAATAAAGCCTGTCAAGCATGTTTCCTTTGCCATCGTCTCTCTTTGGAGCAAGTCCATTAAAGCCAACTTCTAGTAGATTTGCTCCTGGATTGTCCAAATGATCTGAAAGAGCTTCTGTAGCTGGAACTAATATGTCTGTGTCTGTGACAGAGTTAGCAAGCAACCTGTATGCTATCTCATTAAGAGTCATCTGAGTACCGTCTTCACTCAAAGAAGCAAGGATTTTTGCCCTTGCATCTGTATTCTCAAGAAACTGGCCAAAAATACCATTTCCACGCACAGTTGCAGAATAATCATCATCATTAACATTTGACTCTGTAATGCTTACCTTATGAGCACCAAGACTGAATGCCGCGCTTCCATCACCTGCATTAGAAGTGCCGATGAACTGGCCATTAACCAGGGTATCAAGCTCGCCAATATCAAGATTCTCTGTAATCTCTCCATTGACCTGCCATTTAGCACTATACCCGCTTGCAGTGTTGGTTGTGCTTACAAGAGTAACCTCATAATCAACACCATCAACACCAAGAATCATGGAGTCTCCGACATTCAATGCAGCTGTAACCTTTCCAGTCATAAGCTCTAACTGAACCTCGTCAATCTCACCACCCATCCAGTGGGTCTCTGCCTTTGTGACTGTGTAGTTTTTTCCACCAATGTTCAACTGCTCCTGAACCATGTCAACAAGGTTTCCATTAGAGTCAACCCTTGATGTAAATCCGTCTTTGAAATTCCAGTTAAGAGTGTAAAGAACATCGTCGTGTGCTGCATGAAGAAAAACACCAAGGTTTCCCAGGTTGTCTTTTGCAAATCTAGGGGTAAGTGTTCCAAAATCAAGCCTTTGTGTTGCCTGAACCGACGGAGGCTGGTATGTCTGTAATTTACGGAAATCAGAACCAGTAGGAATATCACCAAAACCAGACCAGTTATCATCGCTATCTCCCCAGGAGCCAAAATCACCAAAAGACCTGCTTGGCTTTGTCTGAGAATTACCACTGTCCTGCTCTGTCATAACAGAATCCTGAAGAAGATGAGGAAATTTATCCTTTGTAAGTGTGCCATAATGCTCAAATAAAGACTCATTAAGCTCTAAACGTGTTGAATCAGAAACAGTGACTCCAGGCGGTGTTACTGTATCCTGCAATGCTGCATCATCATCTTTTGCACATCCGCCAAACACCAATGCTGCCAGTGCTGCAATTCCCATTGTAGCATTAACTGCTGTTTTTCTTACAAATCCTTGTTTTCTCTTCATTTTGTCATTCCCCCGTAAATGTGATTATATAGGATAAGAAGATGATTCTTTATAAAGCTTGGGGTTTATTGTTACTGGAAGGTAAGGAAAACAAAACATTTATATATGATAGACTATTATTGCCTTTTACAATGAAACGAGTTGATTGTATTCATCATTGATCGTGATTTTTCTAGTCCCAACTCTATATTAAAAAGTGATTGTATTCATTGTTAGTTCTAAAACTCTTTATGGCGGCAGTAGTTTAATGGCAGAATATAAGACTGTGGATCTTATGGAGCGGGTTCGATTACTTGACGCTGAAAGCGACAAGGATTTCGACGCCAAGTCGAATTTCCCGCCTGCCGCCCTTAACACATATGATTTGTGTTTTCTGCAAGATGAAGTCTTTCAGACAGATAGTCAAGCAGAGCTTGAGTATGCACATTATGGATAGTCAACCTGCATATGTAACACTATATGCCTGAAGGACCAAAACAAGGAATTAACAAAGACACAGAGGCAAACAAAATGAGAAAAGAAACAGAGGCCAAGGCACAAAGTGCTGGTTGTATTCATACGGCCATATAAAAAGAGCGATATAGACCAAGTCATAGCAGTGTATAAATCTGCTTTTGCAGAGCCGCCTTGGGATGAGTTCAAGAAGTGTTCTGCATGTGAAGTTGAGTATGGGATAAAAGAGAGTGCGAGAGCAAGAGATATTTGTAAGAAATGCGATTCTCCATTAGAGCTAATAGATTTCTGGAGCTCTGAAGATATAATTCAGGACCTGGAGTTTGCGCTGTCACAGCAAAATAAAGCAGTTCTGGTTGCAGAGAATAGTGCAGGTATTGCAGGCTTTACCTGGGGATATAAGCTGCCTTTTGAGAAATTTCCTTTTCTTGAAGGAAAGATAAGTCCAGGCACGCTATACATGGATGAGATAGCTGTGCGAGGAGACAGAAGGCTGAGAGGTGCTGGAACAAGGCTGGGACAGGCATTCTTAAAGTCTGCCAAAGCACAAGGGCTTGAAGAGGCAGCCCTACGGACTGATGAGAGAAACCCTGCATCAATAGCATTATTCAGGAAATTAGGCTTCAAGGAAATGGGTATCAATGACCCAGGATTTCCAAACCGAGTTTATATGAGGGTGAAAACATGAAAATAGCAGAGCTAGCAAAACAAATGGCAGAGATACCTTCCCCATCTGGCCAGGAAGACCAAATAGGGGAATTCCTCTATCAAAGACTTAAGAAGAGACTTACTGTCAAAAAACAGTTTGTTGAAGGCAAAAGATTCAACATAATAGCAACAAAAGGAAAACCAGAGATCATATTCAACATACACATTGACACTGTTCCTGGCAAACTGCCTGTGAAGATTGAAGGAGACACTCTTTATGGAAGAGGAGCATTAGATGCAAAAGGACCTTTAGCTGCATTGATCATCGCAGCTGAAAAAGCAGCTGACGAAGGCATAGAAGACTTTGCATTAATGCTAGACATAGGAGAGGAACTGGATTTTTGTGGAGTGAAAGAACTGATGAAAGAGGTTGAGCCTGCAAAACTCATAGTGATATGCGAAGCAACTGACATGAAGATAAGAACTTCACAAAGCGGATTGCTGGAATTCAAATTAATTTCAAGAGGAAAATCAGCACACTCTGCAGAGCCGGAGAGAGGAGAGTGTGCAATAACAAAACTGATCAAAGCAGTCAATGCAGTAAAAAGCATTCCTCTCAAAGGAAAGACAGTGATAAACATAGGACTGGTCAAGGGAGGAAGTGCAATAAACGTGGTTCCAGACTATGCCGAGGCAAAAGTATGCATACGAGTTGCGCCACAAGACATTGATTTGCTGGATAAAATCAAGAAATTAGATTTAGAGATCGAAATCATAAATGATTTTGAACCATATATATTTCAAGGAGACCTGGAACTAATCAAGAAAGTCTTCAAACAGCTCAAGATGCAGACATCAACAACAGGAGGTCTGGGCTTTACTGAACTGTATTTTTGGGCAAAAAAAGGACCTGCAGTTGTGATAGGTCCTGGCAAAAGCGGGACAGAGCACTCTGAAAACGAGCAAGTGAGCATCAAAGCTCTTGAAGAGGGATGCAGGTTTTACTATGAGCTCCTAAGAAACATTTATAAAGAAAAACATGAAAGAGGAACATAAAATGAGATATCAAGCTCCTAAAGGAATGGAAGACTATTATGCTGAACAAAAGGCAGTGCAGCAAAAGATATTCAATGTATTCAGGGATGTAGCAACAAGATACGGTTATCTAGAGGTAGACACGCCTGCAATGGAATCATTTGCAATACTCTCTGCAAAATCAGGAGAGGAAATAAAACAGCAGATATTCATGATAGAAAAAAGAGGCTCTGAAGAGCTGGGCCTCAGGTTTGACCTCACAGTTCCAATAACAAGAATGTTTGTATCAAGACAAAAAGAGCTGGTAAAACCAGTAAAATGGTTCTCAATAGGCCCAATGTGGAGGTATGAAGCACCGCAAAAAGGAAGATTAAGGGAATTCTCACAATTAAGCGTGGAAATGTTTGGCTCAGACAGGCCAGAGGCAGACGCAGAATTACTTAATTTAATAATAGACATAATGAAAGGACTAGGGCTTACTGACAAAGACTTTTTCATCAAGATAAACAACAGGAAATTACTTGAAGGAATACTGCTGACAGCAATCAAGAAAGAACAATTAGAAGAAGTCACAAGAGTGATAGACAAAAAAAACAAATTAACAGACGAAGAATTTGAGCAGGAACTGCTTGACTTAGGATTAGATAACTTCAAAATACAAAGAATCAGGCATGCAATACAATTCAATGGCAAGCCAAGCAAAGTGCTGAAAGAAATAAGAAAACATTTTGCAGACATTCCTGAAGAGACAAAAGCAGGAATAACAGAAATGGTAAACATATGCAGTCTTGTGGATGAAAGATATGTTGTGCTGGACTTGTCAGTAGCACGCGGTTTAGCGTATTACACAGGAACAGTGTTTGAGGTTTTTGACAAGCAGGAAAAATTCAGGAGCATGGCAGGAGGAGGCAGGTATGACCAGATGGTAGAACTCTTTGGAGGAGAAAAATGCCCTGCAACAGGCTTTGCAATAGGTGAGGCTGTAACAACACTTGTCTTGAAAGAATGCAACAAACTGCCAGAGCCAGAACTCGAGCCAGACTACTTTATTGCTATTGTCAGTGATGACGTAAGGCCAGACGCGCTTAAATTAGCGCAAAAACTAAGAAAAAAGTATAAAGTGGATACTGACCTGATGGGCAGGAAACTAAAAAAACAATTTGATTATGCTAATTCAATCAGTGCAAAAAAAGTAATTGTAGTAGGGCCAGATGAAGTCAAAGCAAAACAGTTCACAGTAAAAGACATGAAGACAGGGAAGGAAGAGAAAAAGAAGTTCTGATGAAATTCAACAAACTAATTCCTGAACTAACTGTATCTGACATCAAGAAAAGCCTTGAATTCTACACAAAAATACTTGGATTCAAGACAGAATACCAAAGAGAGGAAGATAAATTCGCATTCTTGTCTTTTCAAGGAGCACAAATAATGATAGAACAAAATAAGGATTCTGACTGGCACACAGGAAAACTGGAAAAACCATTTGGAAGAGGCATAAACTTCCAGATTGAGGCAAAAAAGATACAGCCAATCCTTGATTCTCTTAAAAAACACAAATATCCCCTGAAAAAAGCGCCTATGGAAAACTGGTACAGAAAAGATAAGGAATTAATAGGCAACAAGGAGTTCCTGGTAATGGACCCAGACGGGTATTTGCTGCGGTTTTCAGAAGATTTGGGGACCAAACCACTAAATATATAAAACAAATACAATTCTTTTCAAAATCATGTGGGACATATTTGCGAGAGCCGCTTTTACATCAATACTTGCAAAGTTCGGGCAGAAAGGAATGACTTTGCAGGAAATAATAGAGAAAGACGAAGAAATATTCAATTCAGACATAGAAGGGCATTTTTCTGAAGACGGTATTGAAGGGCTGAAAAACAAGGTTTTGGAAAAGAACAGAAGGTATTTTCTAACAGACACTGCAGGGGTGTGCAGGAAGTGGGCAGAGTCAACAATACAGAATGCCCTTGAAGAAAAAGTTGCAAAACCATATGACCCAAGACGCGTGGTCCAGATCTGGGGGGAAGCAATAGTCAAGGACGCATTCAACCTTATAGAAACAGAGGATAACAACCTCACTGACCAAAAATCAAAAGACGGCGCTTTTTTTGTTGAGGTAAAAACATCTGCATACAACAATGGAGGGGTCATAAAAGGAAAGCAATTAACAAAGTTTGATACAACAGTAAATGCAAGAAGATTCTATGCATTTGTATTTCACAACACATCTACAAAAGTAAACATGGGCAGAACATACTCAACAGAGAGAAGACTCTATGCTGCGCTTACACTGCAATCACTTTACTTAATACCATTCAGCATTGTGGCTGCACATTTTGACGCGTCAAAAAAACAGCCATACCCCCCTGATGATGTGTATGTGCAATTAAATGAAAAACACGCAAAACACATCTTTTCAGGAGATTATGGAATATGGAAAATAAGCCTTGGGCTGTCTCCAGCAGCATACTCAGGAAAAGAACTTCATGAAAGAGTGCGGTTAATAACAAATAACAGAGTGCTGGAAAGCAGAATCACAAAAGAATTTAATCCAGCAGTTATTGAAAAAGCAGCAAAGATTTCTGAAAACGAATCTCGGTAAATAGAATACATTTGCGAGATTCGTTAAATAACAAATTGCAATTAGAAAGCACAATTTCGCAATTTGCTATCAAAGCGATTAATTTATATATAAAATAGAACTAAACAGGCAACATTAGCATATGGGGTGAAAACTTGGCAAAAAAACAAAAAAGCAACATAAAATACGCAATAATAGGCATAATTGCAGTTTTAATAATAATCTTAGTATTCGGGTATTTCAAGATAACAGGAAGCCCAACTGTTGAAGCATTCCTTAACATCTACAAAGGAGATGTAAAAGTAGACCATGGAGCTGGATGGGTTAATGCAGCAGACGGCATGGACTTAGAGCTAAATGATAAGGTAAAGACAGAAGCAGATTCAGAAGCAGCTGTTGTGCTTCATGAAAGCGTGATAATAAGCATGGAGGCAGAGACAGAGATATTCATAAAAGACCTTGCAAAAACACACCTAAAAGCAGAACAGCCAGCAGGCTCAACATGGAACAAGTTCACAGGGCTTGCAGGAGTAGAAGGGCTAAGCATAGAAACACCAACAACAGTGGCAACTGTAAGAGGAACAGACTTTGGTGTTGACATGAACGAGATACTTGTAGGAGAAGGAGAGGTAGAAGTTGAGTATAAAGGACAGAAGCACACAATAA
>WJJT01000016.1 GCA_014729555.1 Candidatus Woesearchaeota archaeon
GTAAAGAAGCTTGAAAAAACCAAAAAAGAATTTAAGAAGGCGCAGGATAAATTTGAAAAGGAAAAGAAAAGTATTGCTGACAAAGAGCGTGTTGCTGCCAAGCTTCTGCGTTATGTTGAAAAGGAAAAGAAAAAGCTTGAGCAGCAGAAGCGCAAGATTTCCAGGGTTAAGGAGCTAAAAGAGAGTCTTCCTGAGCTTGAGAACAGGTATTTCAAATTAAAGAAACAGATTAAAAAAGAAGAGGCAAGATTGATGGAGGATGCAAGGCTGGCAAGGCCTATCAAGAAAAGGCTTTCAAGAAAAGAAAAAGAGCTTAAGAAGCGTGAGCGCGGCCTGCACAGGGGTGTTGAGCTTCTTGAGGAGCGTGAGCAGGAATTAGAAGACCTTCGTGCAATGAAAGAAGATGCTTTTGAGGACTACCTGAAGGCAGAATTAAAGACTGCAGAACACATTGGTCCTGTGCATGAGGAAAAATTTCCTGCGATTCATGAAAAGATTGACCAGGCAAGGCAGGGTATTATTTCTGGCAATATTAATTCTGCTATACGGCGTGTTGCAGAGGCAGAGGTCTTGATGGACAAATTAAAATTAAAAAAAGAGGAAAGAAAACCTTTTGATTATGATTTAAAGTATATCAAGGCAAGCATTAAGTTAGCTGAGCTTGGCTGAGACTGTCCTTTTTTCTTTGTTTATCTCAAATATTTTTCCAAGGAATTGCTCTACGACATAAATGTTTGTTATTGTGTGTTCTGTTATTTCGCTTGCTTTTATTTTACTTGGGCAGAATAATGCCATCCAAGGTATTAGATTATCTGCAAGGTGCTGGTCTATGGGTGATTTTGATTCTATTTGCTTGATTAAGTCTCTTGCTGCCTCTTCCCCTACTTTCTCGCTTGGTTTTCCTCTCTCCCCAAGCGCGTCTGCTCCAAGGATTATTGGGTTTTTCAGGTCAAGGTCTTCTTTGTTTTTTGAGAATACTGCCCATAGTGTTATTCCAGAGCCTGCTGAGTGTGTGTCACAGTATTCTGCTCTTATGTTTACTGGAACTTCGTATTTGTTCAGCAGAAATTTTGCTGCTTTTGCCTGCCTGTCAGCCACTTCTGCCTTTTCAAGGTGTTTTGAGGCGTGCGAAACCCCTTTTATCTGTATCAGGTTATGCTGTTCTGTGCTGTTAATGCCAAGATCCTGTTTCCTTATCTCTTCTAAGAATGTCTTGAAGTCTGGATAGTCAGAGAGCCTGAATTTTGGCTTTATTGTTATCTCCACTTCTCCCCCCCCTTTTGGAAAATATCCTCTTTTGATTGGTTTTACATTTATTTTTTCGCAGAATTTGCTTATGTGCGGCACAAACACTTCCTGAAAATACTCTATTGGCATGGACCATTTGACATTTGTGCCTCCTGTCAGTTTTAGCTTTATTTGTTTGTCTGCAAAAAAGCAGGGCAATAATAGGGCCTGCATTAATAGCGTGATTGAGCCTGCTGTTCCTATGTCGGCCGTGACTGTTTTCCCTTTTATCTTGCCAGGCGCGTATTTAAGTTTGCTAGAACCAATTTCTGCTCCTTCTGCTTTTGCCCCACATAGCTGCTCCAGGCCTTTTATGCAGAACAAGTGCTGCGGCTTTAGCCCTGCGTCTTTTCTTCCCTGGCGGATATTGTCAACAGTGAAAGGGATTTGTGTTATTGTTGAAAATGCAAGCGCGGTTCTGACTATCTGTCCTCCTCCTTCTTTGTAGTCTCCAGCTATTTGTATCATAAACTAAAAAAATAGAATTAAAATATATAAAACCTTTCTAAATTTCCAGGCTTTCCAGCTCTTGGAGATCTTTGTCCAGCTCTTCAAGGTCGCTCATGTTGAGGTCTTCTGCTATGTCGCCTATTTCTGTGACTTCTTTGTCAACTGCTGTGATGTCTTCTTCTGCAGTTGTGCCTGTTCCTGGTTCTTTAACTTCTTCTTTCTTGATTTTTTCTTTTTTGACTTCTTCTTTCTTTATTGTTTCTTTTGCTTCTTCTTTTGTAGGAGCTTCTTTTTTTGCTGGAGCTTTCTCAATCTCTTTTGGAGCGCAGGCAACAACTAACATCAGTGCTGCAAGCAAAATCCCTAAGATAATCAAAGTTCTTTTCATGTGTTTCACCGTATTGCAGATTTTATTGTTCGCTATTTAAACTTTTCTACTTAAAAATAAAAAAAAATAAAATTTAGGCAGTTTGGTTGCCTTCCTCATCAGAGTCATCATCACCCTCTTCGTCAGCGTCTTCTTCGTCATCTTCCATATCTTCATCATCTTCTTCTGGTGACTCCCCGATGTCTTCTGCCTTCTCAACAGGAGTTTCTTCAGATTCGTCATCATTTACAGAAGCTTTGTCTGTTTCCTCTCCTTTCAGGGCTTTTTCTCCGCCTTTTATTGCTTTTAGTGCCCTGACAAAATTTTTTAGTGCTTTGTGTGCTTCTCTTAAGGCAGTGTGTGCCTCTTCTGTTGCTTTTGCAGCTTCATCTACTTTGCCTTCTTTGTATAGTGCTCTTGCCCGGTCTCTGTGATTTTTTGCTTCTTCAAGTTTTTCATCAAAGGTCTCTATGTAAGGCTCTGCAGTTGATGTGTCTTTTCCTGCATCCTCTAGTCTGTCCATTATTTTGTGAAGCTTTCTTTGCAGGTTTCCAAGGCGCACGCTGATTGCATGTATTTTTCCGTTTGCAGCCTTGCCTACACCTTTCTTGATGATTAATCTTAGGTCTTTCCAGGATTCTCGGATTATTTTTGTGACTTCCTTGAATTCCTCTTTTGTGCTGTCCTCTCCTAGCTCTTCAAGCGTATCCATTGCACCTGCAATCTCCTCTGCTTCCTCATCAAGCTTTGTTATCAGGCCGCTTTTTTCTTCATCTTCTATGTTAGATTTCTTTACTCTGTCTTTTGTTTTTGCAATCATTGCAAGTATGTGTTCTGCAATGTTTGTCAGGTATCTTTTTGTTTGCACTCTTGTTTCTTTTCTTGCATTCACGCACTCTGTGCTGTTGTTGTCCTTGCATCCTGCAAGCTGTGCTTTTCTTGCGTTTATTTTTTGTTTTGCTTCTTGGTGGTGCTGTATTGCAACTTTTCTTCTTTCTTTTGCTTTTGTCAGCTTTTCTCTCACTAATTCCTTGTTTTTCTGGTAGCGCTCTCTTAATTTGACGTGTTTTTCTCTGATGTTTTCTCTTATGTTCTTTACTCTTGCCTTGGCCTGCATTGGCTTTATTTTCTTTGCACGCACTTGCTTGTCTTGTGCAGTTATGTTGTCTGCATTATTTTCTTGTATTGCAAACGCAGCTGGTACTAAGCTTATCAAAAAAATAGTCATCACAAACAATGCAAATAATTTCTTCATTTTGTTTTCCTCCTAAACACAGTCCCTGGCTAAAAAATAAAAAAGGTGTGCGCAGGCATATCGCCTCTCGCACACGCAAAGATAGCCGTTTTTTGTGTTTGCAGGACATATAAGGCACATTTTATTTATAAAGACACTTTTCAAAGGCAAAATTTAAAGCTTTATTTGGGCTTTTTAAACTTTACAAAGGCCTAAACACGCTTTTCTTACTTTACAAAACTTTTTTAAACAGCAACCCTCTAGAGTGTTGAATATGAAGTTTAGAGCCCTTATCTTGCCAATATTGCTTATACTGGCACCAAGCATGGTTTTTGCAGCCAGTATTGAAGGCACTATCTATGATATTGAATTAAATACTGTTAAGAATGCTGTTGTAGAGATTGACACAACTCCTAAGCAGTCTTTTGTTTCAAAAAACAGCACGTATTTTTTTGATGTGCCTGTTGGTGAATACAATATTACTGCCAAGCACGGGCAGGGTGTTGCTGAGGAATCTGTTATTATAAAAGATGATGGCAGCTATAATATTGATTTGATATTGTTTCCTGATTTCAGTGAAGAGGTAGAGCTTCTTGATGAGTCTGATTTAAACATTGGAACTTCTTACACAGAAGAGCCAGGTTATTCCTGGTATTATTTCCTTGGTTTTCTTGTTGTGCTGGTCATTCTTATTGCTGTCATTTTAGGGTATAAAAAAAAGCTTGAGTCCAAGTTAAAAGAAGAAATCAATGAGATTAAGGAAATTAAGAAAGAAGAAGATCTTGAGAAAGACCTTAAGGAGCTTGTTGCTTTCATCAAGAAAGAGGGCGGCAGGACAACTCAAAAAAATATAAGGAAAAATTTCCCGCAGTCAGAGGCAAAGGTTTCTTTGATGGTTTCAGAGCTTGAGCACAAGGGCAAAATTAAAAAGATTAAAAAAGGCAGGGGCAACATAATTACCTTAAGATGAAGGAAAAGCCCTTGCTTGTTGTTGGCATTGATCCTGGAACAACAACTGCTTATGCCTTGCTTGATGTTGATGGCAATATTATTGGATTGCATTCTGCTAAAGAATTGAGTGTTGACGCCCTTATTGCAAAAGTGACTTCTATGGGTATTCCTGCTTGTGTTGGTTGTGACAAGGCAAAGGTTCCTGCTTATGTTGAAAGGTTTGCTGTGCAGGTGAGTGCTAAATTATTCTCTCCGCCAGATGATATAAGGATTGATGAAAAAAGAAAGCTCACAAAAGGCTTTGGTTTTAAGAATAATCATGAGATGGATGCTCTTGCTTCTGCTGTTTTTGCTTATAATCGTGTAGAAGGCCTTTTCAGAAGAGTGGACAAGTTTCTTGAAGCCAGGGGAAAAAAAGAATTAAGTAATAACGTCAAGGAGTTAGTAGTTAAGAAAGGTGTGAGTATCTCAGGAGCTCTTGATTTGCTTGCAGAGCCTGATAAAAAAGAGACAAGAATTATAAAGAAGGCTGTTGAGCAGAAGAAGCTGGCAGAAAAAGACTTTATTGAATTGTATAATGAGCTCAAGAAATCTGAGCAGGATAATAAGATTCTTAAACAGCAGAACAGGCTGCTTTCAGATAAGCTAAAGAAAGCTGAAAAAAAGCCTGTTAAAAAAGAGCCTAAAACAAAGCCGGATGAGCGCCTTGAGCAGAAAGACAAAAAAATTGAAATCCTGAACAAGGAGATTGCTAAAAAAGATAAGGAAATAAAGGAAAAAGCCGCAGGGCTTTCTAACTTTAATAAAATCCTCTCTGAAATAAGTACTAAATTGGTTGTTAAGAAGCTGAAGAATCTTGGCTGGTCTGAGTTTCAGTCAAAGCAGGATATTATTCATAAGGGTAATGTCTTGCTTGTTGAGGATCCTGCAGAGTTCAGCAAGAAGACTCTTGCAGAATTAAAGGGTTTGGTTGAAATAATCATCCACAAAAAGGACATTCCCACGAAATTTCTTGATTTGGGTTTTGTTTTTGTTAATGCACAGGATCTTGGAGAGTTTCAAGAGACAGAATTGTTTGCTTTTGTCAACAAAGGCAGGTTTGAGGAAGCAAGAAAAAGCAGGGATTTGTTAAAGAAAATAGTGCAGTCTTATAAGAAAGAAAGATCTACCTAACATATCTTTCAAGCACTTCTGGTTTCCATCGTTCTTTTTTTCCTGTTGAAAGGTTTTTTACCATTACCTGCTTGCTTATATCCATCACTTTCAGCTTTTCTCCATTCACTTCGATTATGTCTCCTTTTCTGAAATCAAGGCACCTGAAAAGCACTGTTACCCTATATAACAATTTGCTTGTTATCTTGTGCTGTGTGTGCAGTTTTTTGCTGGTTTTTAGTATGCCTGCAAATCTTTTCTTTAATTTTTTTCCAAGGTCAAGCAGGAATTTGTTTGATGACAACCATAAATCTATTCCATTCTTTGCTTTCTCTTCTTTTGCAATCCAGACATGCTTGTCTTGCGCTATTTTCTTGCGCACATAATTGACTACTTCAGGAGTCGGGTTCCTGAGCTGAAGTTTGCCCTCAAAATACTTTGGCCCTTTTTCCTCTATTCTTGCTACCATGGTAATACACACTACCCCGCTGCATATATAAAACTTTGTCAAAAAGAAACCTTTTTAAACAATTCGCGCCAATTATACTTTTATGGAGATAAAGAAGTTCCTTAAGGCGGTGTGGCATTTTATCTGGGTAGAGGACAGCTGGCTGAGCTGGATTGTTAATGTTTTTCTTGCTTTTATCATAATCAAATTTTTGGTTTATCCTGGGCTTGGCTTTGCTTTGGGAACAAGCCACCCTATTGTTGCTGTTGTCTCCAGCAGCATGGAGCATCCTGTTGGTTTTGATGAATGGTGGTCAGAGCCCAGTTGTTGTGCAACTTCTGAGTGTGATACTAAACTAAGTCAGGGAGTGATTCTTGAAAAATCAGGAATTAGCAGGGAAGAATTTCTGGATTTTCCTTTTACCAGCGGTTTTAATAAAGGGGATATTATGATTTTGTACAGCCCAAAGAATATTGCTATTGGTGATGTTTTGACTTTTATGGCTCCTGGCAGGCCTGATCCGATTATTCACAGGGTTTTGTCTGTAAAAAAACAGGGTGAGCAGGTTACTTATCAAACAAAGGGAGATAATAATTGTGCTTCTGCTGATTTTGAGAATTTTGTTACAAAAGAGCAGGCCATTGGAAAGGCTGTCTGGAGAGTTCCTTTGCTTGGCTGGATTAAGATTGGTTTTGTGGAATTGCTAAAGATAATAGGGTTGATGTAAGATGTTGTTTTGTGAAAAGTGCGGCGGCATCATGATGCCTAAAAAAATTAATGCAAAGACTTACTTGGCATGCCCTAAATGCGGGCACAAGATAGATGCTAAAGGCACTGTGATTTCTGAGAAGTGCAGGGCAAAGGATGATTGTGTTGAGGTTGTTGAAAAAATAGAGACCCGGCCTTTGGTTGAGGAAGAATGCCCAAAGTGCAAGCACAAGAAGGCACGTTCCTGGGAAAAGCAGATGCGTGCAGGGGATGAGCCTCCTACTCGTTTTTATGAGTGTGAAAAGTGCAAGCACATCTGGCGTGACCAGTCATGAATATTAAAGATTATATCAAAAATAATTCTTTGAAGATTGTTGTAAAACCTAATGCTAAAAAGAATGAGATTCTTGGCTATGATAAATCCAGAAATGCTGTTAAGGTTGCTATTTCTGCTCAGGCAGAGAAAGGCAGGGCGAATCTTGAGGTCATTAAGTTCTTCTCAAAACTTCTGAAAAAGCAGGTGTTAATCAAGAGTGGTCTGGCAAGCAAGGAAAAAGTCTTGAAAATCCTCTGATTTCTTTGCAACTTCTCCGGATTTTTTTTGCAAACACATATAAAGAATAAAATCAATGATATTTGTATGTCAGAAATAAATATTATCCTGGTCAAGGGCTCTGATTTCTATCACACTAAACTTCACTACAGAGAAATAATCAAAGCAATCAATAATCCAAAAGAATTCAAGAAGCTCCTGAAGAACAAACAGTATCTTGATGCTGGTTATTTGATTCTTGATTTCAACAGCAAGACAATAATTAATTGCCAGAATGCATCACGCCTGCCTAAGACTAATTTTGAGGAATTAAAAATTATCTAACCTGCTCTGCTTTTTGTTAAAATCCTCAAGATACTTAGGAGGCTTTACAGATACAAATGAATATCCCCAGTCTTCCAGCATTTTTTGTGCATTTGGTGTTATTTTTGGGGCTGCAATTATCCCGCGTACTTTTGAAATTCCTTTTGAGACCATTAATCTTTCTACATATCTTCTTAATTGTGTTACAGCACCCAGGTCTGCACAGTATCTCTTGCATTCAACTACTGCCAGCATGCCGTCTTTGTCTATTCCAAGAACGTCTATGAATCCGTATTTTGTCTGTTCTTCTTTTGATACTGGCATAAATCCTTTTTCAACTAGTTCAGGATTCTTGTATAGCATGTCTGCCATGTCTGCCTCTGTTCCTGATATGACTATTGACCTGCCGTCTTCCAGCTTTTGTGAGTTAAAGAAATACATTTTGTTGATTGTTATGTCCATGTTTTCTTTTTGTGCAAGGTTTCTTGACTGCAGCACCATTTTATTGCCTGCTAAAACTAAATTATGCGTTGTATTTTGCTTCATATAATTTATTGGGTTATTTCCAGAGGGCTGGTGTACTAAGAGCGTGTTGTCTGATTTTATTATGATTACTCTGTCTCCGTCTTCCAGAAAGCTCTCTGCTCTTCCTGAGTATCTTATGCTGCAGTTGCATGCTATCAACACAGTCTCATTTCTTCGCAGTGCATCGTTCAGTAGTGTTACATAGTCTTTTTGTTCAAGCATTTTTTATTCACTTTCAAGGTTTCTTGCAGATGTGATAGAATTAACATATTCTGTAACTGTTTTCTTTGTTGCATCTGCAAGCTCTATTTTTCTAATCATAAGTCCTGCTTTTTCTGCCTCTTGTCTCCAGTGCTGGTCTCTTTTCCTGTCAAGTGTTTCATAATCCATTTCATATACTAACTCTTTTATTCCGGCTGCAACCAGTAGTTTCAGGCAGGTGTAGCAGGGAAATAATGTAACATAGAGCGTGGCCCCTTGGATTGGTATGCCTTTTCTTGCTGCTCTTGCTATTGCATTTGCTTCTGCATGAACATTTCTTGCATAATGGTTTTTTTCAGCATCTGACACATTCATGCATCTTCTGAAGCATTTTCCTTCGTCAGAGCAGTTTGGCATTCCTGGCATTGAGCCATTGTATCCTGTTGTCAATACTTGCTTGTTTAGAACTATCACTGCCCCTGTTGGTCTTGATAAGCATGTTGAGCGTGTTGCTGCTACTTTTGCAAGAACTATGAAGTATTCATCCCAGCTTGGTCTGTGTTTTGGCTCAGGCATTTTTCAGCTCTCTGTCTTGTACATAATTCAGCCCGTTCTTTAGTGCAAACTCTGCTTTTTGTAATTCCCTGCCAAGATACATGTAATGATAAGGGTCTGATGCTGCATGATGCAAAGCCAAGGTATCTGTCAGCTCGAGCGCGGTCTTGCCATGAAATTGTCCAAGTCTTTTGCTGTCAGGAGAGTGGTGGTCTACAAAGATTTCTCCGTCTTTTACCTCGATTATGTAATACCCTCTTTGGTCATACTGGCATCTTGTCTGTTTTAAATACTTCTCAGATATTTTTTTGGCATCTTCCCAGCAGTCTTCATAGATGTGCGCGCTTCCGCTTATTGTGACTAGTTTGCCCATCTCTACTCCCAGGCCTTGTGCTATTATTTGCTGTAGCTTCCTTAGTCCAAATGCATTTAACGGCCATCCTCTGAACATGTCATTGCTTCTTATGAATGCAGTCAGGTGAAGCTTGCCTTCTTGATACATTGCGTGCACAAGCACTACGCAGGGGCTGTTCTTGTCTTTGTTTTTCAGTCTTCTTAAAAGCTCAAAATCCACAATCCATGTTGATGCCAGCCCGCTTGTCCTGTAAATGTCTTGTTTTAAGTAATCTATTAGATCCTGGATCTGGTCTATTTTCTCATTATCTTTTCCAACCCAAGCGCGCAGTCTTGAGCCATAAGTATAAACTGTTCCTTCTGGTATTTTTGCTGTGCAGATTTCATCATAATATGGTTTTATCTCTTCTTCATTGAATCTGAAAAAAGGATACATTTTTGGATTGTCTGGGTCTTCTTCTTCCACTACTGCCACAAAATTAATGAGTTCTTTCACATGGAAAGAATCTTTGGTTTTCATTTTTGTTACAGGCCCGAATTTGCTGATTTTATTTATCATCTCAAGCCAGACTTCTCCTACTGTTTTTCCTCTTGCAGTCAGTGCAATTAACTCAGACGGCCAGGTATTTACCTTTAGTTTTGGTTTTGGAAAGGTTTTTGGCTTGTCATATGGCGCTAATGGCTCTAATTCTGCTATTTTTTGTTTCAGTATGGCTGTTATTCTTGCAGAATCATTCAGCATGTCATTGGTAACTTCATTAGTTACATCAAAGACTTTTACATGCTCTCTTAATTTATTCAATTCTTCTGCTGGAATTTCTTTTTCTATTGTTACTTCTGTATCTATTATTTTACTGTTTTCATCTATTCCTTTTTCAAAGAAATTCAGTAAGACTTCTTTTGAGCCTGATTTGTCAGAACCAAGAATGAATATGTATCTTAAGTTGGGGTTTGCCAGGCAGTTTCTTAATAAGGGTGATACACCGTTCTGCCTGTCATAGTAATTGCCTATTACTGCGTATTTTTCTTTTTCCAGTGTATCATACACCATGTCTGGAAAGGTCCAGAGTGTTGTTATTCCTACATTGCTGTTTATGTCTCCCACTACTAGCTTCTCTTTGAACTCTATAGGCCAATCTAGGTTTTTCACCTCGTTTAGAACATCCTCTTTATTCATCTTACTACCCCCTATATGTGGTGGACAGCAAATGATATATAAGCTTTTCTAGGCTTAATTATAGAAATCAGGCAAAGAAGTCTTCATCAGAGTATTCTTCCTCGCTCTCTGCCAGAACAATAAAATCGCCTAATGGCCTGTTTTTTCTTCCTTCTTTATAGCTTACGACCATCTTTTTCACCTCTTTTTAGAACACCCCTTTTACACCTCTGTTTCTCCGCGCAGTTTCATTATTTTAGAAAACATAGCTTATATTTAAATAAATTGTAAAGCGAAAATATAACTGTAAAACTATATTCCCAAGGCGTGATGTCACTACTTAAGAAAAGTCTGCGAGTTTTTCGCATGAGTGCTTGATGATTTTGCCGTCGATAGCAGAGATTTTTACATTGATTGTTTTAAAGGTCTGGGCTACGTATGTTATGTTGTATATTGTTGCTCCTTCAAGGTGCTGAATAATGAAGAAGTTCTTTAGTATTGGCTCTTTTGGATAGTTTTCCTTGATGCATTCCATTGCAATCTCTATTGCCTTGCTTGGCTCTGTTTTCACTTCTTCTGGTTTTAGCGGCAGTATTTCCTGGCTTGCTTTTAGTATCTCTTGTGCAGGTGCAAATTCCATCTTGTCTCCTTGTTTCACTATTATTTCCATTTTGTTTGTTTTTTTGTCATAATACCCTATCTGCCACACTTCTTGATTGTCCTGGTTTTTCATTACAAATGCATGCACAAGATAGAAGTCTGGGTGTTTTTCTTTCCAGTCCTTGAATTCTTTTGTTGATTCTACTTCTTCAATTAGTTTTTTGAATTCCATATACTGCGCAAATAACCCAATCTTTTTAAACCTATCCCTGATTTATTTTTGTATGATTTCAGGATTAAGAAAAAAAGAATTAGAAAAGCAGGGCTATCGGCTTGTTTGCAGGCATAGCGCCATAAAAGTGTGTACTTGGTGCAAGAAGTCTATTCGGGGCGAGGGTGTCTGTTATAAAAACACATTTTATGGCATTAATTCCTGGCGCTGTATTCAGA